>CAVEVQ010000024.1:0-27447 GCA_963619325.1 Bacteroidaceae bacterium | reverse complement strand
TTTCCACAACCACCCTTCTGTCCTATGATTGATACAACTTTCATATCCTTTCTTATAGATTACCTTTTTTGCAAAGGTAGAAAATAAATTGACTATAATAGAAGATATATGAGAATATATTTTTGAGAATATTATTTGAGCAATATACTAATATATAGTTTTAACTATTATTATATATATAGCCAATACTATAGTTTTAACACATGTAATAGATTAATAACAAACAAATTAATTTCATAATAAAAAGCATTACGACTACTTTACATACACTTAATATACCCAATAAGGTATAAATACTTTTTCTCCTTGTTACCATAGGATATGGCAACAAGGAGAAACGATATCACCTATGTGGATAACTGATATTCAGGAATTTATTTATTACTCGTAATTTGCAAAAACAAATCTGAGGCCAAAACTTGCAACGAAGTGTCTGCATTTCACACATCTCTTTCAGCATATCTTCCACTCCATCAATCGCAAATATACTAAAAATAGGGGAGTCGCACCCTCACGAATGCGACTCCCCTATTTTAATCACAAAACTCTTATCTATTCTTCTCAATCCACTTTTTAGCGTTCAAGAAGGCTTCAATCCATGGGGTTACCTCATCTTCGTTAACACGGTCTGCTGGGTAGTATGCCCACTGCCATGGGAAAATAGCACGCTCCAAGTGCGGCATCATCGCCAAGTGGCGCCCGTCCTTAGAGCAGACTCCTGCCACATTGTACATTGAGCCGTTTGGATTGGCTGGATAGCCTTCGTAGGTGTACTTTGCAACGACACTATACTCGCTCTCTGCGTATGGGAAGTGGAACTTACCCTCTCCGTGAGCTACCCACAAGCCCAACTTGCTACCTGCCAACGATCCGAACATCACTGAGTTGTTCTCAGGAATCGTCAAACCAACGAAGTTAGACTCGAACTTGTGCGAGTCGTTGTGCAACATCTTTGGTCCTTCTGCATGCTCTGGGTAGAGAAGTCCGAGTTCGACCATCAACTGGCAACCATTGCAGACACCCAAACTCAAAGTGTCTTTTCTTGCGTAGAACTTCGCCAACGTCTCTTTTGCCTTCTCACTGTAACGGAATCCTCCCGCCCATCCTTTAGCAGAACCTAAAACGTCTGAGTTGGAGAATCCTCCACAGAAGACAATCATATTTACATCTTCCAAAGTCTCGCGACCCGAGGTCAAATCGGTCATGTGAACATCCTTCACATCGAAACCTGCCAAGTAGAGTGAGTATGCCATCTCGCGTTCGCCATTCGTACCTTTCTCACGAATGATAGCGGCTTTAACTCCTGAACGACCCTTGCGATCAGCAGTGAGTCCGAGTGCTGACAATTTACCTTTGAACGAATTTTTGAACTTAATCTTCAAAGGTTGCTTCTTATAGTTCTCGTAACGCTCCTTAGCGCACTGCTCGCCACTCTGACGACGATCCAAGAGGTACGAAGACTTGTACCAAACATCACGCAAAGCGTCGATATCAAACACCTCTTTCTGATCATTGTGTTTAACGACAATCTCACGCTCTTCGATAGTCTTACCAATCTTAGCAAATCCGATGCCTGCGTTCTTCAAAATCTTCTCAACTTCACCCTTGTCTTCAACCTGGATCAAGACACCTGGGTTCTCTGCGAAGAGAATCTTCACCAAGTCTGGCTCTGGAATATCTTTCAAATTGATCTTCAAACCACCCTTCGTGTTGGCAAAGCACATCTCCAACAAAGCGGTAATCATACCACCTTCAGAGATATCGTGTCCTGCCAAAATCAACTTCTTGTCGATCAACTCTTGAACCGCCTCGAAAGCATCTGCGAAGTAGCCTGGGTGAACCACGCTTGGCACTTCATCACCCACCTTGTTCAAAGTAGCAGCCAAAGCAGAACCGCCCAACTTCAAAGCGTCGAATGAGAAGTCGATATGATAGATGTAAGACTCTTTGTCTGCCAATACAGGAGAAACAATTCTGCGAATATCAGAAACCTCGGCACCCGCCGAAATGATGACTGTTCCTGGCGAAAGCACCTTGTCACCATCATATTTTTGAGTCATTGAGAGGGAGTCTTTTCCCGTAGGAATATTAACACCCAATTGACAAGCAAAGTCGCTACATGCTTCTACCGCCTTATACAAACGTGCATCCTCACCTGGGTTTTTGCAAGGCCACATCCAGTTGGCACTCAACGAAACACTACGCAATCCGTCTTTCAACGGAGCCCATACGATGTTGGTCAATGCTTCGGCAACAGCCATCACTGAACCAGCGCATGGATCTGCCAAAGCAACAGCAGGCGCATGTCCGATAGAGGTAGCGATACCACTCTTCCCTCTGTAGTCTAATGATACCGCGCCCAAGTCGTTCAAAGGCAACTGCAACTCTCCGGCACACTGCTGACGAGCGATTTTACCTGTTACTGAACGGTCTACCTTGTTGGTCAACCAATCTTTACAAGCAACAGACTCCAATTGGAGAACATCATTGATATATTCCTGAATCTTCGTAGAATCAGTATGCACAGGTTGGTATTTCTCCTCGACAGTGTTGTCTGTGATGACCGTGCGAGGTGGTTTTCCAATCATATAATCCAAACGGAGGTCGATAGGTTTTTCGCCGTTGGCACGCTCGAAGACGAAACGCATATCATCCGTCGTCTCTCCCACTACATACATAGGAGCGCGTTCTCTGTCCGCTATCTTCTTAATGAGGTCAACATCTTTGTCTTCGATCAAGAATCCCATACGCTCCTGGCTCTCATTTCCGATGATTTCCTTGTCGGAGAGCGTAGGGTCGCCAATTGGAAGCTTGTCCATATCAATCTTACCGCCCGTTGCTTCCACCAACTCAGACAGACAGTTCAAATGTCCACCGGCACCATGGTCGTGGATAGAGACAATTGGATTATCTTCAGATTCCGCTAAAGTACGAATCACGTTAGAGACACGCTTCTGCATCTCTGGGTTGGCACGCTGAACAGCGTTCAACTCGATAGCGTTTGCGTAAAGTCCGGTATCAACAGAAGAGACTGCGCCACCACCCATACCGATGCGGTAGTTATCTCCTCCCATCACCACAACTTTCTCACCTGGCTTAGGGTCGCCCTTCAAACTGTCCTTCTTCTTAGCAAACCCAACACCACCTGCCAGCATGATAACTTTATCGTAAGCGTATTTCTTACCATTCTCAGCATGCTCGTAGGTCAGCAAAGATCCACAGATGAGCGGTTGACCAAACTTATTACCGAAATCGCTCGCACCATTAGAAGCCTTAATCAAGATTTGCTCCGGTGTTTGGTACAACCACTTACGAGGGTCAAGAATATTCTCCCAGTGTCTGTCAGGAGCTGTGCGAGGGTAAGCTGTCATGTAAACAGCCGTACCAGCAATAGGCAAACTTGCCTTACCACCACCTAAACGGTCACGTATCTCACCACCCGTACCTGTCGCAGCACCATTGAATGGCTCTACCGTAGTAGGGAAATTATGCGTCTCAGCCTTTAAAGAGATGACAGAATCAAATTTCTTCACCTCGAAAAAATCTGGCTTATCACCACTTGCAGGCGCAAATTGTTCAATCTCAGGACCTTCGTTGAACGCGACATTATCCTTATAGGCAGAAACAATCCTATTAGGGTTCTTTTCTGAGGTCTTCTTGATAAGTTTGAAAAGAGAACTCTCCTTCTCCTCGCCATCAATGATGAAAAGTCCGTTGAAAATTTTATGACGGCAATGTTCAGAATTTACTTGAGAGAATCCAAACACCTCGCTATCAGTGAGTTTTCTACCTATTTTCTCGCTCACGCCATTGAGATATTCCATCTCTTGCTGACTTAACGCAAGACCTTCTTTTTGGTTGTAGGCAGCCAAATCATCAATGTAGACAATTGGATCTGGCTTTTTGTCAATCGTGAAGATAGTCTGATCAAGGCCATCATAAACACGTTGGAGCATAGGGTCATGCTCAGAGTCTTTGCCCTTAGCTGCAAAATACTCCTCAATACGGCGGATACCTTTGAGAGCCATGTTCTGTGTAATCTCCACAGCATTGGTACTCCAAGGGGTGATCATTTCGCGACGTGGCCCGATAAACCAACCTTCCACGCCTGTCTTGTCGGTGAACTCAGCCCCACTGAAAAGCCATGTCAGCTTCTCAATGTCCTGCTCGCCAAACTTTTGGTCTGCGTCCACAGCGATAAAGCCCGCGTCCGCCTTTTTGAAAAATAAAACCATTCGTTATATTTTTTTATTTCTAAATCTCTTTTATCAGCGTATTCTATTTTTTACAAAAACTGCTCCAGGGCATGCGCCAACTGGTCAGGACACGACGTTCCACGCCCTCCGCAATCAATACCTTTCAGCCTCTCAATTGCATCCTTCACACGCATACCTTTCGCCAAAGCGGCTACTCCCTGGGTGTTACCTGGACAGCCGCCATAGAACCGCACACTTTTAATAACATCATCATCGACAGAGACCTCTATCACTTTCGAGCATGTCCCCGTACATTGATATAGTTTCTTCTGTTCCATTTTACTTAGACAAAGTGAATAATATTTTCTTTTTTTATTTGATGCTCAGGAGCGTCTTCAAGAACTCTTCGCCTTTCAACAATCCGTATGCGCCCTTCTGTGCGGCAAACTCATCATACACCTGAACAGAATCCGGATCTATTCCAGGGTAGTAGATGAGAAATGGAATAGGTTCCGCCACGTGTGTCTTCAAACGACAAGGAGTCGGATGATCAGGAAGAATGGCGATTGCCACAGGCTCATTCCACTTTGAAACCTCTTCGTAAATCGGCTTTACCACGCGATTTTCCAGGTATTCAACCGTCTTCTTCTTCAACTCAACGTTTCCTTCGTGTCCAGCCTCATCGCTCGCCTCAATGTGAAGATAAACAAAATCATGCGTGCGGAGCGCATCAACAGCAGCCTGCGCCTTACCTTCGTAATTGGTGTCATACAATCCAGTTGCACCCTCCACTTCTATCACCTCCAAACCAGCATAAACACCGATTCCGCGAATCAAGTCGACTGCTGAAATGACAGCACCACTCTTCAGTCCGTAGAGTTCCATCAATGTCTTCATATTAGGCTTGTAGCCGGCAGACCAAGGCCATATACTATTGGCGGGGTCTTTGCCCTCTTCCACACGTTTCTTGTTGACGGGGTGTTCAGGAAGTATTTCCATTGACTTGAGAATCAACTCATTGAGCAACTTTGCAGTCTCTTCCGCATCTGGAGTATCCGCTTTCACCAACACATCCTTGAACGGAGTGCCTGGCACATCATGAGGCGGAGTGCAAGAAACATGTTTGTCTCCTCCTTTGATTTTCAACAAGTGCCGGTAAGAAACACCCGGGAAAAAGCGGACTTTATCATTCCCCAACTTCTCGTTAAGATAATCAATCAGCTGATACGCCTCCTCGTTAGAGATGTGCCCCGCAGAATGATTCTTTATCTTTCCATCCTGCACGCAAATCACGTTGCAACGCATTGCCATCTCGCCCGGCTCAATATCTACTCCCATGCTGGCGGCCTCCAAGGAACCTCGTCCTTCAAAGACCTTGCGGACATCGTAGCCTAAAACCTCAAGGTTTGCTATCTCGCTACCTGGGTGGAAGCCTGCAGGGACAGTCGCCAACATTCCGCTACGTCCCTTTCGAGCCAACATATCCATAGTCGGCGTCTCAGCCGCCTGCAGAATCGTTTTGTTGCCTAAAGATGGAATCGGTTCATCTGCCATTCCATCTCCCAATATAATCAAATATTTCATCACTTTGTTGTATTTGGTTTCTTAATACGATGGAGAGAGTCCCCAATCTACTTCTATTGGGATCTCAAGTCTACGCTTTCTCACTCAGCTTCTGCTGCCATTTCCAAGCAGACAACAACGTCTCACCCAATGTTTCCTCTGCTTTCCAACCCAACTCCGTGTTGGCGTACGATGGATCCGCCCATATCTGCTCGATATCGCCATCCCGTCTCGGGGCAATTTTATAAGGGACGTTCTGCCCTGTCACCTCTACGAATGTTTTCAGCAATTCCAGAACAGAGACACCTCTGCCCGTACCCAAATTGAACACCTCAACATTCGACTTGCCTTTCGACTCAACCAAACGATTGATTGCCACAACATGCGCTTTCGCCAAGTCGACCACCCCGAGGTAGTCGCGTATACAACTACCATCGGGCGTGCTATAGTCATTACCAAAGACACTCAACTCTTTGCGTATACCAGCCGCCGTCTGCGTGATGTAAGGCAATAAATTATTAGGGACTCCATTGGGCAACTCCCCAATTTCGGCGCTCGGATGCGCACCGATCGGATTGAAATAACGTAAGAGAATCACCCGAAGATCCTGATATGCAAGGGAGGTATCCCGAAGAATCTCCTCGCAAATCTGCTTCGTTCGACCGTATGGTGATGTGGCAGGCTTGATAGGCGCCCGCTCGGTTACAGGCAACTGATCCGGCTGCCCATAGACTGTGCACGATGAGGAAAAGACGATATTCTTGATACCAAACTTATGCATCAACTGCAACAGATTAATCAACGAGACAATATTATTTCTATAATATAATAGAGGCTCTTTCACCGACTCACCTACAGACTTAGATGCCGCAAAATGGGCAACTCCCACAATCTCAGGATGTCTTTCCATAAAACGCTCCAAAGAGTTGTAGTCCTTACAATCTATATTTTCATAGACAACAGGAACTCCGATGATTTTCTTGATTCCCTCCAAAACACCAACATTTGAATTTGAAAGATTATCAATGATAATCGGCTCATATCCAGCGTTGTAAAGTTCAACTACAGAGTGAGAACCAATATAGCCCGTTCCTCCCGTTACTAGTATTTTTCCTCTTGACATGATTTCTCCTTAAAAAAGTTTTTCTGGATAGACACCCGACCTGACCAGACCTTCTATTTTCGCAACAACCGATGGACGGTCTTCCTTGTAAGTGACACCAAACCATTTGCACGGAGTGTCAAGCACCTCTATTGTCGCAGTTTTGTCCTGAATCAGCTTATTAATCATCGTAGGAATTCCATACTCAGCCTTGACGTTACCAATGTTCTCTTTCAAGAAGACTTTGAAATCTGCCTCCGAGTGAACAAAATAGTCGGGGGTGAGTCCCCACATATTCATGGAGACAGGCAAATTCTCGTCTATCTCGTCGTACGCACCCGTCTCCTGGTTCTTGAACACCACAACCGCGCCCTTGCGCTGCACTTCATAGTGTTCAACCACGGTCGTCAAGTGTCCGTTCTCATCCGTATGGCAGACACCTCTCGAAACGTGTCCGCTCTCAGAAAGCGTGTTGCCTAAACGATAGCCCACCATACAGTACTCATTTTTTCCGCCTTCCAATTTCTTAAGCGCATCAGCCAAGATTTGAAAACTCTCCTTTCCATAAAAGTCATCAGCGTTGATAACGGCAAAAGGTTCATTGATAACCTTTGCCCCCATCATAATGGCATGATTCGTACCCCATGGTTTTTCACGACCATCAGGCACGGAAAATCCATCGGGCAGAGCGTCCATCTCCTGATAAACTAATTCTGTGGCTACTATCTTGCTATATTTTCTTGCGATCTTCTCGCGAAACTCTCTATCGAAAGAGCGACGAATCACAAAAACAACTTTCCCAAATCCTGCTCGCACCGCATCGAAAATGGAGTAATCCATAATCGTCTCCCCATTCGGACCAAGACCATCCAACTGTTTCAGTCCACCATATCGGCTACCCATGCCGGCAGCCAAAACCAATAAAGTAGGTTTCATTTATATATTTTCCTTATAAGTCTAACTAATATATCGTGCAAAAATAGCAAAAAAAGAGAAGAGCAACTTAGTTATTTGTTCTAAAAATTATAGTTGCACAGAGTGTAACTATTTTCAGTCGGGCTTCATTGCGGAAAATTTGTAATCTTTTCTCGAGTACGGAAAAATTCCATTCTCTCTGAATGCGGAAGTTATGTAATCTTTACGGAAAGATTGCCACATTTTATCCATTGAAGAAAACATTCCTTCCGCATCGAAGGGATTCAATGAAGCCTTTTGCGGAAAGATTGCAATCTTTTGGTATCTGAAATCCATATCGAATTCATAAAACCTTTCTTTTTTTCCGCATTCTCCGCCTTTGTATCACTAATCATTACATAGTAATGATTATTTTATAGATTCAGTAATTAACTGAAATTCAATTCTTTATACATTTTATTGCGGAAAAATTATCGTCTTTGTCCTCATTTATGACAACTTCTCCCTTTTCCCACTCCCACGCTTTATGTATAGGATATTTATTTTTCAACATCAGTATTATATAACTTTCTGATAATGAGCAAATTAAAATAGAAATTGCGGAAGATTTGTAATCTTTTAAAGACCAAAAAGATTACAAATCTTCCGCATAGAAACCCAAAAGCAACAATTTTTCCGCATCAAGGTTACACTTCTTCCGCAAACAAGATAACAATCGTTCCGCACAAAGGTTGCATTTTTTCCGCATAGAAGTGGCTTCAGCCCTTTGTTCATCGGACTTTCAACCACCTCTTAAAATATAGAATAAAATAAATAGAATATAAATTTATAAAAAGAGAGCAAGATAAATTTTTTATTTTATATGAGGATAGAATGCAGACAGACGTATATCATTCAAAAAAAAGGACATTTTTTCCGCATGGAGGAACATTTAGAAATCATTGTATACCTTATTATATTATACACTCTTTCACTTCTCTTTTATTTACTTGTAGATGAGCGTCTGTGTGCGGAAAGATTGTAATATTTTTATGTCGCCAAATGCGGAATAAATGAAATGTTTTTGCGGAACTAACGTTTTGTTTTTGCGGAATAACTGTTATATTTGCTCTGAATATAGTACTAATTCAGTGAATTATTAAAAAATGAAAGAAATTGTTGCTGACAATATCGCTCATGTTGCGGAAGGAGATGACTTGAAGAAAATTCAAGAAATAGCCTATCAGATTTTGCGCAACTTGGCCGATTCTACCGATCCTGTTTGTAAAAAGACGAAGGCAAGTTTCATCATTGATAACTGCGTGCCTTTTTCGTTCCGCTCAGACGGAGGCCTTAATTTGTATATCAAACGCTCTGTTTTTGAGATGTTTGAGACTGATGGATCTGAGTATCTTTGTTTTGCGCCGCTCTACAAGGTGTTGCAAAATTATCACCCCATTTATTTCACTTTCTATGACGACGACATCAAGAAGGAGAATATGACGGAGTTTCAACGTAGCATATACTACAACATTCGTCGCCCGATGGAGCGTTTCTACTCGAATTACCAACGCTCGAAAGCGGGCGAGGAATTGTTCGACCAGATGCAGAATAGGGATTTGAGTTCTGTGACGGATGTCACCTTCTTCCAAAGCAATCGTTTGACGCAGGCGAGGATGAAGTTCACTCTGATTCAGAAGAAATTCCTGAGCTACGTCATCGCAAATTTCCAAAAGCACAACAATCCGCAAATTTTCGGTGGCGCTAGTATGGACGTGCCCACTGCCGAGTTAGTCAATATCGGGTGTGCCAATAGCAATCTTTCCCTTCGTCGCAGTTTGGTTGATTTGCAGAAGAAGTTGATTGTCGAGTTGATTGACGACAAGGGGAATTGGCAGTCTATCGCCTTGGTAACGAAATTTGAGATTCCGAAATGGGGGAAGTCGATTTATGTGGAACTTAGTCCGACGATGGTGAGTCTCGTAAACCGTATCTCCGCTTTGGGCAACTACACGACGATGAACCTAAGCACGACGATGAAGACTCGCTCTTACACCACCTTGCGTTTGTATGAGCTTTGTTCTCAGTACAAAAACAGCGACAAGTTGATGGTGAACATTACGGACAAGCATCTGCGCGAAATCCTCAATTGCGAGGATGGCTACACGGATAGTTGCGATTTTGAACGATACGTCATCAAACCCGCACAGGCGGAGTTGAAACGGATGGCAGACGAAGGTGAGAGTGAACTCTATTTCAATTACGCTATCGGGAACAAAGTCTCTGTGGCGGGTCAGAAGCGAAGAGCCATCACCAACTGGGTCTTTTTCATAAAGGTGGTGGGCAATACTTTCCGACAGAACCTTTTGAAGATGAATCAGTTGGACAAAGAGAAGCTTTGCGTCGATTTTTATACGGAGGTGGTCACTTCGTTTTTCCCAGACAGTAGTATGCAGACCGACTACATAAGAAAGTTCAAGAGTCTGGATTTTGAGATGCAGCTCAACTATGTTGAAGAGTTGAACACTGTGTTGCCGAATATGAAAGAGAGGGAAGCTAAAGAGTTTCTGGGGACATCGCTAAAAGCCAAGATTAAGCAGAAGGCAGATGGAGATAGTCTTTTTAGATGAGCATTTTTGATTGAGCAATGTCAAAAAAGGTAAAAAAACCACTATCTTTGCCAAGATAGTGGTTTTCAAATTCAAAATGGCGTATCAAAAAGCGTGATGTATGTCTGAGGAACAAGAGGATAAATTCGGTGAGGTTGTAGTAGAGACTAATTCATTGAGGGCGTGGATGCTTGCTATTCGTCCCAAGACTTGCGCAGCGGCGGTTGCTCCTGTGTTGGTGGGTTCCGCTATAGCGGTTAATCAGCATGGTTTCAAGCCGTTGGCCGCGCTTTGCTGTTTGTTGTTTGCTGTTTTGATGCAAATCGCAGCCAATCTTATCAACGACCTTATTGATTTTAAGAAAGGAAGTGATGGTCAAGACCGTTTAGGTCCTTCTCGTGCCACTGCGCGAGGTTGGATCAGCACAAAAAATATGCAGGTTGGCATTATTGCGGTTGTTGCGTTGGCATGTGCCATTGGTTCTGTTTTGCTGTTCTATGGTGGTTGGCAGATGATATTCGTTGGCGTCTTTTGTGTGATTTTTGCCTATTTCTATACTTCTGGCCCGTTCCCGTTGTCCTACAACGCTTTAGGGGATGTGGCGGTGGTTTTGTTCTTTGGCGTGGTTGCTGTTGGCTTTACGAATTATGTTCAGAGTTTGGTGTGGAGTCAGATGACGACCATTTGTGGGATAGCGACGGGGTTGGTAGTCAATGCGTTGTTGGTTTTGAATAATTATCGAGATAGAGACCAAGATGCAAAAGCAGGGAAACGCACGTCCATCGTACTCCATGGAGAGCGTTTCGGTCGTTATCTTTATCTATTTATGGGTGTTGTGGCCGTTTTTTTGACAGTTCGTTATTTTTTCACATTCTCGTATGTCTCTCTCCCGAGGATGTTCCCTAAATTTTTCGGTTCAATAGGATTTTTTTCAATCATTTTAAGGGCATTGATGTTTCCGATTTTGGTTTGCCTCTATCTCCTGCCCCACATAAAGACATGGAGAAAGATGTGTCAGATTAGAAGCGGGAGGAGACTCAACGAGTTGATAGGAGAAACTTCAAGGAACATGTTGATTTTTGCTTTTCTGCTTTCATTTGTATTAGTAAATAATTAAATCAAAATAAAATAATACCATGCAGCCTAATATTCCAAAATTAAAATATACCGACTTTCGTAATTTTTTCCTGTTGGCGGGACCTTGTGTGATTGAGGGAGAGGAGATGGCTTTTCAGATTGCGGAGCATATCGTTTCACTGTCGGAGAAATATAAGATTCCATACGTTTTCAAAGGATCTTACCGAAAAGCTAATCGTTCGAAAATAGATTCGTTTATGGGCATTGGCGACGAGAAAGCCCTGAAGATTTTGAAGAGGATATCGGAGACCTATGATATACCGGTGGTTACCGATGTACATGCGCCCGAAGAGGCATTGATGGCGGCGGAATATGTTGATGTTCTGCAAATTCCGGCCTTTTTGTGTCGTCAGACAGATCTTCTGGTAGCGGCGGCAAAGACCGGGAAAGTGGTTAATATCAAGAAAGGCCAGTTCCTTTCTCCTGCGTCGATGTCCTTTGCAGCGCAGAAGGTGTTCAACTGTGGTAATGAGAATGTGATGTTGACGGATCGTGGCACCTCTTTTGGGTATCAGGATTTGATTGTTGATTATCGAGGAATTCCGATTATGCAGAAGGTGGGCGTACCTGTTATTTTGGATTGCACGCATTCCTTGCAGCAGCCCAATCAGTTGTCTGGTGTTTCGGGGGGCGACCCTGAGATGATAGAGACGATAGCCAAGGCTGGCGTCGCAGCGGGTGCAGACGGACTCTTCATTGAGACCCATTTTGATCCTTCGCATGCTAAGTCAGATGGTGCAAACATGTTGAAGTTAGACAAGTTAGACGGATTACTGAAGAAACTGGTCCGTATTCGTGAGGCTGTGTTGGAAGATTAATGTAAAAAAAGAACAACGAAAATGAAGAAGATTATCATGATGGCACTTTTTGCTGCGTTGGCAGTGATGAGTGTGAGTGCGGCTCGAAAATCAGAACCCGCCAAGCGTTTGGTTTATTGTGATCTGATGGGTTGGTCGATGCATTACGAGTTGTCCAACGAGGGAGACAATTTTAGTGAGTTCAAGATAGATTTTGGAGACGAGATTTTCAAGAAATATCCTGAGTATAAGAAAGATGACTTGAAAATGTTGAAATTCCATTCGTTAGTGGATGCCATCAACTATATGGCAGAGCAAGGATGGGAGTTAGATCAGGCAAAGACATGGTCGGTTGGATATGACAATGTTTATCATTTCATCATGAGAAAATATGTGACGGAAGATTATGAGATTCTAAACGGTATTGTTGTTTTAGGCGATTGATGTGTGTCTAAAAAAGAAGAACCCAAACTTTTTCGTAATTTTGCGCGTTGTAGAAAATAATTGTAGACTTTGTATATGGGCTTATCAGAAGAGATAAAGAGGAGACGAACTTTTGCCATTATCAGCCATCCTGATGCGGGTAAAACCACGTTGACGGAGAAATTGTTGCTTTTTGGAGGTGCGATACACATTGCGGGTGCAGTAAAATCTAATAAAATCAAGAAGACCGCAACGTCCGATTGGATGGAGATTGAGAAACAGCGTGGTATTTCTGTCGCTACTTCCGTGATGGCATTTGATTATAATGGCTTCAAAATCAACATTCTGGATACCCCTGGACACCAGGATTTTCAAGAGGATACGTTCCGTACGTTGACGGCTGTCGACAGTGTAATCATTGTGGTCGACTGTGCGAAGGGAGTCGAAATGCAGACTCGTAAATTGATGAATGTGTGTCGTATGCGCAACACGCCTGTTATTGTGTTCGTCAATAAAATGGACCGTAACGGAAACAACGCGTTTGATTTGATGGATGAATTAGAGAAAGAGCTCTCCATCCATGTTCGTCCTCTTACTTGGCCGATCAATCAGGGAGACAAGTTCAAGGGTGTCTACAATATCTACGAGAATAAACTAAATCTCTATACGCCGAACAAGCAGATTATCACCGAGAATGTTGAGATTAAAGATATCAACAGCAAGGAATTGGACGAGCGTGTTGGAGAAGACGATGCCAGACAGTTGAGAGAAGACTTAGAGCTGATTGAGGGTGTCTATCCAGAGTTAGATGTCGAGGATTATTTGGCGGGTAAGGTTGCTCCTGTCTTTTTTGGAAGTGCGTTGAACAATTTTGGCGTGAAGGAGTTGCTAGACTGTTTCTGCGAGATTGCCCCAAGTCCGCAGCCAACGCAGACGGAGGAGCGAATTGTAAAACCAGAGGAGTCCAATTTCACGGGATTCGTTTTCAAGATTCACGCCAATATGGATCCTAACCATCGCAGTTGTATTGCCTTTGTCAAGGTTTGTTCGGGTAAGTTTGAGCGTAACGTCAACTACAAACATGTCAGAAGCAATAAGATGTTGAAATTCTCAAGTCCGACCTGTTTTATGGCGCAGAAGAAGGAGACGGTAGATGAGGCGTGGCCAGGTGATATTGTCGGTTTGCCGGATTCGGGAGGGACATTTAAAATCGGAGATACATTGACATCAGGAGAGAACATCCATTTTCGCGGCCTGCCAAGCTTTTCTCCTGAAATGTTCAAATATATTGAGAATGATGACCCTATGAAAGCCAAACAGCTGGCGAAGGGAATAGAGCAGTTGATGGACGAAGGTGTCGCACAAGTGTTTGTCAATCAGTTTAATGGAAGAAAAATCATAGGAACGGTAGGACAGTTGCAGTTTGAGGTTATCCAATACAGACTTTTACACGAGTATAATGCGAAATGTCGTTGGGAACCAATCAACCTCTACAAGGCGTGTTGGATAGAGAGTGATGATGCCGAGGCATTAGACAATTTCAAAAAGAGGAAATATCAGTATATGGCGAAGGACAAAGAAGATAGAGATGTCTTTTTAGCAGATTCTGGCTATATATTACAAATGGCTCAGACGGATTTTCCAAAGATTAAATTCCATTTTACATCTGAGTTTTAAGATATTGGAAGCATTTAGTATAACGATATAAAATAAAAAAATATGGAAGTCGGACAATCGCTTGTTCAAACCTTCACGGTGAGGGAGCAAGATTCCGCTGTTGCAATGGGTTCCGGAAGCCTTCAAGTGTTAGCGACTCCCGCCATGGTGGCTTTTATGGAAAATACGGCGATGAAGCTAGTAGCCTGCGATAATCCGGAGGGAAGCACCACCGTTGGGACGGAGATAAATGTGAAACATTTGAAAGCCTCTGCCATTGGCTCGAAAGTGACTGTGAAAGCAACGCTTTCTTTAATAGACGGAAGAAAGAGAGCATTCTATATTGAGGCGGAAGATGAGAATGGTAATGTTATTGGGACGGCTGAGCATCAACGTTTTGTTGTTGATATTGAGCGGTTTATGTCAAAATTAAAGGGATAGAAATTCATGAGGATTGATATTCTATCAGGAGTCCCAGAACTATTGACCAGCCCTTTAAATCATTCGATATTGAGGAGAGCTCAAGAGAAAGGTTTGGCGGAAATAGTTGTACATAACGTCCGTGACTATACCTTAGACAAGCATAAGAAAATTGATGATTACGCCTTTGGTTTCAGTTCAGGCATGGTGATGCAGATTGAACCGATAGATCGCCTTATCACTCATTTAAAGTCGGAGCGCGACTACGACGAGGTGATTTATACTTCGCCAGATGGCGAGGTCTTCAATCAAAAAACTGCTAATTCGCTTTCATTATATAATAACATAATAATATTGTGTGGACATTATAAAGGGATTGATCACCGAATCAGGGAACATCTGATTACGAGGGAGATATCCGTTGGTGATTATGTCTTGACAGGCGGAGAGTTGGCCGCGTGCATTATGACGGATGCCATTGTGAGGCTTATTCCTGGAGCGATGAGTGATGAGCAATCAGCCTTGTCGGATTGTTTTCAGGATGACTTGTTAGCACCGCCTGTTTACACTCGTCCTGCAGAATATAAAGGTTGGAAAGTCCCCGATATTCTGTTGTCTGGTAATGAAGCGAAGATTAAGGAGTGGGAATACGAGCAAGCAGTAGAGAGAACGAGGCGATTGCGCCCTGATTTACTGAAATAGCGTCCGCTATGACGATAGCATATTATGGAGTAGAACGTGGAATTATATTATAATGGTTAATTTTGCGAACTCAAAGAAAGAGAAAAAAATTACAATTAAATAAAGGTATGAAAGTTCTGAAATTTGGTGGAGCGTCCGTAGGCTCCATAAAAAACTTGCAGCAGGTCAAGAAAATTGTCGAAGGGGTAGATGAGCCCGTAGTGATTGTCGTTTCAGCAGTTGAGAAAGTCACAGACATGTTGGTCGAGACCACAAATTTGGCTGTGCAAGGAAATGCTTCCTATACCGAGACTTTGGATAAGATTGTTGCCATCCATACTGAGCTGATAGAAGGTTCTGTTGGCTCATCTTCCCGGTCGGACATTCTCAAAGAGGTGGAAATCCTCCATGAAGAATTGAGAAACATATTGAAAGGGGTCTTCTTGATCAAAGATTTGACTGCCAAGACGGAAGATGCCATTTTGTCCTACGGAGAGAGAATATCTTCACTCGTAGTGAGTCGTTTTATTGATGCTCAGTGGTTGGACGGTCGCAACTTCATCAAGACCAATGATTGCCTGGGGCATGTAAATGTAGATTTTGACTTAACTTATAAGTTGATAAAGGAACAGTTTGCCAAGGTTTCTGCAAAGCGTATTGTTGTACCAGGATTTATTGCCTCAGATGCTGAAAATGACGATGTTACGACGTTGGGAAGAGGAGGGTCTGACTATACCGCGGCGTTGATAGGGGCAGCGTTAGGTGCGTCGAAGATTGAGATATGGAAGTCTGTGGATGGATTTATGACAGCCGACCCTGCTGTGATCAGCAAGGCATACAAAATCGAGCATTTGAGTTATTCTGAGGCGATGGAGTTATGTAATTTCGGAGCATCTGTGTTGTTCGCCCCTACCCTATATCCTGCGTATGTGTCGAACACGCCTATACAGATAATGAACATTAACAAGCCATCCGAAAAGGGAACCCTTATTTCCACAGACATCAAGGACGAGAAGACCATCAAGGGAATCTCGTCTATTGGAGAGACTGCTTTGGTAACCATACAAGGAATGGGTCTGGTAAACGTTCACAACGTGAATGGTCGAATTTTTATGAAGTTGGATTACAACGACATACAGACCTTCTTCGTATCACAGGCGTCATCAGGAAGTTCAATTACTATCGGTGTCCAATCGGATTATGCCGAGTTGGTGATGGATCTTTTGAGCGACGAATTTGCTGAAGAGATGGCAATGGGAGCAATCAACTCTGTGTCTGCCGAGAAGGATTTGGCAACCATTGCTATTGTTGGAGACAATATGAAGCAGGCAACGGGAACTGCGGGTAAGTTGTTCAATGCGTTGGGACGTAACAACATCAATATTATCGCCTTAGCACAAGGATCTTCGGAGACTAATATCTCATGTGTGGTGAAAAAAGCCGATCTACGTAAGGCGTTGAACAGCATTCACGAGTCTTTCTTCTTGTCAGAATATCAGCAGTTGAACCTCTTTGTTGTTGGAACGGGTACTGTCGGAGGAAGTCTCTTGGAGCAATTACACACCCAGAAAGATCTGCTTTTGAAGCAAAATAATCTTTTGGTTAAGGTCATTGGTATTGCAGATGTCAGCCATTACATCTTGGATAGAGAAGGTGTTGATTTGACGACTTTCCGCGATAAGCTGAAAGAGGGAATGACCTCTACTCCAGAGATTATCAAGCAAGCGTTGATAGACCTCAATATTTACAACTGTGTGTTTGTTGACTGTACGGCAAGTGGAGCGATTGCTAATATCTATAAAGACTTGTTGCTTCATAATATTTCTGTAGTGGCTGCTAATAAGATAGCCGCTTCTGGTGATTATGACAACTATATGGAGTTGAAGAGCATTGCTCGTCAGAGAGGCATCAAATATTTGTATGAGACGAATGTGGGAGCTGGACTTCCAATCATCAATACAATTAATGATTTGATTTTCAGTGGAGACAGAATTGTGAAGTTAGAGGCGGTTCTTTCTGGAACGTTAAACTTCATATTCAACACCATTAGCAAAGACGTGCCGTTGAGCAAGGCTATACGTATGGCTATGGAGGCTCGTTTCGCTGAGCCGGATCCGCGTATCGATTTGAGTGGAAAGGACGTAATCAGAAAGTTGGTTATTCTGGCGAGGGAATCAGGTATCAGGGTTGAACAAGATGATGTTGAGAAGAACCTTTTCATTCCAAATGATTTCTTTGAGGGAACTTTAGATGACTTTTGGAAGAAGGTGGAAGCCTACGATGCAGAGTTTGAGGAGAAGAGAAAGGTGGTTGAAGCAGAGGGGAAACACTGGTGCTTTGTCGCTAAATTAGAGAATGGCAAGACGAGTGTTGGATTGCAAGCCGTTGCGCCATCGCATCCATTCTACGATTTGCGAGGTAGTAACAACCAAATCATCATCAACACGGCACGTTATCAGGATCCTATGATGATTCGTGGATATGGAGCAGGTGCCGCAGTAACTGCTGCGGGTGTCTTCGCCGATATAATCAGTATAGCAAACATTCGATAGTGTATAGAAGAGAAGGAAAGAACGAGGTGTGCTTTATGTTACACCTCGTTCTTTGAATTTTTTAGGAGAATCTCATTGATTAGATGAATACAAAAAAAAGGAAGACATTAGTCTTCCTTTTTTTTTCAGTGGGCCCAACAGGGCTTGAACCTGTGACTCCCTGATTATGAGTCAGGTGCTCTAACCAACTGAGCTATGGGCCCTTTTGCAATTAAAACTTATTTTGTTACATTTGCAAAAGCGTTGGCAAAGTTAGAAAAATAAAGCGACTTGCAAAATTTTTGCAAGGTTAAAAGTGATAAATTTTTTCTTTTTGTTGTTTATTTTTAAATAATGAAGATTTACAAAGACATAAATATATTGCCAGAAAAGGACTTAGTCCTTACAATGGGATTCTTCGATGGTATGCATAGAGGACATCGTTTTCTTATTGATTATCTTAAAGAGACGTCCATTGCAGAGGGTTTAGGGTCGGCATTGCTCACTTTTTGGCCGCATCCGCGAACTGTTTTGAATGAAGCTTATCAACCTAAGCTGCTCAATACGATTGATGAGAAAAACGAACTTTTGCAACGACTATCGATTGATTATTGCTATCAGATACCTTTCACGGTCGAATTGTCGCAATATTCGGCATTCTGTTTCATGAAGAATGTGTTGAAGGAGAAATTGAGGGTGAAACATCTTATTATTGGCTATGATCATCATTTCGGACATAACCGAAGTGAGGGATTCGACGACTATTGCGAATATGGCAATAGTTTAGGTATTGAGGTTTCTCACGCTCCGAACTTCTCACCCAATGGAGAACATGTCAGTTCTACCGTGATTCGTAAACTCATCAGTGAGGGAGAAATCTTGAAGGCTCAAGAACTGTTAGGCTACGCTTACTCTATATGTGGAGAGGTTGTGCATGGGAAACACATTGGGACAACGATAGGATTCCCCACAGCCAACGTTCGTCCGTCTTCTTTCAATAAAGTAATACCGGCGGTGGGCGTGTACGCCGTCCATGTTTTAGTGGACGGAAGAGAATATGACGGAATGGCATGCATAGGCAACCGTCCCACTTTTGAAGAGAGTGGAGAAAATACGATAGAGGTCAACCTTTTTGATTACGAAGGAAATCTTTATGGAAAGACCATGAAAATTGAGTTTGTATATTTTATGCGAAAACAAAACAAATTTTCATCCATAGAGGCATTACGAGAAGCGTTGGAGAATGACAAACGGAAAGCACAGGATATTTTAAATGCATAGGGAACGGCTTATTTAGTGAACGTATGCTAATAAAAATGAGTAAATCGTGAATTTTTGCTACAAATGCGCTTTTAACTGAAAAAAAATGCACTATGGTAGTCGTTCTTGCCTATATTTATGTTAACTTTGCATATGAAATTTGTAATTCTAAATAGACTATTTATTAGTTATGGCAAATGTTGAAGAATTAGACCATGTGGTGGTACGTTTTTCGGGAGACTCCGGAGACGGAATGCAGTTGGCGGGAAATATTTTCTCAACTATTTCCGCTACAGTAGGTAATGACATCTGTACGTTCCCAGATTATCCGGCAGATATTCGCGCCCCACAGGGTTCGTTGACAGGAGTGTCAGGCTTTCAGGTTCATATTGGTGCGGGCAAGGTGTTCACACCTGGCGACAAATGTGATGTTTTGGTTGCTATGAACCCTGCAGCGCTCAAGACGCAGTACAAATTCTGTAAGTCAACTTCTGCAATCATCATTGATACAGACTCTTTCAAAGAAGCAGACCTTAAAAAAGCCAATTTTGAGACTCTTGACGCGGTTGCCGAGATGGGAATCAAGCAAGATGTTATTGCCGCTCCTATTACGCAAATGGTGAAGGATTGTTTGGCAGACTCTGGCATGGAGGCAAAGGCGATTCTCAAATGTCGTAATATGTTTGCACTCGGTTTGGTTTGTTGGTTGTTCAACCGCGACATCGAGATTGCTTTCAACATGTTGAAAGAGAAATTCGCAAAGAAGCCGGGTGTGGCTGAATCAAATATCAAGGTTATTCAAGCTGGGTACGACTATGGACACAACACGCACTCGTCCGTTTCTCACACTTACCGTGTTGAAACCAAGGATGCGTCGAAGAAGGGTCGTTACATGGACATCAACGGCAATAAGGCTACGGCATACGGTTTGATTGCCGCTGCTGAAAAGGCAGGATTGAAGCTCTATTTGGGTTCATACCCTATTACTCCTGCGACAGACGTTCTTCATGAACTTTCCAAGCATAAGTCATTAGGAGTTACCACGGTGCAGTGTGAGGACGAAATAGCGGGGTGTGCTTCTGCAGTTGGAGCATCGTTCGCCGGCGCGTTGGCAGCCACTTCAACGTCAGGTCCTGGTATTTGCTTGAAGTCAGAGGCTATGAACTTGGCGGTCATCATGGAGTTGCCTTTGGTTGTTCTCGACGTTCAGCGAGGAGGACCTGCGACAGGACTTCCGACTAAGTCTGAACAGACTGATCTTTTACAATGTCTTTTCGGTCGTAACGGAGAATCTCCAATGCCTGTTATCGCAGCGGCATCGCCAACAGACTGTTTTGATGCTGCTTATATGGCGTGCAAGATTGCTTTGGAACACATGACACCGGTTGTTTTGATGACTGATGCTTTTGTGGCAAATGGGTCTGCCGCATGGAAACTTCCTAAATTGGCAGAATATCCAGCCATAAATCCTCCATACGTTACTCCTGAGATGAAGGGGACATGGACGCCATACCAAAGAAATGAGCAAGGATCTCGCTATTGGGCAGTACCAGGAACAGAAGGGTTCTGTCATATTCTCGGAGGTTTGGAGAAGGACAATAAGACAGGGGCGATTTCTACAGATCCAGAGAACCATAATTTGATGACACATCTCCGTCAGGCTAAGATTGAAAAAATCCAGGTGCCGAACGTAGAGGTAGAGGGAGACAAGGAGGATGCAGAGCTTCTCATCGTCGGTTTCGGTGGAACATACGGACACTTGCACGCTGCTATGGATGAGATGCGTGGCGCGGGTAAAAAGGTTGCCTTGGCGCATTTCAAGTATATCAATCCGTTGCCGAAGAATACGTCAGAAGTACTTAAAAAGTACAAGAAAGTGATTGTTGCGGAGCAGAATTTAGGACAATTCGCAGGATGGTTGCGTATGAAGGTGGACAATTTCGCTCCATATCAGTTTAATGAGGTAAAAGGACAACCATTCGCAGTAGCAGATCTTGTGAAAGCGTTTGATGCGATATACGAAAAATAACCGTTTTAAAGAGAAAAAGAAATGAGCACAGATATCAAATACACAGCAAAAGATTTCAAAAAAGGACAGCCCCGTTGGTGTCCAGGTTGTGGTGACCACTTTTTCTTGGCGTCACTCCACAAGGCTATGGCCGAGATAGGAATTGCCCCTCACAACATAGCGGTTATTTCTGGTATTGGTTGTTCAAGCCGTTTGCCTCACTATATGGCAACTTATGGAATGAACACCATTCATGGTCGTGCGGCGGCTATTGCGACAGGTGCGAAGGTTGCGAACCCAGATCTGACCGTTTGGCAGATCTCAGGAGATGGAGATGGTTTGGCTATTGGAGGAAATCATTTTATTCATGCTAACCGTCGTAATATCAACCTTAATATGATACTTTTGAACAATCGTATCTATGGGTTGACAAAAGGACAGTACTCCCCTACTTCGCCCAGAGGGTTCGTCAGCAAGTCGTCTCCTTATGGAACGGTGGAGGATCCATTCCGTCCTGCAGAGCTATGCTTCGGTGCAAGAGGGCATTTCTTTGCTCGTGCCGTTGCAACCGATGCTCCTGGTACGGTCGAGATATTAAAGGCGGCTCAGCAGCATAAAGGAGCCTCTGTATGTGAGATTCTTCAGAATTGTGTTATCTTCAATGATGGAACACATGAGAGCGTTTATAGTGCAGAAGGGAGAAAGAAGAATGCCATCTATCTGAAACATGGTCAACCAATGGTTTTTGGAGAGAACAATGAGTTTGGATTGATGCAAGATGGTTTCGGAATCAAAGTCGTTAAGATTGGTGAGAATGGTATCACAGAGAAAGACCTTTTGGTACATGATGCTCACTGTCAAGATAATACCCTTCAATTGAAGTTGGCTTTGATGGAGGGACCAGACTTCCCAGTGGCTTTGGGTGTTATTCGTGATGTAGAAGCTCCTACATACGATGATGCTGTTACAGAGCAAATAGAGGAAATCAAGACAAAGAAGAAGTATCACAACTTCGAGGAATTGTTAGAGACTAACGATACTTGGGAGGTCAAGTAGGTTATGCATTTGTAATGTCAATAGATTGGATATTTCATTGGGGTGGGGTCTCTGGGAAGAGCCTTCACCCCTAAAATTTTAAATTATGCAGCAAATACATGGACATGAAGTTTTGGATATGATGCAGGGCAATTCATACCAAACAACGGAAGAGTTAAGAAAGGCGATTATCGCCAAGTTTGGAACTGAGACGCGGTTTTACACTTGCTCTGCGCAAGATATGACCGCGGACGAGTTGATTGATTTTCTCGTAGCGAGGGGCAAGTTTATGCCTTCCGATGATTCCGGATTTACGGTCGATATGAGTAAGCGGTGTAACCATTAAAAGCAATTTAGGGAGAGGCCTTTGAGTAGGGAGGAATGAAGATAAATGTTGTCATTGCACCATAAGAGTTTAAATTTAAGTATTTTGTAAGACTACTTTCGTTTTGTATTTTTGCAAGAACCCTTATCAAAGATTTTAGGAGGATTCATTATGGCAGAACTCAAAGACAGATACATACGGTTTGACTGGGCGATTAAGCGGTTGTTGCGCCAAAAGGCAAATTTTGGCGTGTTGGAGGGCTTTCTCACTGTGTTTCTCAACGAGAAAATCAAAGTGTTGGAGATTCTTGAGAGCGAGGGTAACCAAGCGGCGGAGGACGACAAGTTTAACCGTGTGGACATCAAGGCGAAGAACAGCAAAGGCGAGATTATCATCGTGGAAGTGCAGAACACCAGCGAGTTATACTATCTTGAACGAGTGTTGTACGGAGTGGCGAAGGCCATCACCGAGCATATCAACCTCGGCAACAGTTACAAGGAGGTGAAGAAGGTGTACTCCATCAGCATCCTCTATTTTGACTTGGGCAAGGGGTCTGATTATATTTACATCGGTCAGAATAAGTTCATCGGCATGCACACTAACGATGAGTTGATTGTCAGTGCAAAGGAGAAGGACAACCTCATTCGGAAGTCGCCATCGGAGATTTTCCCGACCTACATTCTGATTCGCGTCAACGAATTCAACAAGGTGGCGAAATCTCCGTTGGAGGAATGGGTGAACTATCTGAAAAACGGTGTCATAGATTCAGACACGAAAGCGCCAGGGTTGCAGGAAGCCCGCGAGCGTTTGAAATACTACGAAATGTCTGATTCCGAGCGTCATGCCTACGACGAGCATCTCAATGCCATCATGATTCAAAACGATGTGTTGGGCAATGCCAAGTTGGAGGGTATCGCAGAGGGAATGGCAAAAGGAATAGAGAAAGGACGCGCGGAGGGCAAAATTGAGATTGCCAGAACAATGCTCGCCAAGGGAATGTCCGTTGAAATGATAGTGGAGATTACGGGGCTGACGAAGGAGGAAATTGAGGGGTGATAAATTTTATCCTCTCTATTCGTATTTAGTGGACTTTTTTGAGGTTTTGTTTCCCCAAGAATTTTTTTCGGATGGCTAAAGATTTTCAATTATTGCTGTCCGCTATTTTCATAATCAGTAATAGCTTTGTAAAAAAGCAATCATTATGGTTGAAAATCAGTAAAATAGGACAATCACGATAGTTAAGATTTGTATGATAAGGAGTAGAATACCACCTCGCATACAAAAAAAATCTGATATTATGAAAAAATAATCTCTTTTTAACGAAAAAAAGATTATTTTTGCGCCCGAAAAAATATTATAGATAATGAGACAGCTGAAAATTACCAATTCCATCACTGTGCGTGACGCTTCTTTGGAGAAGTACCTGCAAGACATTTCAAAAGAACCTTTGATTGGCACAGATGAGGAGGTAGAGTTGGCGCAGCGAATCAGAAACGGCGACGACAAGGCGAAAAATAAGCTTGTTCGCGCTAATCTCCGTTTCGTGGTGTCAGTTGCTAAACAGTATCAAAATAAGGGCATGGGCCTTACCGACCTTATCAACGAGGGTAATCTTGGATTGATTAAGGCTGCAGATCGTTTTGACGAGACGCGTGGTTTCAAGTTCATCTCTTTTGCCGTATGGTGGATTCGTCAATCTATCCAGCAGGCACTCTCAGAGCAGTCGCGTATTGTGCGAGTACCGCTCAATCAGGTGGGTCTGCAGAATAAAATCAAGCGTGCGATTTCATCTTTCGAGCAAGAGCATGGTCGTCGTCCATCTGTTGAGGAGCTTTCTGAGGAGATGGATGTGCCAGAAGAGAAAATCGCCGAGGTGTTGGAGATACCAGATCAGATTAAGTCGTTGGATGCGCCTTTCGGTGAGGATGGCGATGGATCTTTAGGTGATGTTTTGGAGAATACCGATTCTCCGCGTGCCGATAGTAGTGTGATGCGGGATTCTCTTCGTCGTGAGATCGAGCGTGCACTCTCTACCCTCACCGAGAAAGAGCGTGAGGTGTTGAAGATGAGCTTCGGTTTGGGCGAGTACCAAGAGCTTTCGTTAGACGAGATTGGACTCCGTTTTGATTTGACTCGTGAGCGTGTTCGCCAAATCAAGGAGAAGGCCATCGTGAAGTTGAGACAAAATTCTTCTAACAGTCTGTTAAAGAGCTTCTTAGGATAAGTCTAAGATAAAGATTTTACTATATGAACGCATTAGTGAGTATAATCATGGGAAGCACGTCCGACCTCCCTGTAATGGAAAAAGCAGCGAAGTTTTTGGACGAGATGGAGATTCCTTTCGAGATGAACGCATTGTCTGCTCATCGAACTCCGGATGAAGTGGAGTCATTTGCAAAAAATGCCGAGAGTCGAGGTGTAAAGGTAATCATTGCAGGTGCGGGAATGGCGGCTGCTCTGCCTGGTGTCATTGCTGCAAGTACCTCTCTGCCAGTTGTCGGCGTGCCTATCAAAGGTATGTTAGATGGATTGGACGCTATGCTCTCGATCATCCAGATGCCTCCAGGAATCCCCGTAGCCACGGTGGGTGTCAATGGGGCACAAAATGCAGCCATTCTTGCGGCTCAGATGATAGCGCTGTCTGACAAGCAGTTAGCCCAAAAGTTGAAGGACTATAAGGAGGGGCTGAAAGGTAAGATTGTGAAAGCCAACGCTGAATTAGCGGAGGTTAAATTCAGGTACAAAACGAATTAACGAGAACGGAATAAGGGTGTGCGGAAGCACACCCTTTTGCTGATTTATGTCAAAGATATACGTTGGGTTAGGCTCAAATTTAGGAGATAAAAAACTGAATATCACCAATGCGACAATCCTTTTGGGTTCTCTGATGGGTGATTTGAAGGTTCTCTCCTCTCTCTATGAAACGGAACCGTGGGGATTTCGGTCGGATAACAAATTCCTAAATGCGGTAGTTTTGTTGGAGACTAATATTGATCCGCAGATGTGCCTTGAAATGGCAAAGGCGATTGAGCGTGAGATGGGTCGTGTCTACACCCATGAGGGTTATGAAGATCGTCTGATCGATGTAGATATTTTACTCTATGATGATAGAGTGATATGGACAGAAACATTGACTCTCCCCCACCCTTTGATGCACGAGCGAGATTTTGTGTTGAAACCTATGGTGGAGATTGCGCCAGATCTTCAGCACCCGCTTTTGAAGAAGACTATGAAAGAACTGTTGTGTGAAATAAACAAATAAAACGATGATATACTATCAGTCTGAAGACGTAGCAATGCCTCACATTGCAAAACGAAAGGTAACGGCATGGATAAAAGAGGTTGCGAAAAGACATGGGTACAGAGTTGGTGAAATTTCCTATGTTTTCTGCAGCGATGAGAAGATTTTGGAGGTAAACCGACAGTATCTTCAGCACGATTATTACACCGATGTGATTACTTTCGATGACACAGAAGACAACATCATCAATGGGGATATTTTTATCAGTTTGGACACTGTGAAGAGTAATTCCGAGCAGTTTGGTTGCTCCTATGAAGAGGAGTTCTATCGTGTTGTTATTCATGGCATTCTTCACCTTTGCGGTATCAACGACAAGGGTCCTGGAGAGCGTGAGATCATGGAGCAAAACGAGAATGAGGCGTTGAGCATTCGTGCTGAGTTCCTCGCATGATTTTGTTTGCAGTCTATCAACTGAAGAATGACGACGTTGAACAAGACAATCAAAGACACCAAGAATCAGAGACATAGGCAGGTAATTGCGCAAAAGTCTCAACGAAGGAGCAAAAAGATTAGGCTCTTAGACCATTTCTCGTGGAAAGTTGGTTTGGTGGCTGTATGCGCTGTCTTTTTGCTGTCCGTTGGGTTGACATATATTTTTAAACCCTATACATTTCGAAGGGCGTATCGCGCGATAGAGAAGGTTTTCTGCAAAAACCCTTCAACGAGCGATGTCGTCCTACCGAGTAATGAGATAGTCGGTATTGATGTTTCCTATTATCAGGAAGATATTGATTGGAAGAATGTCTCATTCCTCCTCCACCCTATCACGAACACGCTAACCAAGGATGTAACAGCAAATAAAAGGAAGGTTGATTTCGTGATTGCCAAAGCAACGGAGGGAATTACCATCAAAGACCCTAAATACGCGCGGAATCGCAAAGGAGCGAAGGAGCAAGGCATCCTGTTTGGTGCTTATCATTTCTTTTCCGTAAGAACAGATGCGAAGGAACAAGCGCTTCATTTCATCAAAGAGGCGAAGTTGCAGAAAGGCGATTTAGTCCCTGTGCTGGATGTTGAATATCAGGGTCAACTCTCCTCTTCCGAGTTACGCAAGCGTGTTTTGGTGTGGTTGAAGACGGTAACAGAGCATTATGGTAAGAGGCCGATTATCTATACATACGCTAGATTTCATGATGAGATTTTCGATACGGAAGAGTTTGCTGGCTATAATTTTTGGATGGCACATTACGGGGTTGATAAGCCCGAACACGACTGTAGATTTTGGCAGTTTACCGAGGAAGGTGTTGTCGGCGGTATCAAGGGATATGTAGATATAGATGTGTTCTTTGGTGATACGTTGGAAATACAAGATTTGCTACTGAAATAATTTCCTTAGAACATCGTTTGCTCTGATTCCTATGTTCTTATCTACAATATGTTTCCCTATTGTAGGACATATTGCCTACCCTATTGCCCTACATAGGGCTTCTTCTATTGCCAGTTCTATTGTTTTTTATTGCTGTCCGCTAAAACTCAAAAGAGCATAATTATCCTGCCCGAAGCCTTGTA
>CAVEVQ010000023.1:0-41687 GCA_963619325.1 Bacteroidaceae bacterium | reverse complement strand
TCACCAAATAGTAATTGAAATGATATTGGTCGCACACAATCTCGTCCTGAGCATGAAGTACTCCCGACATTCCGAAAAGCGTTGCCGCCACCAATAACAGCCTATAAATGACTCTCATAACAGAATTATCTTTAGTTCAAAAATATGTTTCTTTTTTCGCCCTCAGGTGAGTTTCAATACAAGCCAACCAAATCAACTTCTTTGTTTCACCATCTTCACTCCTGCTTCGCCTTTTTATCTTCTCACAAAAATTATACTATACCTTATCTGCCCCCAAGAATCCTTTTGAGTGGTTTCCAAAATTAAGAAATATTAACCTAATATTTGCAAACGTCAGCACAATAATTTTCAACATTTTGAACAAACGCCACCTCTATCTTAAAAAAAAACTACTTATCAAGGCTCTTCATCCTCCAAGAAACGAACTGTTTTGTTCTTCTTCTTCTCAATTCGGAACGAAAGCATCAACTCACTTGAATTAGACGAAACATTTGAGATATCTCCCAAGCCCAACTCAAAGGCATATCCAATGCGGAAGATTTTATACTCAACTCCGACATTAAAATGCAACATGTTTGAAGAGAAAGAATCCTCGCCGTTCAAATCGGGTCTGTAAGTAATACCAAACCATATAAAGCGTTTGATAAACGCCATCACATTCAGCTCTGCTCTATTCGTAGAATTTCTATGCGTGTAACAGAGGGCCGGAGCAAGGTCGAAATCCTCCGAGAAAGAGAACAATCCACGAACATACCAATTGAACTGTCTTCCTGGCATTGAAGTGTTAACTTGCTCCTCGTTAGACAATAAGTGTACTACCGACGCTCCAAACATAAATTTCGGCATAGCCAACTCGACTCCAAAATCCATATCGGGATGCACCTTCGACAGCTTATCTCCGTAATTCAATGTCTGCTCCTGCAACTCCTGCGGATCCAGCCATATATTCTTAGAGGCATCAAAGTAGTGATACAAGATACCTGCAGACAAACCAAAAGACATCAAGATACTCTCATTCAAGTTTAAATGATAGGCGTACGCAGCCTTCATATTGAGGGTCCTATTAGCGACACCGACATCATCGTAGGAAGCAGAGAAACCGATACCCGAACGAACTTTCTCAAAATAGTTCGTGACATTCATCACTCCAGACTTTGGCGAATTGTCCAATCCCATCCATTGCCAACGCCCCAAAAGGAAGAAATCCACATCATCGGTATTTCCCGTAGCGGAAGGGTTGATGTTCAATCTTGAGAAAAACTGCTGAGAAAGCATCAAATCACGCTGTGCGAACAAAGCCGAACAAGCGAAAAAAATCACTATTGAAAATATAAGTTTTTTCATACACACCGTCCTCCTTCTCTTTATTCATCCAAAATTTTTATATCTACACGACGGTTCTGTTCATGCTCCGGCTCTGTCTGTGCATTCGGAATAACGGGATCATGGAAACTTCGTCCTACCGCAGTCAAGTCGTCTGGACTCATACCTCTTTCAATCAACAACTCACGCACATAATTCGCACGAGCCTGAGACAACTTGGTATTATAGGCGTCCGAACCACGAGAGTCGGTATGTCCACTCACCTCAAACTTCACACCAGGGAACTCCTTCATAGCAGAAACAAGCTCATCCAACTGAACTAAATACTCTGGCAACATCTTAGACTCGTTGAAATTGAAGAAGAACAACACCCAGTGGAAACCCTTAGGCTCCGTCATTGCCACCTCTGGCGTCAAGTCAAAATCTGGCTCTGCCTGATATGGACGAGGCAACCAAATATCATCTTTCCCTTTACCACCAGCACGATTGGACATCAACATCACTAATGTATTATTTCCGATGAAATTATATTCATTCGCACTTGAGTTGAAAGTCGCACCTAAGTTCTCTGGCTTCGTCCACACCTTACGGGTAACTTTCGACACGTTCCCCGCAGTATCCGCCACATCAAATGTCATGTTCCTATAATGAGAGACATATACATCCATACCACCAAATCCGCCAGGACGATCAGAAGTTAAATACATGGCCGTGTCTCCAACAACAAATGGATAGTCCTCACGAGCCTGACTATTCAAATGTTCAACACTATCACTGGCATTAACAGGCATCTTCCAACCATATGGAGAGGACTCCTTTGTGTCTCGATCTATGTACCAAATGTCTTTTCCTCCATACGATTGTTTAGGGAAATCGGCAGAAAAATAGATTCTCTTACCATTCTCAGCAATCGTAGGATTGAAAAAACCTGATATTCTATTGTAACGATAAGTCCAACCACCCATAACGGTAGAAGAACCACGCACTTCCTTTCTGACTTTATCCAATCCTTCGATACTCAACATCTTGGGTTCCGAAAATTTCCCCTGAGATAACTGTGCCTCGTAGAGATCTGAATTACCCAATTCGTCGACCCTCGCAAAATAAATCGTACGACGACGCGGGTCGTACGCAAACTGTCCACGAATACCTAAACCACATAACTCCTGGCAGACTTCTTTCTTTTCTAACTCAAAAGAATTACCGATAACCGCACTATAAGCAGTATCACCAACGAACCACACAACCTTGCCATCTTTATAGAAAGACATAGGTCTTTCCTGCTCGGCTGTGTTGACATCTGATGAAACCAACTCATAACCATCAACAAATTCATTATGGATGGAGTATGCAAAGCCACTCATAAGAACTGCTACAGTCAAGAGAGTTAAACGCTTCATTTTAGAACACATAACATAAATCATTATACCTATTATCAACTATGTTTTGCAACACTTTTAAAAGTTGCATTTTGATTTGCTTCTATTTTTATTTCACGACCTCTATCGTTCCCTTGTAAACGCTTCCGTCTTTCAATATAACACGACAGAAATAAACGCCAGGGTCAGCCATCTTTGATCCTTTTCTTCCATCCCAACCATCATCACCATAAAAGACCTTCATCCCATATCGATCATAAATCTCCACCGTAAACCCTTTTACAAAGTTGTCGTTCAGACCTTCACGCACATACGGAGTAAATGCCGTCGGAACACTCAAATCCAATTCAGCTGTAGCCGAGACCGCCGGGCAAACACCATCGCTAGCATAAACAACGTACTTCGTCGCGGACATCGGTTCGACATTCTCCATATAGTTCTCTGCCGTCGTTCCCATTGATTTGTCGTTACCCGTCCATTCATACTGAACAGGACTACCTTTCATCACGTTGGCTGTCAAGTTTATCTTCTGACCCAAGACAATAGTGCTTTCAGAGAGTTCAAGACTAATCTCCGGTTTTTCATACACTTGAACAGGACCAACTTCGACCTTTACATCTGGACAAACATTATCTACTGCAACAATCTCGTAGTAATATTCTCCTGCTGAGAGAGGAACGTCCTGCAAAGATAAAGCAGAAGAATGATATGGAGAAGAAACCGCCAAGCCATACCACAAATATTTTGTTGGTTGACCTTGTTCCACTGTCGTCGTAAAATGGACTTTCTCTCCCAAGCAGATATGATAATCTTCTACAGGAATCGTGACATTGAATTTCATCGGCAGATGAACATCAACAGTTACCGGTCCTTTCTCATCTTTGGCAATTGAACAAACGCCATCATAGACATAGACCTCGTAGACATGCTGTTGAGTCGTCGGATTTACTTTCCAACTATATTCCATTGCATTCGTGTCCGCACCATCGATAATAAACCCGTCATAACCATACAACTCGTAACGGACAGGCTCTCCTGTCTCACATTTCGCCGTCAGTGTCAGAGGCTCAGAAGAACTATCCTCACAAAAATATTCTGAAGATATTTCCACAGAAACTTTGACTGGCTGATTCACCTTCACCATCACTGTATCTGAATGTAGCGGAGCGAACTTCTCCGTTCCATAGCAAATACCATCCGAAACGAGAGCAAAATAGTTAAAAAATCCAAAATTTTCAGCCTTTTTAAGTAAAAAGTTATTGACATTATCAGATAAATCTGTATCATTTTCGTTCCATCTATACTCTTTTACAAAATTTTCTGCTTCAACAGGCTCATAAGAGACAATTTTCACTTCAACCATCTCATTTTGACAGATCACATTCTTGGCTGCCTCAATATGTACTTTAAACGGTGTTTGCAAAGTAATCGCTACTGTTTCTGATGTTTGCATTCCACAAACATCACCATCATTTACATTCAAAGTGTAATTAATAGTTGTGCCGGGAGTAACACCCACATACGATTTCAAATCGTCAACAGCTGCCAATGGGTTGCCAGAAACCTGCGGAATCGTATAGGTACTTTCACTGTAAACAGAAACGTACGAGTATGTATAGGTTTTATATGGATTGTCCGCTCCTGTATTCGTTCCCACCAATGCAACTTCCTCTCCTTCTGAACAGTAATATCTCTTATCAGACTGCAAAGACACCTCAAATGGCTCATTGATATCAATAGATTTCGCATCAACCAACTCCGCTCCATCTTTCACACAAATTCCGTCCGCAGCAGAAACAGAGAACAAAACTTTATCCGCTGGTGTCAACCATCCATCCAACGTATTGAGATTAAGAATGGTATCTGTCGTTTCCACGCTTTCATCTTTGCCATTTCCAACTCTTTTCCAAACGAACTTTTCAATATGGTTGATGGCCTTCTCTGGACTGACTCTCACCTTCAACTCGGAAACTTGTCCCCTATTACACAACTTATCTCCTTCGCTAATCAATTCAATCGTAAATGGAACGTTAACATCAAAGTGTAGTTGATTGCTTGATGTAACTACATCACAAATCTGATCATCTGTTTCCAAATAAATTTCAAAAGAGTTTCCTGCCTCAAACAAATCTGGAAAGTTTGTCGCATTAAGATGAAGAACAGAATCTCCAGCCGAGCCCTCCAATATCACCGTTTTCACGCCAGATTTATCTACCGCAACCCATTTGTACTCCTTAATATAATCTCGGGAAGATGCAGGCGAGACAGTTGTGTGAATGTCGATGTTTTCCGTTGAGCAAACTTTTGAGATTTCCATAGAAGAAATCGAGACAGTATAATTGATAGAAATGTTTGACGTAAACGTCTTTGTTACATCTGGACAAATACCATCAGAAGTGGTCAAACTGAACGTACCCGTCATACTCTGAGAGACAGGATAGTCAAGAGTCAATCCATTACCACGAATCTCTGTACCATCCAATTTCCAAACATACGAATTGATATGCTTTACAGCATTAAGAGAATCAATATTCGCAATCACCTTAAACTCATCGCCTTGCGCAGACAGACAAGAGTCTGGCTGATTGAAATCCCAGTCATATCCATTGTATCTGACCATAACATCATTAGATTCATTTTCTGCCGCACAAGTTGCATCATAAACACCTAAGCTGTAACGGATTAACGAACCTGCCTTGAAAACATTAGGGTATAATTTATCATTTATTTCTATATCAAAAGACTCCTTTAAATCGTCTATTACCGTTACTTTTTCTCCGTTGATGAAGAAATCCAACGCGCTGATATTCAACAATGCAGTAGATGGAGAGATAACAACATTCAAATTATGTTTACGACTTTGTGTGATACACAACGAAGGATCGGAGCTTAATGTGATACTAAATCCACCCTCTCTTATCTCCACATTCGTACCCATATTTGTCGTATCTTGGGTAACCGTCTCACATACATCTGTGAATGAAGATGTCACATACGCAATCAACTGAGATGAACGGATTTGTGTTTTCTCAGCGTTCAACAACTGCTCATGCGTAAACTTTAATTCATTGGTAGTGGTTGACTGACGCAGAGTGTCTCCTTTTGAGAAAATCACAACCCAATCATATTGAGAAATCTTCTTTTCAATCTTCTTTGCCTCTTCCTCCGATCCTCCTTCTACGATCACCTTAGCCCTCAATGACAACACTTCGGAATGAATGGTGGTTGCTTCTTTTGAAACACAAACAGGATCCTTGCTAGCCTCAACAACCACCTTGTAGTGTCCGTTATGAATGGTGTAAGGCACATCAATGTAATCCTGCAAGAAACAATATTTGTCGTCTACATTCACTGGTATAACTCTCACTTTGCCTGAAATAGCAGAGTAATTAGCGATTTGCGATGGAGTAAACGTCTGCGTAGTATCATCAACAACAATTGCCGTTCCAGGCACGCTTGACCAATCAAATATCAATGGTGGCTCAGAATAGTTTCTTTTTACAGATACAGTCACAGAATTGCAATCTATAAACTCAGTCTCCAAAGACTGAATGTCCAAATTATACTTCTTATGCGTCTTAATGACTTGAAAGAACTCGCATCCTCCTTCATCAACTGCCTTGAAAAAGACAGAATCTAGCCTTGCAAAGTCATACACTCCCAAATTACTACCATCAGAACTTGCGACATTAAATTTCTCACCATCCAGAACCGTCATTATCAAACTATCCCTTGACACACCTTTAACATCTTTTGAATAGATAACAGAACTATCCGCAGCAAGCCATGACATATTCCACTCATGGTCTTTCTCCGTCAGATGACGGACTCCGTTCAATTGAACGATTGTGTTCGGAATATTACAAAAAGCGACGGAGTCTCTGTCGCCCATCTCTCCACCATACGTGTTTTTTATAACAATGTTCGTCGTTGCGCTGTGGAAAGTAAACTCACACTCCGTAAGATTAGATGTGTTTCCATCAGCAATCTCACGTGCGATCCGTTCCTCATCCGCAATAATTACACGATAGGATATGTTTCCCCAGAAATCCGACTTGTTCGTATTGACAATCGCAGTATCTTCTTTCATCAAATCAGGATTTGCCGTATAATCTTTCAAATCAACCCAAACGGTATCTCCATTGACAACTTTCTGATATTGGAAAAGATAAAGCGGATTATCAAGATAAGTACTGTACTGCGAAGCAAGTAATTTAATATCTCCACCCGAACAAGTAATGACATCATGGTCAAGTGTGTCTCCATTCATCACTGCCTTCAAATCTGATTTCGGAATACACACAGAGAAAGAAATATCGTCCAACAACATATCATTTCCATCTCCTGCCTTTCCATTATTATAGATGACCACCCAAACGTCATCGGTTTTTTCAGACAATTGAATAAACTCATCTATTCTATACCAATCAGAACCCGCAACCACATCATTGGTATTCAGCCGAGCCAACACATTAGCATCACCTTCATTCGGCAATGTTTTCGACTCAACAGTCATCTTCTTCAGCAAGCAAATAGTCAAATTTACAGGATTCTTAGTCCCATCTCCTGGTGTTGTCGCATTTCTGATACTCATACCGAAATTAAAGCGATCGGCAGGACAAGCCAAAGGTGCTTTCTGTGCATAAATAGCGGATTTTGAATCTTGCGTCTTACCTGCATTCACAAACAACATAGCTCCATTCTTATTTCCTGTGTAATCCGAGCAAGAAATGAAATCGTCTCCATTTTTATTCTGGTCGCACGAGTCTGGGTTCATGACAATCGCATAATATCCATCTTGCAAACGAGCAGAGGCGTCTCTCACCCATTTATCCGACTCATACTGGGAGAGCATTGGGTTTTCCGTCAAGAACAAGTGTCCATCTGTTCCGACGAATTGATTAGCGTCTCCACTTGCTGTCGCCGAAACAAACTTCGTGGCAGGTACTACATACCCAAACGGATCGGGTGCAATAAAATGACGAATAGGGAAGATACTAGAGGAAAGCGTATCTACAGACATCACATCGCCCTTTGCACCTCTTGCAGAATAGTAAGCGGAAGAGTGGCTATAGGTTTCAGGACAAGTATAAGTTGAAGAAGACGAATTTAAGGTTACCGAAGTTTTGTGGTTTACCGTAATCTTGTCCGCAAAGACCTCATCATTGACAACATAAACATCTCCTGACATAAAGAAACCGAAAGTCTCATAGAAAAGAGTCTTCGTCTCCAATCCATTACAATACATTGATTTTGAGCAATCTATCTCTGAATAATTTAACACAGCCGAGTTACCATTACAAGAGACGCGATAGTAAAGCGCATGATTTGATGTTGAGACAGGATACCTAAACGTCTTTTGTGTTTCGTCGACTGTCCATGTAATCTGGTCATCAGAGGTCTCCCAAACGAAATTTTCTTTTTCTAAATCCTCTAACATTGAAGTTCCCGAGGCATAGAGCATATTGCTGTCCTGTAAACATGAGTTTACGGGGTAACGAGAAGCAATGAAGAAAGTACATTCCACAACATGAATTTCCACCTTGTCAACCAGAACACCATCTGCGTAACAATAGACCGTCGTAGATTTCGCAGGTGCAAGTTCGATTGTAGGAACGATAGATTTTCCTAATACAGCTCCTTCTTCGTCCATCCACACATATTCTGTTCCATTTGTATAGTCCGTTGAAAAAACAGCTGAGTGTCCCTTACATATATACCGTTTACTTACCGATATTGAATAACCACATGATGCATAAGTTGGCGTAACCTTCCGCGAATTGATAATTGTATCATTTAGTGCCGAAGTCAATCGAGAGAAGACAGTTACCGGCAGCAAAGAATTTGTTGCATAGTTAATACTCAAATAGCCTTGATAGTCAGGCAACCATGTAGTATCTGTCGCTCCTTGTAGCTGTTCACCCCACTCAATTTTGTACTTAGAAAGATCAACATCTAAAGCCTGCAGTTGAATCGTCGACCCGACACAAAATTCAAAGGAAGGGGCACAAATCATCCCCTCAGCGGACTCATCATAGACATGGACAATAGAAGTTTCTGAATCATAATAAATCCAAAAATGTTTCGTAACTGATCCATTCGTTTGTATGCGAGTATCATAATCCTGACTGATTAGCGTTTTAGGATAATCAAACGACGAAATTTCAACTCCAGTGATTTTAAAAGTTCCATTGAACCCATCTGCGTTTATTGCAGCGTAGTTTCCTACTGTTTTAACAGTCGCAGACCCGCTCCACGTCTCACTAACTTTGCATTGAAACGCGGCAAAACACAAATTCGAACTTATTAACATCCAAAAGCACAGCAACTTGGACAAAGCTACCCCCCTAACGAAGAGATCAATACTTCTTTTCATAAAATCCATCAATTAAATGTAATAATTAGCGCAAAAAGAAAAGGATTTCTATCTCAGACACCGATTCTTTTGCACATATTGATTATAATAATGGCCTTATTTCGGGCAAATATAGAAATTTTACAACAATTAACAAATAGGAAAGCAACAAAACAAAGATTTTTCATCCTCATTCTTGTAAAAAAAGACGATTATAATTTTAACTCACTCAAAATTCTAATCGTCTCTTTTTAATCGAAAATCACCTGACGCAGTCAAATTTAGTTTATACTGACTGCATCGCACACAATTTGGCGTAATGTCCATTCAGCGCCAACAACTCCTCATGTTTTCCTTGTTCAACAATTTTCCCGTCTTGCAACACACATATTATGTCCGCATTACGGATTGTTGAAAGTCTGTGGGCTATCACGATGGACGTTCTTGTCCGCATCAGTCGTTCTAACGCCTCTTGCACCAACTTTTCAGACTCTGTATCTAAAGCAGACGTTGCTTCGTCTAAAATCAAAACAGACGGATTCTTCAGAACAGCTCTTGCAATACTTAGCCTCTGACGTTGTCCCCCCGACAATCTGCCTCCTCTATCACCTATCGTCGTCTGGTAACCATCCTCCATCGCCATAATAAACTCATGCGCGTTTGCAATCTTAGCCGCTTTAATCACCTGCTCCTCAGTAGCATCCTCTACACCAAAAGCTATGTTATTATAGACAGTATCGTTGAACAAAATCGCTTCTTGATTCACATTCCCCATATAAGAACGTAAGTCAAACAGCGTCATGTTCTTCACATTGACTCCATCTATCGTGATTTCTCCCTCCGTAACGTCATAAAAACGTGGCAAAAGGTCGACTAAAGTCGATTTACCGGAACCCGACTGCCCCACCAACGCCACCATCTTTCCTTTCTCTATCGTCAAATTGATGTTTCTAAGAACGTATGTGTCAGCATATTTGAAACTCACATTCTTGTATTCAATCTTCTCGGAGAAAGGTTTTGGAGCTACTGGATTTTTCACCTCCTTTAACGGATTTTCCGCCTTCAAAATCACATCGATACGATCTAATGATGCTTTACCTTTTTGTATGCTATAGACAGCCTTTGACAAATCTTTCGCAGGGTTGATGATGCTATAGAAAATCACCAAGTAGTAGATGAACTCTGCCGCAGAAAGCGAACTACTATCATTTAAAATCAAGGTGCCACCGAAAAAAAGGACTATTGCAATCGTTGCCGTTCCTAAAAGCTCACTCATAGGATGCGCCAACATATAACGGCGGTTAACACTGTTGGTGGTCCTTCTCAAACGTTCGTTCATATTAGAGAAGATACGAATGACGGACTTTTCCGCATTAAACGCCTTGATGACACGCAAACCGCTCAAAGTCTCCTCTATCTGCGAGAGCAAATCTCCCTGTTGGTTTTGAGCTAATTTAGATTGTTTCTTTAACGTTTTTCCTACGCCCCCCATGATTCCACCTGCAACCGGGAGTACGATCAAAACAAAAAGAGTCAGTTTCCAACTCAACATCAAAAGGATGGCGAGGTAGACAACAATCATAATAGGATTTTTTGACAACAACTCAATGGAACTCATAATGGAGTTTTCCACTTCAGCCACATCACCCGTTATACGAGCCATAATATCGCCCTTTCGTTGTTTGTCGAAGAAACCTAAGTTCAGATCCACAATCTTGTCGTACAACTGTCTACGAATATCTCGTGTCAACCCAGTACGCATAGGGATAACAAAGTAGCTTGCCAAATAAGCGACGCCTGTCTTGAGGAAGGTCATCAAAATCAGAAACACTGCTAATATCAACAAGGTAGACTGTGCGCCACTTTGTTCAATGTAGTCCGACACCCAACAATAAGCATTATTTTTTATGACCTCGAAGCTCCAATCAAAGGGCATGTATTCATAGCGCACCGTCGTCGTTTTGAACAAAATCTGAAGAATCGGTACAATAAGGGCGAACGAGAAAACACTGAATACCGTCGACAAGATATTGCAGACGATATTCAGAACAACGTTCGACTTGTATGGTCCAACAAACCTACTAATCAGTTTGATGAACTGCAAATCAGATATTTTACTCATAAGCAAGTTTCATCGCCATCTTCTTTCTTCATAGTACTAAAAAGATGGCTGAAAGAATTATATTCCTGTGTAGTTATGAGGAGTGATGGCACGAAGCTCCGCTTTCACACTCTCACTGACATTCAAAGTCTCAATGAAGTCTTTGATGGATTTTTCTGTGATGCCCTCATTAGTGCGGGTCAACGCCTTCAACGTCTCGTATGGATTTGGATAGCCCTCGCGACGCAAAATCGTCTGAATACCTTCGGCAACGACAGCCCAACATTTATCCAAATCGGCGAAGATAGCTTTTTCGTTCAGCAACAACTTGCCAATTCCCTTTAAGGAACTTTGTATGGCAATGAGAATGTGAGCGAAAGGAACACCTACATTTCTCAACACAGTAGAGTCGGTCAAGTCTCGTTGCAAACGAGAGACAGGCAATTTAGCAGAGAGAAACTGGAGAATAGAGTTAGCCATGCCCAAGTTACCCTCAGCATTCTCAAAATCGATAGGGTTCACTTTGTGAGGCATAGCGGAAGACCCCACCTCGCCAGCTTTGATTTTCTGCTTGAAATATTCCATCGAGATGTACTGCCAAAAATCGCGGTTCATATCAATCATAATCGTGTTAACACGCTTCAAGCAATCAAAAACAGCTCCCAAATTGTCGTAATTTGAGATTTGTGTAGTCCATTGTTCTCTTTGCAAACCTAAAATATCATTCACAAAGTGGTTTCCAAACGCACGCCAATCATGGTTTGGGAACGCGACATGATGAGCGTTGAAGTTACCCGTTGCGCCACCGAACTTAGCACTAACTGGCAATGTTTTCAACTGATCCACCTGTACACGCAATCTGTTCACGAAGACCATGATTTCTTTTCCCAAGCGAGTTGGGGAAGCAGGCTGGCCATGGGTTTTTGCTAGCATTGGAATATTCTTCCATTCTTCCGCACGAGAAGCCAACTCCTCTATCAATTTTTCAATTTGCGGCAAATAAACTTCATTAATGGCAGCCTTGATAGAATAAGGGACCGAGGTATTATTGATATCCTGAGAGGTCAAACCAAAATGAATAAATTCTTTGAACGAAGCCAAATTCAACGCATCAAACTGCTCTTTCAAAAAGTACTCAACGGCCTTCACATCATGATTTGTCGTCTTCTCTATCTCTTTGATTCTTTGAGCATTTTCAAGCGTGAAATTCTTGTAAATATTTCTTAACGCAGAAAAATTTGTTGCATCAAAACCTTTTAGATTGGGAAGAGGAAGCTCGCATAAAGCAATAAAATATTCAACCTCAACGAGTACACGATAACGAATCAAAGCGTACTCTGAAAAATACTCGGATAAAGGCTCCGACTTGCCCCAGTACCTTCCGTCTACGGGAGAAACGGCGGTCAACGTATTTAATTCCATCTTACAATATGTATTTCTCTATTTATAAAGTCAATTTCGCGAACTGCGAATATAACAAATTCAACGCACATCCACAAATGAATATTTATAGCAACAATCACCGCTCTATCAACTCATTGGGATGCGATTTCTTCCATGTCTCAACATTTTCTTCAAATGTCTTCACTTTTTTAGGGCTTTTATTCTGTTTAAACCAATCAGACACATAAATCCGTTGTGGGATTGATTGTCCTTCGTCCTTAAAATGTCTTTTGCCATTTTTCTTTTCTATAACAATCTTGTCATAGAGTCTGTTTTCCGAACCATACGTCTCCATTACTAAAGAATCGCCTTGAATCGAAAATCTTTGATAATAACGATCTGCAGTACCCCATTTTGCCACATCGCCCACGAAGTCCATTGAATAATCCTTTTTTGATGAATAAGAGACAAGTCTCAATGGCGACGTCATATTGCCATCTGCATCCTCCTCCACATTAAACCGAGCATAAACATGCTCATGACCTTGAAGCACCAGATCCACCTTGTATTCTTCCAACAAGCCATTGAAGAAGAGCCGCGGCATCAAATTGTTTATTCTTCCCTTTACAGAGTACAACGGGTGATGTAAGACAACTACATTCCACTTTGCTGTCGATTTTGACAGTTCTGTCTTCAACCAATCACGTTGGGCAAAGAACTTCCAAAAATCCTTATTTGAGTCTAATAGGTAGAATCTAACATTACCCTCTTGAAACGTATAGAGCGCATTTTCATCATTTTCTTTGTACGATTTTTGAAAATAATAGAATGTCAGTGCGAAACGTTCTTCCAACTTTCGTGGCATAGATTTTAGATATTCATGATTACCAGGAACTGACACGATAGGATATTGCGTTGCGAATGTATCTAACGCACTAAACACGACATTCCAATACTGATCCATCGGTCTTTCTATCAAATCACCGCCAAACAAAAGCAATCGAGCGTCTTTATTTTCAGCCATTATTGAAGGCAGGATAGAGTCGAAACCACCATCTAACTCATCTTGAATATCGCCAAAATAGAGAAATGAGTAATTTTCATCGTCGCTTTTACGAAAAGTCATCCATGCAGTTGTGTCACTGTCCGTACGAATTCGATAGTGATAAATATTCTCAGACACAACACCTTCTATCAATACATTATAGAAAGAGCATCTGCCAGAACGAGATTGAAAAACATTTGATTTTGCATCCAATGTATGTAAGATGGAATCCTGATCCATATAATAATCCAGCCAACTTTGATGTGAAACAGAATCACATATCCAAGTAACATACCTTGAGTTTTCATCCTCACCCATCGTCAAAAGGACACGAGATATTTTATTTTCAGTCACATACGCAGGCTCCGGAGGATTTCCAAACCACACTGACCATCGCTTCACACAAACTATCAAAATTACAAGCATGATTATCAGTGAAATAGCTACCCTCAACAACTTATTTCGTTTTTTCCTATCCATTTGATATCCGTTTAGATTAAGTTGTAAAAAATAGACCCTCTAACATAAATTAGAAGGTCTGTCTTAATTAGATAATGCTTTAATATCCCAATATCTTTAACATAGACTTAAAACTTTGCTCTTTAGCGAACAGCTTTGTGCAGTACTCTCCATTCTCATCCAAGTCGATTACAACTAATTTCGGAGCAGGCAACAAACAATGTTTGATACCACCAAATCCACTCAAAGCCTCTTGATAAGCCCCCATGTGGAAGAATCCAATGAACTGCTCCCGATCCTTTTGAATCTTAGGCAAGAAAATTGCGTTTGAATGGACTTCCGCATTGTAGAAATCCTCGCTATCGCAGGTTAAGCCACCGAGGTGAACACGTTCGTATGGTTGGTCCCAATTGTTGACTGCAAGAAATGGGAATCGTTGGTTCAACGCCCATGTGTCTGGCATAGTGTTGATAAACGAACTATCAATCATATTCCACAACTCTCGGTCGTTTTGTTGTTTCTGATTAACAATTGAATAGAGCATAGCGCCACTTTCACTCACAGTAAATGAGCCAAACTCCGTGAAAATATCTGGTTCTGGAACACCTTGCTGCGTACAAATATTCTTCACAGTTGCCACAATCTCCTCCGACATATATTCATAGTCGTAAGAGAAATCCATATGTGTTTGGAACGGGAAGCCTCCGCCAATGTTCAGGCAATGCAAGTCTGGACAAATCTTTTTCAACTCGCAATATAAGTTCAACACTTTATTCAACTCGTTCCAATAGTAAGACGTGTCTTTTATACCGGTATTTACGAAGAAGTGAAGCATTTTCAGTTTCACTTGTCCACTATTCATAATGTGGTTTTTGTAAAATGGAATTATGTCGGTGACACGGAACCCCAAGCGAGAGGTATAGAAATCGAATTTAGGTTCTTCCTCTGTTGCTATTCTGATTCCGACATTCAAAGGTTCTGAGAAGTCCTTAAGCAACATGCCTAATTCATCTTTGTTATCCAATATGGGAATTACATTTTCAAAACCTTGTTTGATAAGGGACTGGATATTCTCCGTGTATTGCGGGATTTTAAATCCATTGCAGAGCACATAGCGTTTCTTGTCCAAATGACCCGACTCATGCAAACATTCCAACAAGTTGACATCGTATGCCGATGATATCTCCACATGCACCCCATGTTTCAGCACTTCTTCCATTACGAAAGAGAAGTGAGAACTCTTCGTACAGAAGCAATAGTTGTAGTTACCTTGGTAGTCGACCTTAGCCATTGCCACATTGAAAAGGCGACGCGCCTTTTGGATATTATGGGCTATACGGGGCAAATACGCAATACGCAACGGAGTGCCATACTGCTTGATTACGTCCATCAAAGGCACATTAAACCACTGAAGTTCATTATCCACAACGCTGAACTCATCATTGGGGAACTCGAACGACTGTTCTATAAGATCAACATACTTGTTCTTCATCTTATCTACAAAAAGTTAATTTCATGGGACAAACCTAATAGAAAAAGACATACCCCGTTTCAATTTCAATAATGAAATCGAAACGGGGCACAAAATTATCATTTTTAATAATAATTGCGAACAAATTACATATTCATTCCGCCATCAACCTGGATTACTTGACCTGAAATGTAAGAAGACATATCAGATGCCAAGAAAGTAGCGCAATTAGCTATATCTTCCGTAGTACCACCACGACGCAAAGGAATCTTCTTAATCCACTCATTTCTAACATCGTCAGACAACGCCTGAGTCATCGCGGTGTCTATGAAACCAGGAGCAATGGCGTTGGCACGGATACCCTTAGGGCCCATCTCTTGACCGACACTCTTAGCCAAAGCAATCAATCCTGCTTTAGAAGAAGCATAGTTCGCCTGTCCCGCATTACCATGGACACCAACGACAGAAGCCATATTAATGATTGAACCATGGCGCTGACGCATCATGATAGGAAGACAAGCATGAATGAAGTTGAAAGCGCTCTTCAAGTTCACTGCAATAACAGCGTCCCATTGAGCCTCAGACATACGCAACATCAATCCATCCTTAGTGATACCCGCGTTATTTACCAAAATATCAATTGATCCAAACTCTTTGTGTACTTCGGCAACAACAGCCTCCGTTTCAGAGAAATCCGCAGCGTTGGAGGCATATCCTTTCGCTTTTACACCTAAAGCGGCTATCTCCTTTTCTGTCTCCTGAGCAGCCTCATTAATTACTAAATCTGTAAACGCAATATTTGCACCTTCTTTAGCAAACTTAAGCGCAATCGCCTTACCGATACCACGCGCTGCTCCAGTGATAAGCGCAGTTTTTCCGTCTAACAATCCCATAGATAATATATTTAATTAGTATTTGGGTTAACCATTTACATTTTCGTATGCAAAGATAGAAAATAAATGTTAAACCAACCTCACCATTATCCTTTCCTTGACAACATTTTAAACTGACAAATTTGTCAGTATTTCATCTTAAAGCTCTGCCAAAAATGTCAGAGAAGAGTAGTTTTTTGTGTTTGGCACGAAATATGATAAAGTAAAGTCGAAGCAGGAAGCGAAAAGAGTCCTGCGAGGAAAAACGAAAAACAAAATAAAAAAATAGTCTATGAACATTAAACCATTAGCAGACAGAGTTTTGGTAAAACCAGCTGCAGCAGAAGAAAAGACAGCAAGTGGAATTATCATTCCAGATTCAGCAAAAGAGAAACCATTGAGAGGCGAAGTCCTCGCAATCGGCAATGGTACGAAGGATGAAGCGATGGTCGTGAAAGTGGGAGACAATGTTCTCTACGGCAAATACGCAGGCACGGAATTGGAGCTTGATGGAGAGAAATACCTCATCATGCGTCAGAGCGACATTCTCGCAATCATCTAATCATTCAACTCCACATACATTGAAATGTATGACGCAGTTAATCTAAAAAGCATTTAAAAAATTAAAGTCATGGCAAAAGAAATCAAATTCGATACAGACGCTCGCAACCTTTTGAAGAAAGGCGTAGACGAGTTGGCAAACGCAGTGAAAGTAACCCTCGGCCCTAAAGGACGCAACGTAATCATTGAGAAGAAATTCGGTGCTCCTCACATCACAAAAGATGGTGTTTCGGTAGCAAAAGAGATTGAACTTGAGTGTCCATACGAGAACATGGGTGCGCAGATCGTCAAGGAAGTTGCCTCTAAAACAGGAGATGATGCTGGAGACGGAACAACGACTGCAACCGTTTTGGCACAGTCTATCATCAACGTTGGTTTGAAAAACGTAGCCGCAGGAGCTAACCCGATGGATTTGAAGCGTGGTATTGACAAGGCTGTTGCGAAAGTGGTTGAAAGCATCAAAGCACAAGCACAAGAAGTTGGCGACGACTACAACAAAATCGAGCAGGTTGCTACTATTTCCGCCAACAATGATAGCGAAATCGGAAAACTAATCGCCGATGCAATGGCAAAGGTAAAGAAAGAAGGTGTCATCACCGTAGACGAAGCCAAGGGAATGGACACTACGGTAGACGTCGTAGAAGGAATGCAGTTTGACCGTGGCTACCTCTCTCCTTATTTCGTAACTAACACGGAGAAGATGGAAGTTGAATTTGACAATCCGTACATTTTAATCCACGACAAGAAGATTTCTTCATTGAAAGACATACTTCCAATCTTGGAGGCAACAGCACAATCAGGACGTCCGTTGTTAATCATTGCTGAAGATATTGATGGCGAGGCACTCACCACATTGGTAGTAAACCGTTTGCGTGGTGCTTTGAAGGTAGCCGCTGTTAAGGCACCAGGATTCGGAGATCGAAGAAAAGAAATGTTGCAAGATATTGCCGTTTTAACAGGAGGTATTGTTATCTCTGAAGAGAAGGGTATCAAGTTGGAAAGTGCAACGATTGATTTGTTAGGTACTGCTGAAAAGGTTACCATCAACAAAGACAATACGACTATCGTCAACGGTGCTGGAAAGAAAGAGGACATCGCAGAGCGCGTTAACCAGATCAAGGCTCAAATAGAGGCTACAAAGTCAAGTTACGACAAAGAGAAATTGCAAGAGCGTTTGGCTAAGTTGGCAGGCGGTGTTGCAGTGCTTCACGTTGGTGCGCCATCTGAAGTTGAAATGAAAGAAAAGAAAGACCGTGTAGACGACGCTTTGAGTGCAACTCGTGCGGCAGTAGAGGAAGGAATCGTTCCTGGTGGAGGTGTCGCATACATTCGTGCAAGCGAGGTCATAGCCGATATGAAGGGAGACAACCAAGACGAAACAACTGGTATTGAAATCATCAAACGCGCTATCGAGGAGCCACTTCGTCAGATTATCGCTAATGCGGGTAAAGAAGGTGCCGTATATGTACAGAAAGTACGAGAGGGCAAGGGAGACTTCGGTTACAATGCTCGCAACGACAAATTCGAGAACTTCTTCGCTGCGGGAGTCATCGATCCTGCTAAGGTTACTCGTGTCGCTTTGGAAAACGCTGCTTCTATCGCAGGAATGTTATTGACAACTGAGTGCGTAATCACCGAGAAGAAGTCTGACAAGCCAGCACCAGCAATGCCTCCAATGGGCGGTGGCATGGGTGGTATGATGTAATCATAGACACATAAAATCATAACATTAAAAGAGGGTGGAACTTCAGTTCTACCCTCTCTTTTTTTTAGTATTTGCAAAAAATTTAAGTCTTGACAAGAAGAAAATCCACACTTTAGTTCTTCATCGCAAAAAAAGGGACGCTTCACGCATCCCTTTATCACATATTCAATAAATCTCTTACAAAAGCACGCTTGCCAATTCAGAAAGTTTGCTTCGCTCTCCCTTTATCAGATTTACATGAGCGAACAACTCTTGCCCTTTCATCTTATCAATCATATAAACCAATCCGTTAGACTGCATATCCAAGTATGGTGTATCAATCTGTTGAACATCACCCGTAAAGACAATCTTGCAACCTTCTCCTGCTCTCGTGATGATAGTCTTTACCTCATGAGGTGTTAAATTTTGAGCCTCATCCACGATCAGATAAGTGCTGCTCAAACTACGTCCTCGGATAAACGCAAGGGCCTCGATGACGAGTTGCTCGTTCTTTTGCATATCATCCAACATTTTCAACTCGCGACTTGTCGGTGCAAACTGATGCTTGATTACATTCAAGTTATCAAACAACGGCTGCATATACGGAGCTACTTTCTGTTTCTCATCGCCAGGCAAGAAACCCAAGTCTTTGTTAGACATTGCAACGATAGGACGAGCCAGCAGAATCTGCTTGTAAGTTTCATTCTGTTGCAAGGCTGCGGCTAAAGCCAACAAAGTTTTTCCTGTTCCTGCACGACCTGTTACAGCCACCAACTTTATATCGTCATTCATCAAGACATCCAAAGCGAAAGTTTGCTCAGCATTTCTCCCCTCTATTCCGAAAGCCTTCTCTTTCTTTACTTTCTTAATCGTCCCCGCAGCAGCGTCATATTTCGCCATTACAGTGGAACGTATGCTCTTCAAGATAAAACAATCATTCGGAGACAACTCAACATTCAGTCCCACATCAGCTACTGGAACCCCGTATGGTTCAGCATAAATACGATCCACCACATCGGCATCTACATTTTCGTAAGTCTCTTGCGCCTTATCAAAAACATCTACATTCTTTACCTTATCTGTAGTATAATCTTGTACATCCAAACCGATAGACTTCGCTTTCATACGGAGGTTCACGTCTTTAGTTACGAGGATAGTACGAGTTTGTTTGTCTTTTTCTTGCAAATACAAAGCGACAGCCATAATGCGGTGGTCGGCAGTCTTTTCAGAGAAAGATTTCACTAAGATTTCAGGATAGACGGGGTTCGTAACAACGAACAAACGACCTAACCCTGCACCCAAGGAAACTCCATTCTTGAAGAAATCCTTGTCAGCGCTCAGCGAATCAATTTCACGAACAAACTCGCGAGCATTGAAATTAATCTGTTCATTACCTTTTTTGAACTTATCCAATTCCTCCAATACAACTATTGGAAGATATATATCGTTTTCCTGAAAATTGTAAATACACTTGTAATCGTGAAGGATAACATTCGTATCCAAAACGAAATTCTTCTTTGCGCCCATAATCAATCCAATTTACGTGTTTATCATTTAGTTCAAGGTGAGAAAGAGAATACCTCAAGTCTTTGAAAGACCATCGGTAAAAGCAACTTTCGTCCCTACTAAATTAGTTTTTCGGTTTATAAAAACAAACTTTTAAAAAAGATTTTTCCGAATTTTGCAAACGCAAATCCATTCATTTTTCTCAGAAACAATGATATTTAAAACTATTTAAGAAATTCAGAAAATGAAAGATACAGAAAAGATGAACTACGCAGATACTCTTACCTATATCTACAATCGAATGCCAATGTTTCAGATGGTCGGAAAATCCGCCTATAAGGAAGGACTTGAAAGTATGCAAGCCTTTGACGACCGCTTAGGCAACCCTCACCGCTTATTTAAATGTATTCATGTCGGAGGAACAAATGGGAAAGGTTCAACTTCGCACACCCTCGCCTCTATTCTTCAATCCGCAGGATATAAGGTGGGGTTGTTCACTTCTCCACACCTCAAAGATTTCCGCGAACGTATCAGAGTGAATGGAGAAGTAGTCCCCGAGCAGTTTGTCATTGATTTTGTCGAGAAGCACAAAGCATTTTTCGACATCATCTATCCATCTTTCTTTGAAGTGAACGTTGCAATGGCATTTGACTATTTCAGACAAGAAAAAGTTGACTATGCGGTTGTGGAGGTAGGACTTGGAGGTAGGTTGGACAGCACCAACATCATCAACCCCATCTTGAGCATAATCACCAACATAAGTCTTGACCACACCAATATTTTAGGAAATACTGAGTTGGAGATTGCCAAGGAAAAAGCAGGAATCATAAAAGAGAACACACCAATTGTCATAGGAGAAGCGGAAGGTGAAATAAAAACACTATTTCAGACCATAGCCGAGAAAAAAAACGCGCCTATTTTTTTTGCAGAAAACAACAAAGCAGAGTGGACACACAACAGAACCGACAGTGATGGAACACCATTACAGGGATTCTCTATCGATGGAGATGTCATAGAGACACCTTTAATGGGCAATTATCAAGCAAAGAACATGGCAACCGTAAAATGTGCGGTAGAAAGGCTGAGGCAATTAGGATTGAATATCAGCAAAAAAGCGGAGTGGGAAGGATTTCAAAAGACAATCTCTCAGACACATCTTCTGGGAAGATGGCAAATCATAGGAAAGAACCCTACTATCGTATGCGACACAGGACATAATGTTGGAGGCATCCAATATATCGTCAATCAGTTAGCAGCGACACCACATAAGGCTTTACATATTGTTTTTGGCATGGTAGGAGATAAAGATGTGTCGCATGTATTAGATTTACTACCTAAAGAGGCACACTATTATTTCACACGAGCTACTATTCATCGAGCGTTAGACGAAAAAAAATTATGTGAGATGGGTAATGAAAGAAATCTTCAAGGCAATAGTTATCCAACTGTAAGCGAAGCAGTTGAGGCGGCAAAAAGAAATGCGGACGAGGAAGATTTAATCTACATAGGAGGCAGTACCTACGTTGTAGCAGAAATAATCTGAAAAAATCTGTTCAAAAAACTTTGTTATGTCAGAAATACTATCTACATTTGCAACGCTTTTGAGAAAGTAATTTTAGAAAACGTTGTTTCGGTCTTATAGCTCAGCTGGTTCAGAGCACCTGCCTTACAAGCAGGGGGTCCTAGGTTCGAATCCTAGTGGGACCACAAAAGAGGTGGAAGTACTACATTTCCACCTCTTTCGTGTTTGTATACATCTCTAAAACCTCTCAAACACAAAGAAATCCACTATTACGCAAAAATAAGCTGCCTACAAATTAGGATAATAAGAAAAAAGTACTACCTTTGCACTCGCTTTAATGCGAGAAAGGATGGTCGGGTAGCTCAGTTGGATAGAGCAACAGCCTTCTAAGCTGTGGGTCGAGGGTTCGAATCCCTCCTCGATCACCGAGAGAAAGAGGGTTCAAATGATTATATCATTTGAACCCTCTTTGATTTATGTATATGTAAATGAGACTTAGTTTCACAACACCAAAAGAGTGCAACATTGGGTTGCACTCTTTTGGTGTTCTTTAATATATATATATCACTTCACATCTTTTACAAGACGTACCGACACTCCATTTTCTCTAAGTATGAGATTATCGCAACCATCTACCTTTGATTCACTGAAAGAGAAACCAAAAGAACAGGTTTTACTATTGACAGCACTTGACCAATAGTAGCCTTCATTGCCAACCTCATTTATTGTTTTCTCATAACGATAACCACCACAAGGCAATGCTACAACTCCTTGTTTCTCAAGTTTTTCAAAATCATCTCTTGTATATCTATTGCCAGAAGGAACAGTTACAGTCACAGATGTAAAGGTACTACTTGCCTCTAAAAACTCAACGGATATGCCTTTCAACTCAGTATAGTCTGATGGAAACAGCAAAAAGCACAAGTAAGAATCATCACCTGTCTCAACATAACCCAAAGTCCATTTATTCTCTCTTAAAAGACACATCCATTCACTAGCAGTAAGTACACGCCACACATTTGGTTCATTACCACCATTACTTATAGCATTATAAACGCCCCAATCCGCATTAGCATAACTTCCTTTCATTTCATGAAGATAATTTCCATCTATATGATAATGCAAATATTCCGTTGATGTTGTCCAAGGCTGATATTCTTCTGTTATTAAATCACTTTCACGATACCAACCGCTTGTAGCCCAGCCGAAGAGATCTATCCATCCATCATAAGTTTGCGAGATGTTGGCGTTCCCACTTCCTATTACTTCATACTGCTGATCTGCGAAGCGCCATGTTCCCTGCAGTGTCTTGCCGTCGGCGGTAGCGTGGGTGCTTCCATCCCCTGCGTTATATTGAAGATTGCCTGTGGAGAAATAGACGGATTTGCCGTAGCCGACACTGAACACTGCATGTTTGCGCTCCTCCGCCTTGTATTTCGCGGTGTAGGCGATGTCTCTACGGGCTATAGAAAGCTCTTTGTCCCAGCCATCGAAAGTGTAGATGTAGTCGTAGTCGCTTAGTCTCTTTGGCGTCTCTTTGGCGTAGACAATAGAGTCTCCGTAATTGAGCTGGAGCGAGTCGAGTAGCGTTCCGTCGTAATTAAAAAATTTGACTTCGACATTCAACTCGTGGACGGGACGGACGGCCAATCCATTCTGCTTGAAGTCCTCCTTCAATCCCAATAGATTTGCAACGAACCCCAAGGTGTACGGGTATCTTGCATCTTTCGTCGTCGTCGTCCAATAGAGTCCGTACTCATCGGTGCCACTGGTCGTCGTGCCTGTGCGATTCCCCGTGGTTGGAAGAGCCACGACGCCCGCCTCCTCCAATTTTTGGAAGTCAGACAATGAGTAGACGTTGTCGGCGTAGTCCTGCTCCGAGATTTCTAAGCTGGAGCTGGATGCGGCGTCGCTCAACATATTGACGGTGAGTCCGTCCACTTTCTCAAAGTCGGATGGGAAAAACAGGAGGCACAGCGTCTTGTCTTCGCCCACTTTGCCCAGTGTCCATTTGTTGTGGGTAAGTGCGTAATCCCATTCCTCCATGGTGAGCGTCCTGTACCAGTCCGCCTCGCTGCTTCCGTTGGAGAAGGTGTTATGGATGGCCCAGTCGGCGTTCTCGTAGTCTCCAGTCAGACTAGCCTCCTGCAGATAATCAGTGGATTGCGTGGATGTGGACCAAGGATGGTAGGCCGTCGCTCCGCTGTTCCAACCGCTCGTACCCCATCCGAAGAGGTCAATGTAGCCGTCGTACCCCTCCTTGACGTTGTCGTTCTGCGAGCCGAGAGACTCATATTGGGCGGAGGCGAAACGCCAGTCGTTGGTAGCCGCGTTGAACTGAATATTTCCCTGTGAGAAGTAGACCGCCTTGGTGTCGGACACTTTCACGGCGTTTCGTGTCATCACGCCCTTCTTCCTGACGGACAATACGCTGTCGTACACCGCGGTGTAGACCACGTCCTCTCGCAGTGGCAGCAGGGGCTTGTCCCAGCATTTGAACGTGTAGTCGTATTCAAGGAGACCGTCCTTTGTGGGCGTCTCACCTTTGTAGACGGGCGTCTCATCCCTTTCGACGGCGACCGTGTAGAGGGGAGTCCCGTCGTAGTTCACGAATTTGGCGTCAAAGTTCAGCTCATAGACGGGGCGGACGGAGAGTCCTGCGTACCTTGGACACGCCGAGGTGGACGCGGTGGATACATTGAACCCGAAGCAGTAGGACGAGTTGCCGTCTTCGTTTGCGGTTGTAGACCAGTAGATTCCTGCGGTTACCTCGAACGTTTGGTTGCCTATTCTTGAACCTGCGCATGGGAAAGCCACGACACCTGCCTCCTCCAACTTCTTAAATTGCTCCTCGTCGAAGAAATTCTGTGAGTATGAGTCCTCCGAGAACTTAAAGCCGTTGTCGGCGAACTCGGCGCCGCTGATCTTGCTGACGCTGACATCCCCGACAGGTTGGAAGTCCTTAGGGATCATCAACAGGCAGAGGGTGTTCTCTATGCCCACCTTGGCCATGGTCCAATCGTTGTGCCGGATCAAATACTGCCACTCCTCGTTGGAGAGCGTCCTCCAGGTGAGGATGCAGTCTCCTCCGTTGGTGATCCTGTTATAGTACGCCCAGTCAGAACGATTGTAGTCGCCGACCAGACTTTGGTTCCCATCGGGTCCGTATAGGGAGGCGTCTGCGGATGTGGACCAAGGGTTGTAGGCTTTACCGTCGATTGGGTATCCGCTTGTCGCCCACCCGAAGAGGTCGATCCATCCGTCATAGTCTTGCGCTATGTTGCTGTTGTCGGAGCCGACGAGGTCGTATTGGTTCTCGGCGAAACGCCATTCCCTCTGCGCAGCGTTGTATTGCAGGTTTCCTTGAGAGAAGTAGACCTCCTTCGTGTCGGACACCTTGTAGACTGCGCGGAAAAGTTTACCATTGTCTTTTGAGATGAGCGAGCTGTCGTATGTGGCGGTGTACACCATGTCGGAAGTCGCAGGTTGGATGTCCCTATCCCATCCCTTGAAGGTGTAGCGATATTGCCCCACGTCTTCACGGCTTGGGGATGCGCAGGTAGGAAGGTCGCCTCTTGAAACAATCGTGTCGTAGACGACAGACCCGTCGTGGTTTTTAAAGACAATCTCAAAATTCAAATCGTAGACCAGACGAACCGCAAGAGCGTAGTTGCGGTAGGTGGAGTCGTTCGGGTTGACCGAAGTGTGCAGGAACTGCACCTTCCCCGCTTTCTTTTCGTCTTTGGCGGAAGACGACCAGTAGTGTCCTTTTTCCTCGGCTATGTACTTCTCGCCGATTCGGCGGCCTGTCGGAGGCAGGGCGATGACTCCAGTCCTTTCCAACTCGGCGAACTCCTCAACAGTGTAGAAATTGGTTGCATAATCCCCGTCCTCGAACGAGGTCTTCTGCCCGGAGCCGTTGCTTAGCACCTTGATTTCGATGCCATCGGGGACTTCAAACCCACTTGGAAAGAGAAGTAGGCAGAGTGTGCTGTCGTTTCCTATCTTTGCCAATGTCCAGCTGTTGTGGGCGAAGAGGTATTTCCACTCGTCCGCCGAGAGGGTGCGCCACAAGTTGGGCGTGTCGCCTCCGTTGGAGATGGCGTTGTAGACGCCCCAGTCGGCGTTGGAGGTTGTCCCCGACAGACTGAGGGAGGCGTCCCCCTTAGGGGTGTAGTCGGTGTTAATCTCCGACACCGACCAAGGTTGGTGGGACTCAGCCTCGCTATCCCAACCGCTGGTGCCCCAGCCGAATAGGTCGATCCACCCATCATAGCTTTCAGAGGTGTGCATGTTGCTAACCCCCATATAGTCGTATTGGTTCTCTGCGAGGCGCCACGTTCCTTTCGCCGTCTCGCCGTCGGCCGTCGCGTGGGATCCCTCGCCTGCGTTATACTGCAGATTTCCTTGCGAGAAATAGACAGAGCGTTCGTCCGACACCTTGAACGGTGCTGCGACGAGTGCACCATCCTTCACAATGTCATATTTCACCACGTCGCGCTGGAAACGCACACTGTCAATGCTGTCCATCGCGAAATGGCCGTTTGTGGCATCGCTGCTATGGTAGACGTTCATTCTACCGTTCGTGGCCGCATCGTCTTGGAAGGATATTGTGAGGATGTCCTTCACCGCGGTCGTCCACGCTTTCTCCGCGTCGCGGAGATGCACACGCATACGCATTTCAGACTTCGTGGCAGCGAAAAGAACTGCTATACACGCAGACAATACTGCCAAAATAGTTAAAAATTTCTTCATTTTATTGCTTTCTGTTCAGGTTATAAAAATATGAGAAATCCCCTCATTAACGAGGTTGCACAAATATAAAAAATGTATCACTATATTAGTAATGCAACAAATGTATTTTCACCATGCTATCTTCCAACCTTGCTTAGGCAAAATCTTCTTTATCACTAATATCAACGCATAGATTACTCATTAATTCAACTTCATATCTGATTGTTTTTTATTAGCACGGCAAAAATAGGTAAATTTGCTGATAGTTCATCCGTTTAGCAATGAAATTGCACAAATACAACCATTGTGTGCAAAAGCAGAGCTAAGTATGAAATTCAATACTCAGACAATAAATAAAAACTATGGCAATTCAAACAATACAGAAACAAATGGGAACGGCGGTTACCGCAATTTTGTCTATCATCGTTATTTCTTTTTTTTGTTCTTGTTCAAAATCGGTTTCACAAAGCGACTATATTTCATTTGACACACTTCAAGGACAACTGACCGACCGTAGTTCCATGGGAATAATAGAAATCGTTCTTAATGGTTCGGGGGCAAACTACTCCTATTACATAGCGGAAGGAGCAAAGCTGGAAGGAGATCTAACTGCGGGCAACAAAGTTGAAGTTATTTTGGGAACACCACAAAAAGAAAAAGACCGCAAATTGGTAGTGGCCTTCAGAAATACAGACGACAATTTCACACGTTGTCTTAAAAGCGTTAAAGGGCTTTGGATGCGACAAGAAGTTAGTCAAAACGGGGGAAAACAAGCAAGCCTAGAGTTAATGTCTTTAAATAACATCAGCTGTACGAATATGCCCGTATGTTACCGAAGTTGGGAAGTAGTGTCGGATATTTTAGTGTTGCTTCATAAAGCAGATGGTTCTTGCGACACTGCTGTGATAGACAGAAGTATAGACCCCGAAAAAATGTTAATTCGTCCCATCGGAATTGTCTTAGAGAAAAAAGATTAATAAAAACGCTAAATATGCAGACGCTTATATATAAAAAACGCTAACTTTGCATCACGAAAAAACCTGGAAAGATGCCGGAGTGGTCGATCGGGCCGCACTCGAAATGCGGTGAACGGGCAACTGTTCCCAGGGTTCGAATCCCTGTCTTTCCGCACAAAGCAGATAGTTAATTGACTGTCTGCTTTTTTTTACATCTTCCTTTTCAAAAGTTTCTTCTCAAAAAGATGCCAAGAACAGAACGAGAGATTCAAAACAACAAATGACAAGAAAAGACGTCAAACGAAGCAACGAAACGAAGGAAATCAAAATTATTTGCTGTTGGATTAAAAAATACCTGTTTGTCCAATTTCGCATTGGTTAGTATTTTCGACAAAAAAACCTACCAAAACCCATCGATTTTGGCAGGTTACAAAACTTGTGGAGATGCAGAGAGTCGAACTCTGGTCCAAACGAGGAAATCATAAGCTTTCTACATGCTTATTCTTGACTTTGGTTTTCGTGCGTCAGCAAGACCAAGACCACCAACTGCCGCCTTATCCTCTAAATTTCATTCAGATGGCGAGGCACATCTAAACTATTCCCGAATTTTCCACTCCTCCTATTCCGACCGCCTCAGGACTTAGCATCGGGGAGAAGTCTTGTCTAAACACCCGTGTTTAGATTAAGCCAAAACCTACTATTATTCGGTTAGGCAGCAAGAGCGTAGTTATTCTCGCCAGTTAAATTTTTGGTCTCCAGATTATAGTGCTAGCCACCAGCGCACTGCATGCTTACCTACCACCTCTGCTCGCTGTCAAATCCAGTCATCCCCATTTTTTTACGAGACTCCTTTTTCGGAACATTGTAATAGACAATCTACCGCTGTAGTCAAAAGCAAATTTAAATTGTCTTTCCTTTCTATGCAAGCAATAAAATCATAAAAAAACATAAAAAAAGAAGCAGGTTCATACGAACACCACTTCTTTTCTTGAATAGAAAATTTGCAATGAAAAGCCACTGCGTTATCTTTCTTCGTTTACTTTGCGTAGCTTACCGCACGCGTTTCACGAATAACTGTTATCTTGACCTGACCAGGATAAGTCATCTCGTCTTGAATTTTCTTAGCAATATCATACGAAAGTTTCTCGATTTCCTTATCATCCACTTTGTCTGCACCCACAATCACACGAAGCTCTCGACCCGCTTGTATTGCATAAGTTTTTACGACACCAGGATAAGACAGAGCCATCTTCTCCAAATCATTCAGACGCTTGATGTAAGCCTCAACGATTTCACGACGCGCTCCAGGACGTGCTCCGGAAATAGCGTCACAAGCCTGAACGATTGGTGCAATCAAAGTTTCCATCTCTATTTCATCGTGGTGCGCTCCAATGGCGTTGCACACATCAGGTTTTTCTTTGTATTTCTCCGCTAACTTCATACCCAAAATTGCGTGAGGCAATTCTGGCTCGTCATCCGGCACTTTTCCGATGTCATGGAGCAAACCAGCACGTTTCGCTTTTTTGGCGTTCAATCCTAATTCTGCGGCCATAATTGCGCAAAGATTAGCCGTTTCACGAGCATGCTGCAACAAATTTTGTCCATAAGAGGAACGATATTTCATCTTTCCAATCAAACGAATCAAATCAGGATGTAAACCATGAATACCCAAATCAATCGTTGTCCGTTTACCTGTCTCAATGATCTCTTCTTCAACCTGCTTTTTAACCTTATTGACAACCTCTTCAATACGAGCTGGATGAATACGTCCATCAGTAACCAACTGATGAAGAGCCAATCGGGCGATTTCACGACGAACAGGGTCAAACGCAGAAAGAACTATAGCTTCAGGAGTATCGTCTACAATAATCTCAACACCCGTTGCAGCCTCCAAAGCACGAATATTTCGTCCCTCACGACCAATGATCCGACCCTTAATCTCGTCAGAGTCGATATTAAACACGGTAACGGAGTTTTCGATAGCCGCCTCGGTAGCCACTCGTTGAATAGCATGGACAACAATACGCTTAGCCTCCTTGTTGGCAGTCATCTTGGCTTCTTCCATGATTTCATTGACGTAAGACATAGCGTCCGTTTTGGCTTCTTCTTTTAAAGACTCAATCAGATTGGCTTTCGCCTCAGAAGCAGAAAGTCCTGATATCGTTTCCAAACGCTCGTTGGCCATTCTGTTAAGTTTTTCTAACTCTTGCTTGCGGGCATTAACCACATCCAACTGGTTCGACAGGTTTTCTTTCACGTTCTCATTCTCAGCACGACCACGTTGAACGTCAGCCTGTTGCTGACTAAGCTGAGACTCACGTTGCTTCAGTTTAGACTCAAACTGTTGCATCCTTGCATTACGCTGGTTACACTGGTTTTCATACTCAGTCTTGAGGGCAAGATATTTTTCCTTCACCTCCAACATTTTATTGTCGCGAAGCACCTTCGCCTCAGCTTCTGCCTCCTTAAGAATATTGTCCGTACGCGACTTGAGCAAGGTGTTCATCACCACCCAAGTAATCAAAGCGCCGACCAATAAAGCTGCTACTGCTACTATTACAGAAATTAATGTCATGATAAATTTATTATAATACAATTAAGCCCACCACCTTACAATCAAGAAGGGGTGAAAGCGAGTTCTCAGTTCATTTCGGGATAAAAAATAAAGGTTAAAGACAAATGAAAAGCCCCCTCTTGTCTGATTCTTGTTTCAAACTACTTCAAGGCCTTGTTTATGCTGGTTTCCAAATCTTCCAGTTTTCTTCTTAGTTCCTCCTTTTCCGCCTCATACTTTATACAGCGCATTGCCAGGTCGAGAGCCGTCAGTTTCATAAAATAACGATCATCTACCCCAGTCTTTTCACCATGATACGAAGAAACATACCCACAGTATTTACCATCAGCCAACTTTGCTCCTTCTCTAAAATAGACCTCGTCGGAACGTCTTATGTTCACTTCAAGTACGCTATTCATCATCTGAACGCGAATCTTGAAACGTTCATTTGACTTTTCTTTATCAGGAGAAATTTCAGATTTTGAGTCTGTCTTTTCACTCATGGTATCCAATGTCTACTTTCTATTTCTGAGGAATGTGCCAACTTCTTCAGCAGTTCCGAGATAACTCAGTCCATCCGCTATTCATTAAGAAGGGACACACATTTTTCAATTTCCCGCTCCAATTTCAGCATCCGATTGTGCATCTTCCTCGCTTCCTGTTCTGACACCTGCGTCGCCTTAGCGTAACGCGTGTCCTGCAACTCCTTGCGACAATCCTTCAGCTTCTCTTCCGTCTCCGAAAGCTGGCTTTCCAACGACTTCAATTTCTGAGTCAACTCGTCATTTCGCATCTTAAGCTCGTCATACATAACGATCAAACGACGCACACTAACCGCCAAATTTTCTTCAACATCTTCTAAAGAAGCCATTCTACCAAAATTCTCCGCAAATTTAATATTATAGTGCAAATAACGCAACAAAACAAACCATTAAAATTTTACGTTTTTAGTACATTTGCGACAAACATTTTTGTTTTTCCTCTTCTTTCATCAAACACATCAAAAGGACATTCCTGCAAATGATTCTATACAGATACATAAAGCCTCACCTGTTTTGGGCGATTCTTTCCCCTTTGATGGTGGGAACGGAAGTCTGTGCGGAGTTGGCTCTTCCCTTCTTCATGTCAAAAATAATAGACGAGGGAATTTTCCTTCACAACCCCAAGGTGATTCTTCCTTTAGGTGTTAAAATGCTCGTCATATCTCTAATTGGTATGGTTGGCGGACTGCTATCCATCTTTGCCGCAGGTATTGTGGCATACGGTGTAGGATCAGGTCTTCGGCAAACCATCTTCAAAAAAACAACTCAGCTCTCATTTTCAGAGTTAGACAAGACGCAGCCTTCAGACCTTATCACCTGTATTTTCACCAACGTCAACAAAATACAGAACGTGATTCAATCATCAATGAGATTACTCTACCGCGCTCCTATTCTATTCATCGGGTCAATCTTCATGGTGCTTTCCATTAGCGAGGAGCTATCTTCCATTTTGTTAATCATTCTTCCTATTCTATTGTTCTCTATTATCCATATCACAAAAAAATCCTATCCTTTCTTTAAGACGATACAAGAGCAAACAGAAAAGCTCAATTTAGTGATACATGAGGTTCTTTCTGGCATAAAAGTCATTCGTATTTTCAACCAAGAAGAGAAAGAGAAAAAACGCTTCAGAAAAATCAACGACAATTTATATGACAGCAACATGGAGGCCATAAAACGAACTGTTCTGCTAAGTCCGTTGATGTCATTAATCATTAATGGTGGAATTGCAATTGTTGTCTATTGGGCAGCATTACTCATGGAAACAGAGGGAGACATCAAAGTCGGCGAAATTATGGCAATCACCAGCTATCTGACGCAAATCCTGATTGCACTTATGATGGCGCAACATATCATCATCTCACTCACGGAAGCCAACACCTCATGGGTAAGAATCAAAGCCTTCATTTTACATGACACTGACAACAAAGACAGTAATCATAAAGTTGAAAGTTTCCTTAAATTAGAGAATAAGAGATGCAAAATTCGTTTTGAGAACGTTTCTTTCGCTTATGGTCAAAACCAAGGAGAATACAGAGACTCTTTTGTGTTGAAAAACATAAATTTCGAAGTGGGAGAAGGTGAAACGATTGGAATCATAGGAGGAACAGGAGCAGGTAAAAGCACACTCGCTCAGCTGCTGCTAAAAAACTATACACCTACTCACGGAAACATATACATCAATGACATACCAATAGATAAAATTGACAAAAAAGACTTACATCATCATATAGGGATTGCGATGCAAAACGTACAACTTTTTGCGGGGACAATCGCAGAAAATCTCCGATTCGGGAAAGAAAATGCAACGGGAAAGGAGATGACGGACGCGTTAGAGACAGCGAGAATCAGCAATTTCATCAAAAAAACAGACATGGGTCTCAACCATAAATTAGCCTCTATGGGCATGAATCTTTCCGGTGGACAACGACAAAGAATTTCTTTAGCCAGAACGCTTATTTCCAAGCCCGATTGTCTTATCCTAGACGATTGTCTCAACGCCATAGACCAAAGGACTGAGACTTTACTTTTTTCCGCACTTTCAAAAATTGATTGCACAAAAATCATCATTTCGCAACGAGTTTGCACAATCAGGCACGCAACACGAATCATCGTGTTGGACAAAGGCGAAATCAGCGGAATCGGAACACATGAAGAGTTGCTCCACACACTTCCCATTTACCAAGAAACTGTACAATCACAGTCGACCGACGACAACGAGAAACAAGAGTGACAAAAAGTAAGAAAAATATCGTCAATACGGATTCCACAAGACACGGGAGAGGCAGCATCCTGCTACGACTCTTCTCTTATTGGAGGAAGCCCTCAATATGCTTAATTGTCATCATCTTATTCTCACTTATCGGTGTCGCATGTTCACTCCTTGCGCCCTACCTTTTAGGAATCACGATAGATCAATGCATCAACGATGTGACAACGGTTGGCAAGTCCATCAATTTCGGACATTTGGGGAAGAAACTTCTCGTCTTTTTCTCAATTAATCTGACAGGTTCTTTTTGCATTTGGGTACAAGAGTATTTGCTGAAGCGAAGTACGATGAAAATCATCAAAACGCTATGCGAAGAGTTGATGAACAAAACACTAAGACTAACCATTCGCTGCCACAACAAACGAAGACGGGGCGAATTGATGAGCTACTTCACCAATGATATAGAACTCATAAAAAACGCATTGAGTAATTGTCTTGTTCAACTGATTACCAGCATATTAACATTAATTGGTTCTCTATTGATTATGTTACATGAGAGTGTAACATTGACAATCGTGGCCTGTGTGACGATTCCTATGACCATTCTTCTTAGCCGCTTCATAATACGACACACAAGAGCCTATTTCTTCCAACAGCAAAGAGCGCTTTCAACGCTTAATGGAATGGTCGAAGAATACGCTGTCGGCATTCGCACAATTAAGAATTTCGGTCAAGAAGACAACCAAAACACGAAATTCAAGCAACTTGACAAATATGTCTACGAGACTGGCAAAAGAGCACAAATTTACAGTGGCATATTAATGCCGCTACTCCGCGTATTAGACAATCTCAGCTACCTTCTTGTTACCGTTGTCGGTGCATTCTTGACGTTCCACGGCCATCTTTCCGTAGGAATGATTCAAACGTTCCTTTTGTACACGAAGAATTTTCAGAGGCCCGTCAATGCCATTGCGACGCAGATCAACGCCATACAAGCCGCCATAGCAGGGGCCGGACGTATTTTCGTTTTTTTAGATGACGCCGAGGAAACCGACACAACCGCAATCGGCACGAAATTCCCCGAAGATCAGTTTCCTGCAAGAGTGGATTTCAACAACGTGCATTTCTCATACGATGGGAAGACACCTACCATTGATGGCGTTACCTTCTCAATAGAACCTGGAGAAACAGTAGCGATTGTTGGTACGACAGGAGCAGGGAAAACGACCTTAATTCATCTGCTTTCCAAATTCTACGAGATACAAGAAGGAAGCATATCTATCAATGGAATCAACATTCAATCAATATCAAGAATAGACTTACGTTCAATGTTGAGCATTGTGTTTCAAGAGCCTTTTTTATTCTCCGAGACAGTACGCTATAATATCGGCTACAGCCAAGAGACAGTCAGCGATCAAGCGCTCCGAACCGCGGCCGAAGCCGCCAACATCGACACTTTCATTATGAGTTTGCCTCAACAATACGAGCAAAAGCTAATGAAGCAAGGTGCAGGCATCAGCTACGGACAACAACAGCTGCTCACTATTTCACGCGCCATCCTTGCAGATGCGCCCATCCTCATACTCGACGAAGCCACCAGTAACATAGACACAAGAACAGAACTGCTTCTTCAACAAGCCATTCGTCGGCTAACATACAAGAAAACATGTCTTATCATCGCCCACAGACTCTCCACCATCAGAAATGCAGACAAGATAGTCGTCTTAGAGAAAGGGAAAGTAGCAGAACAAGGAACACATGAAGTATTATTAGCACAGAAAGGTATCTATTGGGAGATTTTCAATGCGAACAGGAACGAGTAAACCATAGTATTCCATAAAAAAAGAAAGCGACAAATTTATTCATCGCTTTCTTTTTTTATATTATCTCAAAAAAACTTAGCAAACCTTTGCTCCATTCGCCACCTTCTTAGAAGGAGAAACAACGGACAAACTGCCATCGCTATCCAGAGTTGAGAGAATCATTCCTTGACTCTCCACTCCCTTCAGCTTACGAACAGGGAAATTGGCTATAAAACAAACCTGCTTTCCTACCAAATCCTCTGGATTATAGTATTTTGCAATACCTGAGACGATAGTTCTCGTCCCGATACCATCATCAATCTTGAATTGCAAAAGTTTGTCTGCCTTAGGCACCTTAGTACATTCTAAAACGGTTCCGCAACGAATATCTAACTTAGCGAAATCGTCAATCGTACACTCTGCAGAAACAGCATCCGGCGACCAACTTGCCAATTCGTTTTCCTTCTTCTTATCATGCAATTTCTTCACCTGAGCATCCACTTCGGCATCTTCTATTTTTACAAACAGCAATTCAACCTTACCCAACTCCTGACCCTCTGTCAAAAGCTCCGTACTTCCCAAGTCGCTCCATGAGAATGCCTTCATGTTCAACATATTGCGCAATTTTTCTGAAGAGAACGGCAAGAATGGTTCAAACGCGATCGCAAGATTGGCCGCGATTTGCAAACTCAAATGCAAGATAGTAGCCGTGCGAGCCATATCCGTCTTCGCCAATTTCCAAGGTTCCGTCTCCGCCAAATATTTGTTTCCAATACGAGCCAAGTTCATTGCCTCCCTCTGCGCATCACGGAATTTGAAATTGTCCAACAGATCCTCTAAGTGTTTCTTCACATCAACAAATTCCGCGATTGTAGACTTATCGTAGTCGCTGACTTCACCTAACGCTGGCACCTTACCACCGAAATATTTCTGAGTCAACACCAATGCCCGGTTAACAAAGTTTCCATAGATAGCCACCAACTCACTATTATTGCGGGTTTGGAAATCTTTCCATGTAAAGTCGTTATCCTTCGTCTCAGGAGCATTCGCCGTCAACACATAACGTAAAGTGTCCTGCTTTCCTGAGAAATCCACCAGATACTCGTTCAACCATACAGCCCAATTGCGAGAAGTTGAGATTTTATCTCCCTCTAAGTTGAGGAACTCGTTGCTTGGCACATTGTCTGGCAATATATAAGACCCCTCGGCCTTCAACATAGCAGGGAACACGATGCAGTGGAATACAATATTATCCTTACCGATGAAATGAATCAACCGAGCATCTTCGTCTTTCCACCACTTCTCCCACGGACCGAACTTTTCCGGATTGGCATCACACAATTCTTTTGTGTTGCTGATATATCCGATAGGAGCGTCAAACCACACATACAAAACCTTTCCTTCCGCACCCTCAACAGGCACAGGAATACCCCACTCCAAGTCACGACTCACCGCACGAGGCTGCAATCCGCCATCCAACCAACTCTTACATTGTCCATACACGTTCGGGCGCCACTCTTTGTGATCTTCTAAAATCCACTTACGAAGCCATCCTTCATGCTTGTCTAACGGCAGATACCAATGTTTCGTACTTCGAAGCACCGGTTTTGCGCCAGACAGTTTACTGACTGGATTAATCAATTCCTCTGGCGAAAGAGCTGACCCACACGCCTCGCACTGATCTCCGTATGCACCCTGAGCGTGACATTTCGGACATTCTCCCACTATGTAACGATCCGCCAAGAAAGTTTTTGCCTCCTCGTCGTAATACTGTTCACTAGTCTTCTCTATAAACTCACCCTTTTCATAAAGAGTACGGAAGAAATCAGATGCCAGCTTATGATGGATCTTAGAAGTTGTGCGCGAATAGATATCAAAAGAGATGCCAAACTCTCTGAAAGAATCCTTTATTATCTTATGGTAACGATCAACCACATCCTGAGGAGTAACACCCTCTTTTTTAGCACGAATGGTCACAGGAACGCCATGTTCATCCGACCCGCCGATGAAGATTACATCCTCTCCTTTCAAACGGAGGTAGCGGACGTAGATATCAGCCGGCACATAGACACCAGCAAGATGTCCGATATGAACCGGACCATTGGCGTATGGCAAAGCTGCCGTCACTGTTGTCCTTTTAAACTTTCTTTCCGTCATTTTATATCTTGTTAATTTACATTATCCAATATTCCAAACTACAAAGTTACACAATTTAACCCTAATTTTTCCACAAAAAACCCATACGCAAACGGGGTGAATGTAAACTTACAAAATGACACAACCACAAACAAAAACGTTTACAAATTGACACATAAATAAAAATATTCTGTTCATTACAACTTTCACTTGTTTAACAATTATTATTAAAATACTGAATATCAATTAATTACAAATACACCTAAATACAACAATTCTCCTATTTTTAAAAAAAATTTACTTTTGCATCTCATTTTGTCGCTTTTTTGTTTGTTTTTCTTACTTTTTGTCTAACTTTGCAGAGGATTGATAACGAAAAGAAATTAAGACAAAATAATAAACAACTAAAACGAAAAGAACATGAAAAAACGTTGGATTATTTTTATGTGCTGCCTTTTGGCAATCGTTGCTTTGGCATTTTTCATTCCAGGACAATCAATACCTGGACAACCCGACTATATGTGGGATATGAGTGAGAATGTCAATCCGGCAGATGTAGCGTGGTTACTGACCTCAACCATTTTTGTGTTGATGATGACCCCAGGTGTATCTTTCTTCTATGGTGGTATGGTTCGAAAAAAGAACGTGATTTCCACTATCTTACAAAGTATCATCGCAATGGGTGTTATCAGTTTGATTTGGGTAGTATTCGGATTTAGTTTGGCTTTCGGTGATAACATCGGTGGCGTAATTGGAAATCCAGCAACCTATTTCTTCTTGCAAGATGTTGGAGGACAAGCGACAGACCAACTTTCTCAAGCCTTAGGGTTGACTATTCCGTTAGGACTTTACGCACTTTTCCAAATGAAGTTTGCGATTGTAACGCCTTCGCTGATTACAGGTTCGTTCGCTGAACGTGTGCATTTCTCTGGATACATGGTGTTCATGATACTCTTCTGCATTTTCATCTACTGTCCATTAGCGCATTGTACTTGGCATCCAGAGGGATTGTTCAACCAAATGCATGTAAAGGATTTTGCTGGTGGTATCGTAGTACACGCTTCTTCAGGTATCGCGGCCTTGGTAGGTGCGTTGTTCCTTGGCAAACGCCACCACAAACAAGCAGAGCCAGCCAACATTCCATACGTGGTTTTGGGTGCAGTTCTTCTTTGGTTAGGATGGTTCGGATTTAACGCCGGTTCTAGTCTTCACGCAGACGGAATGGCAGTAAAGGCATTCTTGAACACGAATACAGCCGCCGCAACTGCAATGGTTACTTGGTTGTTCTTTGATTGCATCCGCGGTCGTAAACCATCTGCAATGGGTGCTGCTATCGGTAGTGTCGTTGGTTTGGTTGCCATCACTCCATCTGCAGGTTGGGTCAGCACAAGCGAGAGTGTCATCATCGCATTCATCACGACAATTATCTGTAACCTCGCTTGCTACATCAAAAACAAGAAAACCGCTATTGATGATGCGCTTGACGTGTTCCCTACTCACGGTTTAGGAGGTATCGTCGGAACGCTCCTCACGGGTATCTTCGTTTACAAATACGAACCAGACTTGGCCGCAGAGGGTGTAAGCCACATGCAATTCTTTGTGAACCACATCATCGCTTTGGCTATCGTAGTCGTTTACACTGCAGGTATGTCTTGGGTACTCTACTTCGTAACCAACAAAATGATTACCATGCGTGTTTCTGAGCAAAACGAGGAGATTGGTCTGGATAGAAGCCAACATGACGAACACTACGGAAGACTTCGTGAGATCGCCGAGTACGATGATCGTACTTTCAAGACAGACGAGGACTAATCCGCGAACGAGCAAAGAATATTTAATGCTTGCCACATAATTAATATTTTTCTTCGATTCTTCAACCTCGGCAAGGACCAGTTCCTTGTCGGGGTTTGTTTCTTTTCATAGATAGGAGGTTGCCGTTTTCATAAAATTCCCTTATTCTATACATCATATTTTGATCATTAATCTTACCTTTGAAAAAACAGAAAAACATGAACGTAGCATTAGATGTACATACGCACACCGTGGCAAGCGGACACGCCTACAGCACCCTGCAAGAAATGGTGAGAAGTGCGAAAGAAAAAGGGTTGCAAATCTTAGGCATAACAGACCATGGCCCTTCTATACGAGGTGCATGTAATCCTGTCTATTTCAACAATTTTCACGTCATTCCACGCAACATCGACAATGTGAAGATTTTAATGGGATGCGAAATCAACATCTTAAACGCCAATGGCAGTTTAGATCTTCCAGACAAGACGATAGACAAATTAGATATTCGCATAGCAGGCATTCATCACTCTTGTTTCACACCCGGCACCATTGAAGAGAACACGCAGGGCATGATCAACGTCATCAAGAATCCGAGAATAGACGTTATCAGCCACCCCGCCGACGGCAGCGCAGAACTTCTACTCGAACCTATCGTTCAAGCCGCTAAAGAAAATCGCATCCTTTTGGAGATAAACAATAGTTCTCTCAACCCTAATAGAGGGAAGGAACATGCATGGAACAACAACCGAGAACTTGTTCGTCTCTGCAAAAAATACGAATTAATGGTGATTATGGGAAGCGATGCTCACATCTCATTCGACGTCGCCAACTATAACTATGTCTATCAGCTATTCAATGAAGAAAATTTTCCTATGTCATTGGTTATCAATGATAAACCTGACCTTTTCTTAAAGCACCTACACAGAGACTAATCTCAACGAAAAGAATTTGAAGAATTAATTTTTGTCAGATTCCTCTATTTCATATAATGCCTCATCCATACGTCTGGGATTGCATTATTACAGAAATCCGAATAGTCTTTTGCGGTACAAGCATAGACCTTCAACCCCTCAAGAGTTGGAATTTCGATCCACCAACGCCCATTTGCGACGTTAGAATAGAACGTGATTTTATTATCCCCGTCAAATTTCGGCAGCACTACATATTTTTTATATTTTGAAAGGTCGCACACGGGGTAATCGCCATACCTTTTATCTATGCCTTCCAAAATATGCCAAGCCACCTCGGCGACCAACGCAGCCGTTTGATCAGAATCATCAAAAGATGGATTATAGCCAAACAAACCGTATGCAAGCGTGGTGTCGCTCAGCCCCGCATAGTGAGCCAGCTGACAGACATCAAAGCCATTTAATCCATTAGGAATGGATAAAGCATGTCCAGGAGCTTCAGAATGACGTACGGAGGCCATGTCCAAACTGAAAACATCTGCATCACGCAAAAAAGGCTCCACACCTATTGAATTTTGTGTAATTTCTCGCAATCGTTTTATAACAGCCCCCTTTTCTACCAACTGTTCAATTTGCCAATCTGCACAATAATAGTTTTGCAAACCCAAAAGAGCCATTTCAGAAACGGAGCAATCCTTTAAAATCTGATTCCAAAAATTATTGGCAGACAGTATTTCAGTCTTTGAAGAAAGGTCTATTTTTGAATCTATAACAGCAAGACGCAAACATTGTTTTTCGTTCGGTTCCACAGGTTTCGCTTTCTTCAAAGCATTCACCATCGGAACTGTTAGATCTTGCGATCCTCCCATTACAATAGAAACGATTTTTTTACTTGCCAGGAAAGCCACGACCTCCGTAAGAGCAGAGTAAGCATCGTTCAATTTCTTTCCTACCTTAATGTTTCCCAAATCGGCAATGTTAACTTTACGAAAATGCGTCGCCAATTCATATAGTTGCTTACGAACAACATTCGGAGCATCGGCAGTACCTAAATTGTTGAGATCGCCATCCGTTGGAACACCAATGAGAGCGACATTAAAATCCGTAGACACAAGATTTTTACATAGAGTAAAATCTTCCGGTAAAAAAAAACCATTTACTTCCGCATTTGAGGGAGCGTCCAAATAGTCTGCAAAGTTGAAATCTGCCATTCTCTAATCAAATTAGACTGCAAATTTACTAAAATGGAGCAAGAAATTTGACCGAGTGTTGTTATTTCAGTAATTTCGTGCCGATAATGAACTCTACGATTAGAGACTCAATGATTACGAAAGAGAGTATTGAAACTGCCTACTGCTTTCTCCACCAAAAGTGGAGAGTATACAAATTTTCGCACAACGACAATCAAAAAGACGACATTGAGTACATCATAGGTAACTATGTACACGAGATGGCTCCTGAATTGTTTAAGCGTCTGTCGCATGGCAATAAAGATTTTTTGAGCCTGCACAGCACATTCGCCAAAGACATGGAAGCTGCTGTAGATCAGTTGGAAACAATGTTGAATGAACAAACGTCCAAATAATAAATTCATACAATAACAAGTTAGACAAAAATTATGGAACATTTGCCAATGACAGACCCCGCTATGTTGATGAGTGCGATTAACTTTTTGCTACGCGATGAGATTTACGAAGACTTAAATCAAATTTGCGAAGCGTTTAAAGTAAAGAGAGAAGACATAGAGAAAAAATTAGCAGAAGCAGGATTAGAGTATAATGAAAAGTTGAAAAAAGTTTGGTGACTATCAATTCGTCATTTTCCTTCCCTTATTTTTCCATCACCGATAACAACAACTATCGTGGGGGTACAAAACGAGGAAAAGAGTCCTCCGTAGGGAGGACTCTTTTCCTCTTATAGTTTTTTTGGGGATGGCCCTTCACCCCTTGTTAAAGATCCTGGACCAACCGGACCGAACCACCGTTGTGCCGATAGATGCTGTCATACGAATTCACGCCCGTAGCGTAGAAGTAGAATACATAGGCGTAGTTCGAGCCGTACACGAAAGACGACCAATAGTAGCCGACCGAGCCAACATTGTACATCGCTGCACCGCTACGGCCGCCACCACAAGGCAGCGCCACGACACCCAGCTCCTCAAGGGCGGCGAACTGCTCCGTGGTGTAGGTGTTGGTTTCTGGAACAGTCACACCCATTGAAGTTGAGGTCGTGCTTGTGCTCAACACCGTCACGGTCGTTCCCTCAGGCGCCGCGAAATCCTCCGGAATCAGCATGTAGCACAGGTGCGAGTCGTCCCCGTCCTTGACGTATCCCAACGTCCACTTGTTGTTCTTGAACAGATACCGCCACTCCTCAGTGGTCAGCGTCCTCCAC
>CAVEVQ010000022.1:0-42425 GCA_963619325.1 Bacteroidaceae bacterium | reverse complement strand
CCAAGTCTGTTTGATTAGAGGGGGCTTACTTTTTGAAAAGGCAAGCCCGAAGTCCCATTATACAAGGCTTCGGGCAGGATAATTATGCTCTTTTGAGTTTTAGCGGACAGCAATAGAAAAAAAGAGAGGTTGAACCTGTTATGATTCAACCTCTTTTTATTTATCTTGCTGTATTCTGTTGCATTACTCCCACTCGATTGTTCCTGGAGGCTTATGGGTTACGTCATACCAAAGTGAACCCGCACCCTCTGCTACGAATCTACCCCACAATCCCTTCAACAAGTTTTGGTCTATCTCTGCAAAATTAGCCGTCATAGCCTCAGAACTGTTTACAGGACGCATTACTATGCATGGCTTATCCTCTAAGCGCAACGGCAACTGAACGACCGGCATTTGCCAAATTTTCTCATACAAGTCGTTCTCTTGCAAAAACTCCGTACAGATATTGTCAAATTTACGGAGCGAATCGAAATGTTTTTTCTCAGCATACTGCTCAACCAACTTTGGCATAGCGTCTGAAACAGCGCCAACCTGCCAAATCACACGATTGATGACTTTAAAACGATTCACCAACTCCGTACTGTATTTCTCACACTCCTTCCATGTGAGATTTGGAGTCGTCAACAAAAATGGCTGTGCGTAGGTTCTTCCATCGCCCTGCACACCCACACTCTTGACTGGCAATATTTTTCCTTCAATATTATGTTCTTTCAAGTAAGACTCCAAACCATCTACATCCTTATTGGAAGCGAACTCACCAGTACCGTCTGAGCATAGCAAACGAACGCCCAACCCTGGACCTGGGAATGGATGTCTCCACACCAAATTGTGAGGAATACCCAACTCCTCTCCCAACATACGAACCTCGTCCTTGTAGAGGTCTGCCAACGGTTCAAGCAGAAGACCTTGAGCCATCAAGTCCATTACCTCTTTTACGCGGTTATGGTGGGTTTTAATCAAGTCGGCATTCTTAGTTCCTCCGCTCTCAATGGTGTCAGGATAGATGGTTCCTTGCGCAATCATCCACTCTTTAGGGTCAAGATTCAATTTCTTCATCTCAACATCCTTCACCTCCAAAAAGGTTGCACCAATAGACTTTCTCTTCACTTCAGGTGCTGTAACCCCCTTCAACTTGCTTAAGAAAGCATCTGTTGCATCTACGACCTGCAAGTTTTGCATATTCTCTGCTTTCAGGAAATCAATAACCTTTGCCGACTCGTCCATACGCATCATGCCATTGTCTATGTGTAGGCCAAGTACCCGGTCTGTTCCTAAAACTCTATTCAACAACACAAAAGCAACGGTACTATCAACTCCTCCCGAAACTAACAGGAACACTTTTCTATTGCCAACTTCCTTCTTTATTTTTTCGGATATCAACGGCATATAGCTCTTCATGTTCCAAGTACGTTCGCAACCACATATCGAGATGAAATTGTCTAAAATCTTCATTCCATACTTACTATGTGTAACCTCTGGATGAAATTGAATTCCATAGATTTTTCTATCATCGTTAGCGACGGCTGCAATCTCGCAATCTTTCGTTGAAGCGATAATTTCATAGCCTTCCGGCAATTTTTCTACTTGATCGCCATGACTCATCCACATAGGAGACGAGAGGGGAATGTCTTTCAACAACGGATGCTGAGGCACTTTCAGAATCAAATCTGCGATACCATACTCCTTGACTTTCCCTGGTTTGACAACACCTCCTAACTGAGAAGCCATCAACTGATGACCATAGCAAATTCCCAATTTTGGAACTGGAATATTTAGAATCTCGGGATTATATTCGGGTGCATCTTCCGCATAAACACTTGAAGGTCCGCCACTGTAAATAATGCCTTTTGCACCATTAAACTCTTCTACCGAAGCCGTTGGCGACACTATCTCAGTGAAAACTCCCAAACGACGAACACGATTCGCGATCAAATGCGCATACTGCCCGCCAAAATCCAATACGATAATTTTTTCTTGCATGAGTTTTTATTCTCGTTTCCTGTTATTTATCTAATAAAAGTTGATCAAACAGCACATCCGACTTGTCAGCTGCTCCAACAACGTGCTTCGCCTTTAGATAGAACGGCTCTCGTTGTTTCAAAGCATCTGTGATAAACTGCAACAGTTCTTCGTCTGTTTTCTCTCTCAAAAGAGGACGATTCTGACGCGCATTCTTCAAATAATCAAAGAGTTCTTGCGGTGTCGCCTGTAAATAGACCGTCTCTCCCACCTCATTCATTTTCTCCATATTCTCGAAGAAACAAGCCGTTCCTCCCCCTGTTGAAATGATAACATTTTCAAACTGAGAGACTTCCTCCAACATATTTTTCTCTATTCTGCGGAATTCAGACTCGCCCTTTTCTTCAAAAATCTTAGAAATCGTCTTGAAGTATCTTTGTTCAATGAAAGCATCCAAATCGACAAAATCAACATTGTACTTACGAGCCAAACGCTTTCCTGTATAGGTTTTTCCGCAACCCATATAACCGACTAAAAATATTCTTTTTGGTGATGTCATTTCTGTTTCTATTACCAACTATCGTCCCATTGTACGTTATCATATTTTCCACCGCTACTCTTCGTGCTACTGTCATCTTCTTCCGATTCGCTCCAGTCTACGCTGTCTCCATCACCCCAAAAGTCGCCATATTCGCTCTCTGGAGGAGGTGGCATCTTAGTACGAGTGAAATAGAACGGTATAATCAACGCTACCTTCACACGTTCCCCATACAAATCTCCTGGTTTAAACGTCGGCAAACCTCTTGCGATTCGAAGTGCTTCCTCATCATACGCATCATTGACCGACTGAATGACTTCCACACGAGACGGCTTTCCGCAACGATCAATCACGACCTGAACTGCCACGATTCCCTTCGACAATACCTCTACGCTATCTTTTCCATCCTCCGTACGTTCATACGATTCCACAACATGCGGATATTCTATGTTATTCTTCACATATCGTGACAGCTCAACATCACCTCCATGAGGAAAAACAGGAAGATTCAAGGCAGGAGGCCAGTTTCCATACGTTCCTCCATATATTTTAGATTCATAATTGTCTTGGCAGTTAGGATATAGATCTTCAAACTCCGTGTAATCTTGTGCTTTTAACAAGACAGTTGATATAAGAAAAGACAAAGTCCAAACAGTCTTACGCATAACACGCAAGACACCCCTCAACAGACTATTCAACAAACGAGAATAATTCATTCTTCCATTTCTTTATCCGACTTAAAACAAAGACATTTGTCCGTTCTCATCGGGTTCTGTCGAATTATTTTCTTCTTTTTCATCCTCTTTATCATCGTTCTCGTCAACACTCTTTGGCTCCGGGAATCGCGTAGGCTCCAACTCTTCAATCTTCTCAATATTCCAAGTATGCAAACGCTTTCCCTTTGCTTTTAGACCTTTAACTCCAATAAACGAATCTACATCAATAATCATTGGCTCACGATGTGCATCTACTCCACCGAATGTCAATTGTATGCGAGGATAAGCCGTATCTGTCAACAATAACAGAACCGATTTAGGATTATCACTGACAAAATTAACCTTTTTATTAGTAACTTCAAGAAGAAAGCGTTTAATATATTTATAGCCCTCATTCGCATCATAGAGTGCAGCCGTCCAAACTTTATTCGGATCAAATTTCTCTACTATCATAACGTCATCCTCAAAGTGGGTTGTATCATCAAATCCGGAAAGATAATATTCTCCTTTCTTCGTGATTACCAATATTCTATCTTCCGTTTGAAACTCGCCTAACAACTCGCCTCTTCCATCATAATTGAGTCGCAGGACATCACGATCAAACCATACAGAACGACCACCCAATGTCGAAGATCCCTTGTGTTTGAGCGTAATCTTCAAAACTTCGTTCCGAGATAATATATTCCCCATTGATTGACGACCTTTGATAGCGATATCACCAAAATCTCTTTCGAAAATCGGAACTTTCAACCGCAATTTAGGCTTTAACGTAACCTTAATCACCTCTGCCTCAGCATTTTGATTAGCAGAGAAATAAAGTATCTTCGATCCTTGTGTTCCTTGCGTTATGTCATACTCTTTGTCGCGTGTTACACCCGTGATGGCAAAACGTTTAATGTATGTGCCACCAATTTTTCCGTCTCTGTAACAAACATTATATACTGTACGTTTATCATTCTTTTTGAATACATTGACATACAACAAGTCTTTCCCATAATATTTCTTCTCTGTTACCTTAGAAATTTGATATTTCCCATCCTTATGAATAACGATAATATCATCTATATCTGAACAGTTACAGATATATTCATCTTTCTTAAGGCCAGTTCCGACAAATCCTTCCGCCCAATCAACATACAGTTTCTCATTCGCCTCGACCACTTTCGTCGTCTGAATGGTTTCAAAAGAACGAATTTCCGTCAATCGAGGGTACATTGCTCCATATTTTTCTTTCAATGTACGATACCAATCGATTGTAAAAGCGACTAAATGAGCCAAATTGTAATCAATATCCTCAATTTGTTTTTTGAGGGCAACTATCTGTTCTTCCGCTTTATCAGAATTAAATTTCAAGATCCTTGCCATCTTGATTTCCAACAGACGAAGCAAGTCATCGCGTGTGACCTCACGAATAAACATTTCCTTGTAAGGTGTCAGGCGATTGTCAATATGTTGTAATGCCGCGTCCACATTCTTACTCTCCTCAAATTGCTTGTCTTTATAGATTCTCTCCTCAATGAAAATCTTTTCCAACGAACAAAAATGGAGCTGTTCCGACAGTTCGCCTCGACGCACATTCAACTCTTTCTCTAAAATATCCTTTGTCCTATCAACCGAATATTTCAGAATGAAATGCACATTGGTAAACAACGGCTTATCATTGAAGATAACACAACAATTGGGTGATACACTCACCTCACAATCTGTGAACGCATAAAGCGCATCTATTGTCTTGTCGGAAGAGGTGTTCGGTGCTAAATGAACAATCAACTCAGCCTTCGCTGATGTATTATCCTCTACCTTCTTAATGCTAATTTTCCCTTTATCGTTCGCAGACACAATCGTCTCCATCAACGAATCTGTCGTTACGCCATACGGAACATCCGAAATAACAAGCGTTTTATTATCCAATTTTGAAATTTTTGAACGAATACGTAATCTACCGCCACGTTCTCCGTCGTTGTAGCGAGACACATCTAACAAACCGCCCGTCTGAAAGTCGGGATAAAGCTCGAAATCTTCTCCTTTCAAGTATGCTATCGCGGCATCTATGATTTCATTGAAATTATGGGGTAGTATTTTAGAGGATAATCCAACAGCAATGCCTTCCACACCTTGCGCCAAAAGAAGAGGAAACTTCACAGGCAACGTAACAGGCTCTTTCTTCCTTCCATCATACGAAGACATCCACTCTGTGATTTTGGGACTGTACAGGACATCTAAAGCAAATTTTGAAAGTCTAGCCTCTATATAACGAGCCGCCGCCGCCTGATCTCCCGTCAAGATATTTCCCCAGTTTCCTTGTGCATCTATCAAAAGATTTTTCTGACCCAAAGTAACCAACGCTCCGCCGATAGAAGCATCACCATGAGGGTGAAACTGCATTGTCTGTCCTATGATATTCGCCACCTTGTCGTAACGACCATCATCTATCAACTTCATAGTATGGAGAATACGACGCTGAACAGGCTTTAATCCATCCTCTATATGAGGAACTGCACGCTCTAAGATAACCGCAGACGCATAATCCAAATACCACTTCTGAATCATCCCCGGCAAATGCGTAACATCGTTATCAATGGAAATCGGATATTTAGAATCACCTAATTCGCCATCCTCTAAAGTCTCGTCTAAAGAGCCATCTTCCAACTCTTCTTCATCTTTTTCATCAAATTCGTCTGACATACTATCGGGGAGATTTAATTTCAATATTCAAATACAACACAGGTGTAAAGATACAAAAAAAGTACGAAAAAAGGAGAGAACCGAAGCCTCTCCTTCCAATACTCGTGCGGATGACGGGACTCGAACCCACAAGCCTCGCGGCACCAGATCCTAAGTCTGGCGCGTCTACCAGTTTCGCCACATCCGCTTAAGACTTTGCAAATATAGACAAATTTTTCTTGTCTTCAAAATCAAAAATTAGTTGGCAATGATTTTTTAACAAAAAAGGAGGAACGACCGAAGTCATTCCTCCTTTTTATACTAAATACTAATTATGATTAGTAAGGATATTTAGAAGTTGCAGTAGCACCGTCATTCTTAGAGAAACGAACACCACCGTTATCCTCTGGAACGATACGGAAGTTATCTACAGCAAGGAACATATTAGTACCATAACCAGCTGCCTTCTGCAAGTTACCCTCATCCTGAACCTCAATATAGAAGTTACAGAAATCCGTTTTATTCAACGGGCCACAGTGCTTAGCCATCTTATACTGAGTAAAGAACCCAAAATCAGAGATAGCGTATGCAAAGCTTCCTCCATCACCAGAAGTTAACGGAACGGCAACAGTCATCCAACCATCTGTTGAGAATGAACTTGCTGACACCAAGTCACCTTTTTCCTCATCAACAACAGCGGAAGCTGGGTGGAACCATGCACCTGGAGTACCACATGAAGCATTACAAATAAATGTCTCTCCATCATCAGACTTCTTATTCTGACCCGCCTTCAACTTAGTGTTTGAAGTCAAGTCACGAGAGAAACGTCCAGGTTGAATATCGTTATCCGCATCATACCCATAATACTGCGTCAAATATTCACTACGAATATCATTATCAGTCGCATCAGTTCCGTAGGCACTGAACACAATGTACGCAAAAGAATACCATGGCAAAGAAGCAGGAACGTAAACTTCAAACTTCAACACCAAATTGTCAATGCTTTCGTTAGTGAACTGACCCAAAAGATCAACTTGAGGACGCGACATAGAATAAGGAGCGTAATAGATATAACCACTCTTGTTGAAGTCTCCATTTCCCTTAGAAGTTGCCAATACACCATACATATTTTTGTGAGTTGTATTAGTTTCAGTCTCAACGACATCATTGTTACAACTTGCTGGGAAAGAACCACCGATCGCATTCAATATACTTGCATAGTCATCCTCTGACAATGCATCAGATGTTCTCCAAGATGGAACGCCAGTGTTATTTGTCTGTTTGTCGTATGCCAAAGTAGCACCATTCTCGTCTCCTGCGTGAGTAGTATCAGAGTCGAAATCCAACCAAATATTTCTTGAATCACGGAATCTCATTGATGAATAACAAATTCCATGAGAGTTTTCAACACCCAATTTCGTTGAATTTGGCAATCCTGCAGGAACAGTAATCAACAACTCACACTGATCGTGAGCGATAGTGAATTGATCGCGAGCAACGTACGTTCTCGACCCATTAGGGTTTCCTGTCGTTTCGTCAATCTCCTCAAACCACACCTGTAACGTGTCTTTTTTCTCCAAGTCCTCCAAGAAAGCAGAACCTGCAACACGAAGCGTACCTCCGTCTGGAACAAACTCACAATAGAACATCTTGATGGAAGGAGCAGAGACTGGCTTAGCGATACCATACTGAGCAGTACAACCACCTTGTGAAACCAGAACGATACCTTCCGTAGAAATCAAGTCGGCATCACTCTTCATCGTGATGATGACATTGTTATCTGTGACGAAAGTTGGGTTCAACTCAACAGCGTATCTATTTCCCACAGAGTCGACCAAGTAGGCCTCTCTTGTTGTAGAGAGACCAGTACCCTTGATGATAACTGTTTGCTGCGCATACATCTGCCCCAATGCTGAGTTGATAGAATCTGCAGAAGAAACCGACGTGATTTTATAATCACCACAGTTGATGTCACCGTTGCATCCGCTACAGTGGTCTTCGCAAGAAACCATCATACCACCTAATGCTACTGGGAAAAGAGCAACAGCTGATAAAAATTTATTTTTAAGTTTCATTGTTTATCTATTAAATGATTGAACACATTAATATGGATATGTACCAGCCATAACTTGATCATACAAATCCTGTGCACTCTTCAAGTATGACTTAGCAGATGCAGGAATTGGCAAATACCATCTGTTGTTGCTATTGAAGTCGGAGGTAAACACGCCCACCTCGCTATCACCAACGGAATAGCCTTCATCAGGGAACTCTTCCTTCAATCTTCTATTAACCTCATTCACAACCGACAAACGATCGTAGCCTCTCTCATTCTCCAACTGAGGGTCGTCTGATCCAGACAACTCAGGCGAATTTGTCATAGAGCAAGAACGATCTATCTGCTCCATAAACTTGTACGCGTTCTCTGGACTATAGTAGTAGAAACGCTTCAAATCCAACCATGCAGAACCTTCCATTGCGAACTCCTTACGACGTTGTTGCAAGTAGTCTTTACGGATAGCCTTGTGATACATCGCAGTTGCACCACAATCAGAAGCCTTAACAGTTACAGTCTTTTGAGTACTTCCTCCGTTTCCATCAGAGACAGTAACGTTAAATGAGAACTCTTCGTAATCTTTGTGTGAAGACGAGAGATCTTCAAAGTACGACAAGGTTTGAATAGTCGGAGCTCCATGTGCTGACAACACTTCGTTAACATATCCTGCAGCGGTTTCATTCGCAGCAGCAACATCTCCACCCTCCAACAACGCGATTTCCGCCAACATCATATAAACATCCGAGTAACGAATGATATCCTGACGACGATCGATTGACATACCAGAAGAGTGAGTAGCTGTTCCATCAACACCCCAGATATACTTCTTTACATTGTTGAACAAGTGTTGACCTTGTGCAAGGAAATCCTTACCAGTCATACCAAATTGACAAGAACCAGCCTTCTTCATATCATTGAAAGAAGAACCATACCAACCAATACGTCCATCGTAAGTGGAGTAACCATTACCTGAACCTGTTCCTACATAGAAGCAAAGTTCCTTCTTACGAGCATCAGACTCATCAAAAGAATTATACAATGTGTAAGTCAAACCTTTTCCTGAACCCCAACCAGAACCTGGCGACCAGTCAGAACTTACAGCAATCTGAGATTGATAAGCAGAACCTTCTCCGTAAGCACCCGATCTCCAATAGAGAGCGAAAATAGTTTCAGCAGTAGGAACATCACGATTCTCTGCCGAGAAGATAGTCTTGTGTGGCTCCAAAGAGAACTTACCTGACTGAATAATCTCGTTCAAGTATTTCTTTGCAGACTCTAAACGCGAAGCAGGATTATCACAGATATACGGATAAGTAAGTCCTGGATTAGCATTAGCAGACTGGCAAGAAGCCATAGTCAAGTACAACTTAGCTAAAAGGGCACAAGCTGAATACTTTGTTGCTCTCCAAGTGTCTGTAGTATTAGACTCTGGGAGCATATTATAGGCATCCAACAGATCCTTCTCGATTGCAGCGTAGAGAGTTCTACGAGAAACAACTGGCAAAGATACATTTCCTGAGATATCAGTTTCTGTATTTAACACCAATGGTGTCTCACCAAAGTACTCCGTTGCCAAGAAGTGAGCGTAACCTCTGAAGAGTTTAGCCTCACCCATAACCGCATCCATCTCTGCTCTCGTCATATCACTTGGAACAGTAGCAGACTCAACAGTCTTGATGACAGCATTCGCATGAGCGATAACACCACTATACAAAGAAGTGTAACCTTCCTTCAAGATAGGGTTATCTTCACCGATAGAGAGTTTGAAGAGCGCACCCTCTTGGTCGTTGATGTTGAACAAAACACCAGGAATACCCTCGTTTACACACCAAGAGAACTTACTTTCGTATTGAAACCATTTGTAACCTCCGTAGAGAGTCGTCGTAAGGCTCTGGTAAGCAGACTTAGACGACAATGTGGACGGAGAATAGTTGTCGTAAATATCGACATCCAAGAAATCCTTACAAGAGGTGGCCATAAGCATAGAAGCTCCGACACCTAAAAGCAAAGATTTGTATTTTAAATTACCGAAATTCATAGTGATTTAACTCGAAAATTGTTACACAAAATTAGAAGTCGAAATTCAAGCCAACGACAAACTGGCGTGGCAATGGGTAACCACCGGCGTCAACACCTTGGAGAATTGCGCTACTATTAGAGACCTCAGGATTCATTCCTGAGTAATTTGTGAAAGTTGCAACGTTTTGAACGTTGAAAGACAACTTGAAGTTGCTCATGTGCATCTTCTCAGTACAACGCTTAGGCAATGTGTAAGAAAGACCTACTGATTGGATTCTCAAGAAAGAGGCATCCTCAACGTAACGGTCTGATACTGTGTTGGCATCATCACTACCATTGGCAGTTGAGTTTGGACGAGGCATGTTGGTGTTAGAGTTCTCAACATATTTTGTTCCATCTGCATTGGTAACAACCTTAGCGTAATCCAAAACGGTTGACAATTGGTTGATATTTGAACGGTCCATACCTTCCAACTTAGAACGAAGCAAGTTGTAAACATCGTTTCCGTAAGAACCGGCGATGAAGATGTTGAATGACCATGGTCCCCAAGACAAAGTATTGTTCATACCAAATGTGAAGTCTGGGTTAGGGTCTCCGATGAATGTCTTATCGCTCTCGTCAATCTTACCATCTGAGTTGATATCAACATAGTTAATATCACCCACATCAGTACCATCAAAACGCTTAACTGCATTCAATTGCTGAGTGTTTTGGATGATTCCGTCTGTCTTGTAACCATAGAACAAACCTGGTGCGTGACCTACCATTGATTTACAGTAAGTTCTTGTTGCCGCCTTGAAATATTGGTTACCATTCAAAGAAGTTGAATCAGACTGCAATTTCAAAACCTCGTTACGTACCAATGAGAAGTTAACATCGGTTGTCCAAGTGAAGTTGTGGTCGCCCAACTGTTTGTCAATATTAACAGTAGTCAAAGTGATATCAAAACCAGCATTCTTCATTGAACCTGCGTTGATATCAGGAATACCTGTGTACAAATAAGTATCAGAAGTAGAAGCCAAAGTAGCACCTGGCTCAGCCTTAACGATCAAATCGTTGTTCTGTTTGTAGAATGCATCAAATGTCAAAGAGATTCGGTCGCGACGCAAGAAACTTACATCAACACCACCGTTCACCTGCCAGTTCGTCTCCCATATCAAGTCGTTGTTCAACCAAGTACCGTATGTGATACCGTTGCCATTCAGGCCACGTACTTGCTTGTAGTATGGCAAGTATCCCATGTTAGAACCGGCGTTACCAGTTTGTCCGTAACCGGCACGAACCTTCAAAGAAGAAATCACCTTACGAACATTGTCGTTGTCTTTGATGAACGACTCTTGATCTGCACGCCATGCCAAAGCGAATGAAGGGAAGAATCCCCAACGGTTATCCTTAGCCAATGTTGACGAACCATCAAAACGACCCGTTGCAGTAATCAAGTATCTCTCGTCATAGTTGTAATTCAAACGAGCAAAAGCAGACATCATAGCCTGTGCGCCCTTGTAACCAGTGATATTCTGAACCTCACCAAGGTTAGTGTTTTGGTATTTCTTGTCTACGAACAAGTTATCATCCAAATAGTTGGCTTTTGTCATATCATAACCGCTCCAAGTTGCCTGCCAAGCCTCATAACCCAACATCGCACCGAAACGATGTTTCTTAGACACTCCAAAATTTGTACCATAGTTCAAAGTAGAAGAAAAACGCCAGTACATGTTTTGACGCTCGATGAACTCTTGAGTATTTCCTGCATTTGCCTGAGAAGGAACGAACTGTTGCTCTTCAGCGTTGGTGTAGTCAACACCGAACTCGTTACGCCAAGAAAGGTCTTTTGTGAAATCAATGTTAGCGAACACATTTCCTAATACGTTATTCTTAGTAACGTAGATTGGAGAATAGTTAGCATCACGAACAGGGTTTGTCTTAATTTCAGAAGACTCAGAACCCAACTCTGTGTAATTTCCGTCGAAATCAGTTGGAGCAGTAGAAGGTTTTGAAATTAGAGACTGAACGAAGATAGCCTCATCGGTCGCACCACCTACACCAATACCATTCAAAGAGTTATCGTCAGACAACTCGAAACCTTTTTGCTTAGTTTGCGTGATATGAGTGTATGCCAAATTGATACCTGTACGTAACCATTTCTTAGTTTGGTTCTCTAAGTTGAAACGTCCGTTGAAACGTTGGAAGTCCGTGTTGATGATGACACCATTCTGGTTCATATAACCCAAAGAGAACGCGAACTGAGTTTCTTTGTTACCACCTGTAACAGAAACCTGGTGGCTATGGCTAATAGCAGAACGATAGATTTCATCTTGCCAATCCGTACCCTTACCACCTACCAAAGCAGCCGCCTTTAACTCAGCATCAGCAGAAGCCACTTTAAACGCAGACATAACCGTAGGGTCAGTGTAGAAGCTTGCATACTCTTGCAAATCCATCAAATCCAATCTGTCGCTTTTTCCAACAGAAGAGACTGAGAATGATCCAGAGTAAGAAACCTTTGATTGAGCATCGCTACCCTTCTTAGTAGTAATCATGATGACACCGTTTGCAGCACGAGAACCATAAATAGCCGTTGCAGACGCGTCTTTCAAAACCTCCATAGACACGATGTCTGCAGGGTTGATAGCAGCCAATGGGTTAGAACCCGAACTTTGCTTACCACCACCGATAGGCATACCATCTACGACATAAAGAGGAGAAGAGTTACCCGTCAAAGTAGATGTACCACGGATACGCACAGAAGACTCGGCTCCAGGCTGACCTGATGAAGCAGACACCTGCACACCAGATACACGTCCCTGCAATGCTTGATCTACAGAAACAGAACTAGTAGACTTTAAAGCATCCTCGTTAACTGAAGAAAGAGATCCCGTCAAGTCTGATTTACGCATCTTTCCGTAACCGACCTCAACAACAACATCTTCCAACATCTGAGCATCTTCCTCCATTGTGATGTTTAAAACACTTGGAGTTTTAGCTGTGACTTTAATGGTTTTCGTTGAGTACCCCATGTAAGAGATCTCTAACACGTCTCCATTCTCAACAGAAATTGAATAATTTCCGTCAAAATCCGTAGGAACACCTTTCGTCGTTCCTTGGATCATCACGCTCGCACTTGGCAATGCACCTCCCGAATCGGAGACTTTACCCTTGATAGTCCTTTCAGCCATCAAAGCGTAACAAGTGAAGAGCGCTGCTAAAGACAACAAAAATCTTCTCATTTTTCTTTTTGACTATTATTTATGTGAATTAATATTCTACACGTAAACTCTATCGCCAATGAACAAAGTTTAGCGCAAATGTAACTTAAAAAAAGTAAATACAAGTCATTTTTTCGCTAAAATTACTTAACATTCATTGGGGCGAAACAATATTCTATAAATAAAAAAGCGAGAAGTTTTCTATGACTTCTCGCTTTTTCTATTCTACTACTTTGATTTTTATTTCACTAATATCTTCTTCTCTTGACCTACGCTCTTAACAATGAAAACATCTCCTACTTTAAAATCAAATTCTCTCTCTTTTCCCCTATAGATGACACGACCCAAGACATCTACCACAAGGACATCTGCGTTCTCCGGGATGCCTGTCACATAGACTTTTCCATTGTCCGAGTAAACGATCAGATTTCCTTTGGCTTTGAACTTAGCCGTGAGTGTCAGGTCGTGGGCAGGCATCGTCTCCGGCAAGTACTCTACCCATCCTTTGAACACATATCCATATTTCGACTGCTTATCCAAAACAATGGAGTCGCCGTATGCAAAGGTCTGAGATTTTACCACTCCACCGACATTCATCGTTACAGTATAGGTGTTTGCCACCCAAACAGCATTCACCTTCACATCGTGGGCAGGCATCGTTGCGGGTATCTCCGCGCTCCACCCTTCAAACGTGTAGCCTTTTCGACTCGGAGTTGGAGGCGTCATGATAGAGTCGCCATAAGAATAACTTACCATGACCGTCTTCTTGGTGGTCGCATAGATGAAATCGTATGTTTCCACAGTCCACACCGCATTGAGTGTCAAATCTTTGGCTGGCATAGTTGACGGAACAGCTCCCCATCCACTGAAGGAGTAACCCTCTCGATCACCCACCGAAATGGTCTCTATTTTCGCATTGTAATCAAACGTATCAACAGCAACAGTGTCGTTTCTGTCAATATAGGTTATAACGTATTGGTTGATAGTCCACAAGGCCTCAACCGTTACGTTGCTGTCTGGCATCGTGGCAGGAATTTCCGCATTCCAACCTGCGAATGAATAACCCTCACGAGTTGGATCTTCTGGAGCAATCACTTCTTCTCCATATTTGTATGATACAACAATTTTATCTTCATAGGCAACCACAGTGAAATCGAATGTGTTTTGTGAGAAAACTGCCTCAATCGTTACATCTTTTGCAGGCATTGTCGCAGGAATTTCCGCGCTCCACTTTTCAAAGTCATGCCCCACCTTCACAGGATTCTCAGGAGCGGTTACCATCGCACCATACTCATACAAAGTCGTCGTTGTGTCATCATCAGCAATGACCGTAAACTTGTATGAATTGATTTCAAACTGAGCCTCAACAACCACATTCGTGTCTGGCATAACGGCAGGATACTCTGGTGTCCAACCGATGAACGTATAGCCCTCCTTCTCTGGGTCAGATGGCATAATTGTCTCTTCTCCATATTTGTAATAATGGATATTGGTTTCACCATCCACCCTCTCAACCAACATAACATCTTGCGACTCATAGATTGCGCGGAGATAGAATCCGTAGGCTGGCATCGTCTCTGGGATATCTGGTTCCCAATGGTCGAATATCTTTCCTGTTACAGATGGAGCGATAATGTTTTTGATTTTTTCCTCGTATGCAAATTCATAGTAGAATGTATCACCCTCGGCAATAGCGATAATTTCGTACGTCTCGCGGGCGAACAAAGCCTCGATTTTAACATCGTGGGCTGGCATTGTCATAGGGAAATCTTCGCTCCAACCTTCAAATTTGAAGCCCTCTTTCACCGGGTCTTCAGGCACTTCTATCGACTCTCCATACGTATATTTCGTAGAATCTGTTTCCCCATCTACCGTTACATAGACTCTATACGAGTTGATAGAGAACTCTGCAACGTAGGTCACATCGTTGGATGGCATCGTTGAAGCGATAGACTTGTTCCAACCATCGAATGTATATCCTTCTTTCTCCGGGTCAGCAATTTTCTCAATGTTTTCACCATAATCGTAGGAAACAGTAACCGTATCGCCCTCGCCTATAACCCAGTTGACCTTATAAGAGTTAATCTTCCACAAAGCAACGATAGTGTCATCATAGGCCGGCATCGTCTCTGGAATTTCCTTATTCCACTTATAGAATGTGTAACCCGTCTTTGAAGGGCTATCAGGCGCCACAATTTCCGCACCGTAGTTGTATTTTCTATCCGTCGTATCATCATCGACGATGGTTACGAAATAGTAGTTGTTGATATCCCAAGTCGCCTCAAATGTCAAATCTTCAGCAGGCATAGTAGACGGCACCTCATCTCCATTCGCATCGAACCAACCCGCAAAAGCATATCCCGTTTTTGACGGTTCCATAGGAACAGATATTTCACCCTGGTATGGATAAACACGCTGTTCAATGGTATCTTTTTCATTCACAAAATAGATATTGTATGAATTGCGAGTCCATTTTGCAGAGATGGTAACGTCTTCAGCAGGCATCGTTTCTGGTATCTCACCATCCCAACCAGCGAACGTGAAACCTTCTTTCTCCGGAGAGATGGGAGTCTCAATCACTGCTGTATAATCATAAACTATTGTGTCGCGGACGTCATCAACAATGGTAATGAAATTGTACCTAAGTAATTCCATATCGGCAACAATCAACACATTCTGTCCAGGCATTGTAGTCGGCACTTCTTGCTGCCATCCTTTAAATTGATAACCCACTTCAGTAGGATCGGCAACAGAAACAACATCACCGTAGGTATATCTATATTCCGTTGGTTTGCAGTTGACCAACGTTGTTAAGACATACTCGTTAATCGTCCATTGAGCCGTGACTATCAAATCATTAGCTGGCATCGTCTCTGGCACTTTCACATCCCAGCCTCTGAACGAATAACCAGTCTTTTCTGGCGTTTCCAAAGCAGGAAGTTCGTCTTGGTACTCATAATAGGTAGTATCGTTCAATGAAAGGTCTTCCTCATCATATACCACGATGAAGGCATAGGCGTTGGCCGACCAGTTCGCCGTCAGTTCCACATCATGATCAGGCATGACCGTTGGAAGGTCATTTCCCCACCCTAAGAAAAAGAAACCTGTCTTCGTTGGATTTGAGACGGAAGAATAGTCTATTTCTGAATTATAGTCGTAGGATTGCTTTACATAAACAGAACCATCAACCTTAAAGATGAGGCTATAAGAATTGACATTCCATTGAGAAATAAAGGTGATGTTCTTGGCAGGCATCGTTTCTGGCACCTCCTCGCTCCAACCCTTGAAGGTGTAGCCTGTCTTTTCAGGGTCGCTCATCTTACCAACTTTCGCACCATAATTATAGTATATGGTATCGTTGAGAGACAGATCGTCAGGGTCGTTCACCCAAACCACACGATACTCATTGATTTCAAATTGTGCATCCAAAACAATGTCTTTATCTGGCATGGTCGTCGGAATCTCGTCGTTCCAACCAACAAAAGTGTAGCCCACCTTCGTTGGGGCCGTATAACCTTTCAATTTTACCTCCGCACCATATTTGAAAGACTGAGAAATATACTCTTCATCGTCCACTTTGAGGGTGATTGTGCGAGTGTTTAGTTCCCATATAGCTTTGATAACCAAATTCTTGGCAGGCATATTAGACGGCTGTTCTACATCCCAACCCTTGAAAGTGTAGCCCTCACGGCGAACAGGATCTTCTAACTCATTCAATTTTTCATTGTATTCTTTTATTTCTACAGTTGAATCATCATCGGTAGTGTAAATCACATAACGATACTCCTGAATTTGCCATTGAGCCGTAGCCTCAACATCTTCGGCAGGCATTGTTTCGGGCAAAGCCGGCTCCCAACCTTTGAAGTCGTAACCCTCATGAGACAGATCTTTTACAGAAACCGCCGCCATATAGTCGAACGCTATGGTATCAGCCGTTGGTTTGAAATCCAATCCCTTTTTCAACACCAGATTATACTTGTTAAGACTCCATTTTGCTCTGATAGTATAATCATTCAAAGGCATTGTTGCAGGCACATTCACATCCCAGCCTTCGAAAGTATAACCCAAGCGAGAAGGTTCTTCCACAGAAATCGGATCATCATAATGTTTTACCGACACTGTTGAATCCTCGTCCGTCGTGTAAACCACGAATCTATACTCATTGTGTAGCCACTGAGCTGTATAGGCACTTCCGTTAATGGCATCCGAAGCCTCCTCTGGCAGTTTTGGCTCCCATCCCTGGAAGGTGTAACCTTTTTGAGCAGGGTCATCCACCTTAATTTCAGAACCACAATCAAAAGTCTTTGAATAATCCTCGATCGTAACACCTAAATCGGCATTGGCAACTTTTAGATGGATGGTTTCTTTGTTGAGAGTATTATTTCCAACAAGCAACAAATTATTTTCTGGCATTTTATCAGGAATCACCTGATTCCACACCATCGTATGACATTCCTTCTTTTCCACCTCAACACTAATCGGATCGTATGGTCTAACCTCCTCATTTTTTATTTCCACACCATCTACAATCGCCTGTAAATTATAGTATTTTGCAGTAATTCGTATATTTTTGAACCAAGCACGCAAATTTCCCACATAAGAAAGTCGAACAACACGAGTCGTATTTTTCAACTTTACATCAAAATAGTGATCGTCGCATTGTGTTGTACAAGTACTATCCAACGTTGTTACCACCCAGGAATTACCATCAGAGCTTTGAGCTACTCTCCACACCTGTGGCTTATAAGAAAAAATATTTTTCTTAGGCCCTGTAGACTCTGCCTGGCTTGAACCTACAAAGTACAAAGAGTCGGGTACATTTTTAAAATAGATATAAACGAACTTCTCGCCCCAATTCCAACCACCTGTTATAATAGATGCATCACCTACTTGTATTCCGCCCTTCTCTACATTCCAGTAAGGTTGGTCAGTATTATCATCTATTTCATATTCAGTTTTAATGACACTCGCATCATTAAACACCTCTTCCGTAACGTTCAATGGCAGTTCCGCCTGAGCCGCAATCACCTCTGGTACTGCTACCAAAGCGCAGCCGATCAATATTTTAGAGAAACCTATGATTTTGCCAAACAAGTCTAAAATTGTATTTTTCAACATAGAAAATTAATTTGAATTAAGCCCAATCGGAGGCAAAGTTAACTATTTTTTTAGAAACATTAACAATGTGGGGTATAGAAAAAGCGGAAGGGCGATTGGGTCTGAACATAATCATTGAAGAGATAGAGGAAGAAATAAATTGGAAGAAGCAATACATTTTCAACGAATAGAAAAAATCAAAAAAGCCGTTTCCACAAGAGAAACGGCTTTCGTATATATAAAGAGGTATAATATTAGTTCCACTTAGTGTTGCGCATATCCCCCGTCTCTTCAAGGGCGATGTGCATCTTGAGGGCATTCATTAGGGTCATTGGTGTATGGCAAGTGCCTGCTGCCATCTTCAAGTAGTCCCAAAGCAACTCTTTGTAGTCTGGGTGAACGCAATTCTCGATGATCGTCTGCGCACGTTGGATAGGCGACTTAGCACGCAAGTCTGCCACACCCTGCTCAGTAACAATCACCTTCACCGAGTGTTCAGAGCTATCCAAATGGCTCACCATTGGCACAATAGCCGAGATGACGCCTTTCTTTGCAACTGAAGGACAAGTGAAGATAGACAAATAAGCATTTCTTGCGAAATCGGCAGAGCCACCCAAACCATTCATCATCTTCTTTCCAGCAACATTCGTACTATTGACATTTCCAAAAATATCGACCTCCAAAGCCGTGTTGATAGCGATGACACCCAAACGACGAACGACCTCAGGGTGGTTGGTGATCTCCTGTGGGCGAAGCATCAACTTGTCTCTGAAGAAATCATAATCATTATAAACATCCAACAAAACGTCATCCGACAAAGTCAACGAGCTTCCGCTGGCAAAAGAGATACGTCCGTTCTTCATCAACTCGACAACAGAGTTTTGAATCACTTCCGTGTACATTGTGAAAGCAGGAATGTCTTGGCATTTTCCGAGTGAACCCAAAACGGCGTTGGCGATATTTCCGACACCCGACTGCAATGGAAGGAATTCCTTAGGGATAAGGCCCTTGTGAAGTTCGTCCAAGAGGAAGTTGGCAACATTCTCTCCGATTTTAGCGGTAACCGCATCAACTGGGGTAAAAGGAGCGATACCGTCTGGCATATTTGTTTGGACGACACCTATCACCTTGCTTTGGTCGACCTTCAAAGTAGCCGTACCAATCCTGTCGTTGGGTTTGTAGACAGGAATTGCCTTACGGTAAGGAGGGTTGATAGGTTCATAGAGGTCGTGCATACCATGAATCTTAGCAGGATGGTGGGCATTCAACTCGATGATGATATGCTTAGCCTTTTCACAGAGCGTAGGCGTAATTCCGACAGAGGTTGTAAGGACTATTTCGCCATTCTCGGTGATGTCAGCAGCCTCGATCATAGCGTAGTCAATTCCGCCTAAGAAGCCATAGCGAAGATCCTGAGCCACATGAGACAAGTGCATATCAAAATAATGCACTTCGCACTTGTTGATAGCATCGCGCATAAACTTTGATGATTGAAAAGGAGTACGGAACTGAACCGCCTTGGCACGAGAGAGCGCACCGTCGATCTGGTCGCCGGTAGAACCACCGGTAATAAGACCTATTTTGAATTCGTTACCCTTAGCATGCTCTTCCTCGGCTTTTTTTGCGATTGCTTCAGGGACAGCCTTCACCGTACCCACAGAAGAAAAACCTCCAATACCAATGACATCACCATTTTTGATGTACGAAGCCGCTTCCTCGGCTGAAATAAACTTATACGCCATCTTCAAATATTGTTTTTATGCAAAATTTCGTTTTTTATACAAATTGATAGTTAAACGACATAAATTTCTTGCAAAAATACAACGATTATGCGAGAGAGCATAAAAAAAGTAAGGAAAGATTATGTCAGAAATCACAAAAGATTTAACGATACGCAAGAATCAACTATATAGAAGGCAAAGTAATATCAGAAAAATTGTTTGGCATTTGTACTTCGGGAGTTTCTTCAGGATCCATGTGCACGCAACTCTTGAGCCACGACATTTTCATATAAAGCACCGTTATTCAGATTTGCATCTTCCAAAGTAACAGCAAGCTGTGCGGTTGGTCCATATTGGCACACCAACAATCCCACATCAGAGGAAAACAACTTGAATAAATTTCTTGATTTCGAAAGCAACAAAGGGACCTTAGGCTCTTCCACATTGAAAACGGGGAGAACGACACCCGCATCCCTCAACCAAAGCATACCGCCAACAGAAAGATACATACGAAAAATTTGAAGGATTCGACGATGAATCACTTCATCAACCTTTGTTCTTTCGTTATATGATTTCTTCAGATAATCCCAGACCTCATCCGATAAATTCACTGCTTTTGCGAACTCTTCAAAATCAAGGGGAAACATTTCTTCTATCGTCAGAAATCCAACAGGGACAGAGCGAATATCTTTCAGTTCCACTCCTAAAAGAGAGCCACTCAGAATGTACCTATAACTACCCTCTTCAACTAAAAATTTTAGCATAGTAACGAGTTCGGGGCATTCTTGCACCTCATCAAAGAAAATCAAAGTATCATGTTTTTGCAGATTCACCGTAGCGAGTGCAGTAATACGCAATAAAAATTCTTCCACATTTCTCGTCTCCGAGAAAATACGTCTTGCTTCAAGATTTTCCAAGAAATTGAATTCAACAAAACAAGAGAAATTCGATTTGCCAAACTGACGAATCGCATACGTTTTCCCAACCTGCCTTGCCCCTGTGATGAGCATGGCATTTTCAGTTGACTTGTAGAAAGTCTCTAATTTTCTGATTATCTTTCGTTTAATCATATTTTGTCCGTTTTTCCAACCGCAAAAGTACTTATTTTGTCCGTTTTTCCAACCGCAAAAGCACCTATTTTGTCCGTTTTTCCAACCCTCAGAGAGTGCAATTGCTTTTTTATGGAAAATAAATTTTCTGTTCAAAAATCAATCATTATTTTTGCAGATATTCACAAAAAAGGAACAAAGCAATTTAAGTACAAATCAATTATTCACAGATATGAGAAGCAAGAACAATTTTTCAAGAGTAGCCGTAGGTTTAGCAATTATATTTTTCTGCACGATACTTGCGTGGGGTGGTTGCAAGAAAGAGAAAGGAGACGAAACAACAATAGAATTAGAAAGTGTTGAGTTTCTTTCGGAAAACCTCCCCGAGAACAACAGAATGGAAGAGGGCGAGTCTCAAAAATTTTATGTACAAATATTACCCGAATCTATGGACACAGCCGCTGTTTATTGGAATAGCTCAAACAAAAACGTAGCTTCAGTAGACAGCAAAGGAAGAGTTTACGCATTGAGAGAAGGCACGACCACCATCTCGGCGACAGTTTTAGACAAGACCATAGAAGTACAGATAGAAGTCATCAAGGTGCAAATAAAAAGCATCTATCTCCCAGACACATTTAAAATCCGCTACAACCAAACAGACTCACTTCCTATTGGTTTGAATCCAGACGTGGCTTCATTCTGCTCCATAGATTTAACATCTGAAAACATAGAAATAGCAACAATCACACAAAAAGAAGAAGACTGCTCTTTTCAAGTTACTGGAGCGAAAGCGGGTACTGCGCGCATTGTTGCCTCATTCAAAAACATTGACGGAGAAAAAATCAAGAAAGAGTGCATAGTGGAAGTATGGAAGAAAGCTATTAATGCATTCAACTTAGACAAAACGACAATGAATATGTTTCCAGACAAAACCGCCGATCTCACTGCCACATTAGACATCGCAGAGTCCGACTACACGATAAATTCCCTGTGGGATGAAGCAATCATAAAATCGTCAGATACAAATATCGCCACAATAACGAAGAAAGAGAAAAAAGATGGCAGCATCGTTTTTTCCATAAACAGCAAGGAAGAAGGGACAGCCACGATAACGATTACATTAGGCGGAGTAACAGAAACATGTACAGTAACCGTCAAACAAACATATCCTTCCTCCATATCTATTTGGGTGAAAAATGAATACAACAATGAAATACACAACGCCACTCTTACCAAAGAAGATACTGTTAGCATATTCTTTTCTCCCAGCAATCTCACAGACCTATATGGACTTGAGTTATCCAACGTAATTTGGTCTTCCTCCAATTCTTCCGTAGCCAAGATCAACTCAATATCAACGAATGCAGATGGAAACCTTTATTGCAACGTTGTTGGGCTTGCCGATGGAACAGCAACAATCACAGCGACTCTCAACCGAGGAAAATCACAAGCTCTCACCGCTACTTTCGAAATTGTCGTCGACAATTCATTGAAGTCTATCACCCTGTCAAATGACAAAATTGAAGACAGCTCAAAAAGCGGAATTATCGGCACATTAAGCATAAGACGAGGAGAAACAGAAAAGATCACATACACTATAAATCCAACCAAAGCTGACGTTTCTAATCTTTCGTTGAACTTTGAAAGCATTCCAACGACTGATGAATTGAAAACATACGGATCAGCCTATGGTGTCATAGACTACACAATCAACAAGACCGCCAATACAATTACCATAACCGGTCGAAATGTTGGAGAATGTAAAATAGCCCTATCATGTGGAACTTACACGACCGACGTTCTATTAATCAAAGTTTACGATGATAGTTTTGTAGACTTCGGACTGCCTAGTGGAGCTCTTTGGGGTGCCAACGCACTACATTTATACAAAAGTTGTTATCAAGTAGTACAATCTCTTGGATTAGAAAGTGGAGAGACGTATTCGTTCAAATGTACTTATAATAACGACCCTGTGACAAAGGAATACCAATACAAATTCCGCAACACATGCACTCCAAGTTTTTCGGATTTTATGGAAATACTTAGTAATACCTATTGTAAAGTTTATGGTAGCATAAGTTTTGATAGTAGCAAAGAATATTATGCCATCTATAAGAAGGGGGACAAAGAAAAATATGTCCTCTTAAAAGGACCATCTTATTCCCAATTTGGAACAATATCTCCAATGTATTTCAGTTCAGACATTATCTATACGATTACAAATAGTAAAAGCGACTCAGATGAACAAACTACTTATAAATATATTCAATACTATGCTAAGATAACTAGCAGTGGACAATTTGGAGTTGGTGGTATACATACGATAAAATATGAAACGAAAAGGAAACTTAAAGGACAGGAAGACTTTCATCCGTATACTAACGGCACCTCAAGCGAATATGGATATTACTGGCCAATAAAAAAAAGCGAATAAGATTCAATGCAGCATAAATGTGTGATGTAATCTCAATGAACCTTTGAGGTTACGTCGCACATTGTTATTTTTGCAAAACACATATTATATTCATCCTATATTTACTATGGAGCAAAAACTCTCCCTCAAAGAAAAGATAGCCTATGCATTGGGCGATGCCTCTGCCAATATTGCATGGCGTGGAGTTTCCACCTTTCTCATCATTTTCTACACGGATGTGTTTGGATTGACACCTGCCACCGTGGGTACACTAATGCTCGTGGCGAGAACGAGCGACGGCGTGTCGGATGTGCTGATGGGGGTCGTAGGCGATCGTACAAAATCAAAATACGGCAAGTTTCGCCCATGGATTCTATGGTCGGCACTTCCTTTGGGCATCATTCTTTCGTTATTATTCACATGCCCCGAAAACTGGTCTATTCCATGGAAGATTGCCTACGCCTATACCACATACATTCTCTTCACCCTTATCTACACTGCCAATAATATTCCCTACGGCGCACTAATGGCTGTAATGACGGGAGACGACAAAGAGAGAACCAGCATAGGCTCTTTTCGTATGGTAGGCGCATTTGCCGGCGGTATGCTCGTACAAGGCACTCTTCTCTTTTTAGTAACCTACTTCGGGAACATTAATCCAGAAATCAATCTACTCAAGATTGAAAATGATAAATATCAAGTGTCTGTCTCGGCTCAACAAGATGTGAAGAATGTTAACATCAAGACGGAAGATGGCATCGCCTCTTTCCTGATGATAGGAGATAAGACGGACACTCCAACATTTGGCAAAAGTTTTTCCATCAAAGCAGGAGAAACATACAATTTTATGGTAGAAGGCGAAGAAAACCTAACGACTGACAAAATCACTTTGATAGATCAAAGTCAAGGCTACAGCAAAGCCATCTATACTCTCTCCATCCTCTTAGTTCTCTGTATGTTCATCACTTTCCACTTTACAAGAGAACGCGTATCTCCCCCAAAAGGACAAAAAGAGAATATTTGGAACGACCTGAAAGATTTGGTGAAAAACCGTCCATGGATAGTATTGCTCGTCGTAGGATTGGCCTTCAACATCTACAACAACATAAAGCAGGGGATTACAGTGATTTACTTTACTCACTACATACACAATCAATTATTGGCAGGAGGTTACATGACCGCCCTGATGGTCGCCTCTATCATCGGAGCAGCAGCCACTACTCCACTCTCACGCCGTATTGGCAAAAAGAATGTCTTCATTGGAGCCTTGGTGGTGAGTGGTGTGATCAATTCAATGCTGATGTTCTGCGGTCCTCAAGACAAGGTCGCTATCTTCGTCATTGGTTCGCTTAGCGAATGTGCTGCCGCCATCATGCCCACCCTCTTTTTCGCCATGTTAGGAGATGCGGCCGACTATTCGGAGTTTGCGAATGGGCGTCGCGCCACAGGCTTAGTCTACTCGGCAGGCTCGTTTGCCACCAAGTTTGGAGGAGGAATTGCGGGAGCGATTATCGGACTTGTCTTAGGTCTTTATGGGTACAACGGACAAGACTCTGCCTCTATTGAAGCGGCCGTGCCAGGCATCATTGAATTGATGAGTTGGATTCCCGCTATCATTGCGTTTGTCGGTGCCGTCCTGATGCTTCTCTACCCACTCAACCAACAGAAAATGACAGAAATAACCACGGAATTGAGCAACAGACGAGAGCGACAAAAAGTCTGCAATTGAAAAAAAACATAGAAACACATGTATCAACCTATCCGTCCATCTTTCTTAGGACGAAAGATAATCAAAGACATTGACCTTCTATCCGTCATTATGCGGATAGACTGGAGGTATTTCTTTCTCGCATGGAAAATGAACGGACACTATGACGGGTTAGAGACATTGTGCGATTGTGAAGCCTGCAAAGTACAATGGCTCAACAGATTCCGTTCTGAAGACAAAGAAAAAGCAAAAGAGGCGTATCAACTCTTTCGAGACGCACAAGAGGTGCTCCGCGAGGGTATGGAGAAGAATCGTTTTCAGCCTCGAGCAATCATTTACTTTGCCGAAGCAAGAAGCCAAGGAGATGGTATATCCATACTTGAAGAAGAGGAAGAGAAGCTATACCTGCCTATGCTGAGACAACAACATCCCAGCGAGAAAGGCGATTTTTGCCTATCCATAGCCGACTTCATATCACCTAAGAAAGATTATATCGGAATGTTTGCAGTAACCATTCACGGAGGAGACGAATGGGCAGAAGAAGAGCGAGAAAAATGCGATGATTACCGGTCGTTGTTGATAAAAAGTGTGGCTGACCGTCTGGTGGAAGCCACTGCGGTGTGGCTACACGAAAAAATCCGCAATGAATATTGGGGTTATGGAGAAATCACCCATGCAGAAGGAATCCGTCCTGCATTTGGCTACCCCTCTATTCCAGATTTATCTATGCTTTTTGAAGCGAACAAACTAATAAATCTCAGTGACATTGGAATCACATTAACAGAAAATGGGGCTATGAAACCCAACGCATCCATTTGCGCCCTACACATCTCGCACCCCAAGGCTTTTTATTTTATGGTGGGTAAAGTGGGAGAAGACCAGATGAATGAATACGCAAAAAAGAGAGGGAAAAGTGTGGAAGAATTAAAACGTTGGATGATGCAATAAAGAAGAATAAGAGAACCCGAACTCATTGCGAATAGAGTATCATCTTTAAATAGAATCTCCCATTCTCATTTTTTCAAAAACCACAACAAAATATCGCATTTTTGTCGTAAATTTGTAAGGTATATTTTGGATATCTTATCAAGAGGGAAAAATGCAATTCAAAGATGTATACGGGCAAGAAAGACTGAAAGAGTCGTTCATCAAGTCGGTGATCGACAACAGGTTACCGCATGCGTTGTTACTACAAGGTCCACAAGGGACTGGCAAATTGGCACTTGCATTAGCACTGGCCCAGTATGTCAATTGTCCGAATCGAGATGAGCACGATTCTTGCGGAGTCTGCCCTTCGTGCCAGCAGATGCAGAAGTTGATTCACCCCGACCTACACTTTGCATTTCCAATTTCCCGAATGAAAGACACCGTTACTTGCGATAATTTCCTACCAGAATGGAGAGAGCGAGTGTTGAAATCACCCTATTTCACCCTAGCAGATTGGGAGCGAGTAATGAGCAAGGACAATAAGCAAAGTCAGATATACGCCAACGAGAGTGATAAAATCATTCAGAAACTCGCCTCGAAGTCATACGAGTCGGAGTATAAAGTGATGATTATTTGGCTTCCAGAGCGAATGATGAATGATGTTTGCGCCAACAAACTGCTGAAAATCATTGAAGAGCCACCACAGAAGACGCTTTTTATTTTGGTGAGCGATGAAGCAGAAAAGTTGTTGCCGACCATCACTTCCAGGACACAACGTTTCTTCGTGCCACCATTGACAGAGGCAGACATTGCCAAAGCCTTAGGAGCCGACCACACGTTAGATTCCGAAGAGTTGGCACATTTGGCGCACATTTCCAATGGCAGTTTGACGAAAGCTATGGAGCTCTACGAGCACTCCGAAGATGAAAACGAGAATTTCAATTGGTTTGTCCTTGTGATGCGACTCTGTTTTGCGAGAAAAGTGAAAGAGATGCAACGTTGGGCAGAAGAGGTGCATGCGGCGGGCAGAAAACAGCAGGTTAACTTCCTAAAATATACACAAAAGACCATACGAGAGAATTTCATCTATAACCTACAAGAGAAGCAGTTGAACTATCAATCGAACGAAGAGGCGAATTTTTCTACAAAATTCTCCCCTTTCATCAACGAGAGAAATGTTGAAAGCTTCATGCGAGAAGTTTCGCTCGCCGAAAGGCACATTGAGCAAAACGCACAAGCTAAAATAGTCTTCTTCGACCTGGCTCTCAAATTCGCTGTCCTTATCCGAAAATAGGTTATTGAGATTCTCCTCAATATATTTCTCTATATCGGCAGGCTATGTCGCCGATATATATTTTTAACCACATATATAGTCAAGATTATACATGAGTATAAATGAAGGCTGCAGAATGAATTGCAAAGGTTGCAGCAAAAAGACAGACCAAAAATTAGACACATTTGACTGGTTGTGCGACATTCCTGAATCACTTGCCGCAACAGACTTGGTCGAGGTGACGTTCAAAAATACAAGAAAAGGATATTTCCGCAACACTAACAACCTCACCTTGGTGAAGGGAGACGTTGTCGCTGTAGAGTCGTCGCCAGGACACGACATAGGAACCGTCTCAATGACGGGTCAGTTGGTGTTGGCACAGATGAAGAAATACCATGTAGACCAAACTCGCACTGAGATCAAGCGCATCTACCGCATTGCGCGCCCGAACGACTTAGAAAAATTTGAGGAGGCAAAAGCAAAAGAGCATGACACAATGCTGCGCGCCCGCAAGATCGCGGAGAACCTCAAGCTCAACATGAAAATCGGCGATGTGGAATACCAAGGAGACGGCAATAAAGCCATCTTCTACTACATAGCAGACGAACGAGTAGACTTCCGGGAACTCATTAAAGTGTTAGCAGACACTTTCCACGTGCGCATTGAGATGAAACAAATTGGAGCAAGACAGGAGGCTGGTCGAATCGGAGGAATCGGCCCTTGTGGTCGCCCACTATGCTGCTCAAGCTGGATGACGAAGTTCAGTTCCGTGGCAACCAGTTCGGCACGTTACCAGGAGATTTCGCTCAACCCACAGAAATTGGCGGGACAATGCGCGAAACTAAAGTGTTGCCTCAACTTTGAAATCGATGCATACGTTGAGGCACAAAAAAAGCTACCCAACCGAGAGATCCCTTTGGAAACGGCGGATGGAACGTTCTACCACTTTAAAACAGATGTATTCAGTGGATTTATGCAATATTCATCCGCTAAAAACATGGCATCCAATCTTGTATCTATCCCTGTGGAGAGGGTAAAAGAAATCATCGCCCTCAACAAAAAAGGAATCAAAGTAGACAATCTGTTAGAAGAAGACGGAGAGGAAAAGAAAAAAATCGACTACGAGAATGTTGTCGGACAAGACAGCCTCACACGCTTCGACAAAAAGAAGAAAAACAAGAAGAAAGGCAAACCGACTGACAAGGCAACAGAAAAATCTAATAAACCCACTGACAATCAGGCTGCTGCCGATTCTATCAACAGAGATTCAAACACAGAAGCAAAACCTCTTTCCACACCAACCGTTGAAATAGCAGATGGTGAAAAAGAGAACACCTCGTCAACCCAAGTTCAAGGACAAAAACCTCGTCAGCAGGGGGATAGACAATATCAAAATCGTAGCAACGACCGGAATAGAGACCGCCGCAATAACAACAGAAACGGTGAACGAAACGAAAACCGCAACGAGAATCGTAACGAAAACAGAAACAAAGGAAACAGAAACGAGAACCGCAACAACGATAGACGCAATCAGAATAGAGACCGCAGTAATAACAACGGCAATCGTGACGGACAAAACAAGACGGTCCAAACGAACATAAACAGAGAGGATGCCTCAAAACCTAACAATGCCTCTCAATCTTCTGAAAACGCACAAAATGCAAACGAGTAAATAAAGAGAGATGAGAGATAAATTTCCATACACGAGTCTAATTGTCAGAAGCATTCTTGCGTCAATGCAATTCGTAGTTCTGATGAGCAGTTGCAGTGACGACGCCGTCTACCACGAGGTGAGTCTAATCAACGAAAAGGGATGGTATAAAAATGACTTGGTATCGTTCGACTACAATTCCACCGACACGACGGGAAGATATGATATCATCATCGACATTCGCAACTCGGCAGACTACAACTACAAAAATTTCTGGATTTTCGTTCGCTCCGTTTCACCAGACAATATTGAGTATGGTGACACCTTAGAATGTGTTTTGGCTGACAATTACGGGAAATGGATTGGGAAATCGACAGGTTCGCTTCATGAGTTGCCCGTATTATTCCTCTCAGACATTAAGTTCCCGAAAATTGGGAACTACCATTTCGACATTGCACAAGGGATGAGAAACGATACACTCAAAGGCATCCATGAAATCGGATTGAGAATCAAACCAAGTGCGAATAAACACGAATAATAATCACAATAATACTATTCGCAATAGATAATTATCAGAAAAACAGCAGACTGTGGGAAAGAATAAATTAGCCAAATTTGCAGACATGGACACGTTTCCACATGTGTTCCAATATACGTTTTCAGCGTTGCGCGAGAAGCAAAAGCCATTCGAACTAAAAGGCAAATGGAACACATTCTTCGGCAATGACAATCCAATCGTGTTGGAGTTGGGATGCGGCAAAGGAGAATACACAGTCGAGTTGGCAGATATGTATCCCGAGAAAAACTTTATCGGGGTAGACATAAAAGGGTCGCGAATGTGGACAGGAGCGAAGTCATCCTTTCAGAAAGGGATGAAGAACGTAGCCTTTATACGTACTAACATTGAAATCATCAATGAGTTCTTTTCCAAGGACGAAGTATCGGAGGTATGGATTACCTTCCCAGATCCACAGATGAAGAAAGTACGCAAACGTCTCACATCAACCCGCTTTATGGAATTGTATCAGCAATTTGTGAAAGAGAACGGACTCATCCACCTCAAGACCGACAGTAATTTTCTCTTCACCTACACCAATGAGATGATCAAGGCAAATCACTACGAAGTTGTCTTTCAAAACAACGACCTCTATCACTCTGATTTTTCGGACGACAAGATACTCTCAATCAAAACCGCCTACGAACAGCAATGGCTCAGCCGTGGACTCACGATCAAATATATCACGTTTTTGCTGAACCATAAAGACGAGTTTGTCGAGCCTGACGTTGAGATTGAATATGACAGTTATAGAAGTTATAACCGCACACGAAGGGAAGACACAAGCAAAGGCAAATCAGAGAATGAAAGCTCAAACAAGGAATAAAGAACAAATCAAAATAGCGTACAGATGGAAACCAAAGTATTACAATCATTTATCGCGACAGAAATAGAGAAACTCCCATGGGACATGGAGCCACAGAACTTGTATGCCCCCATTCAGTATGTTCTCTCATTAGGAGGGAAGAGGATTCGCCCACTAACTGCGCTAATGGCGTGCGAACTCTTCTCCGGAGATATTCAAAAAGCAATTAAGCCGGCACTTGCCCTTGAGGTTTTCCATAATTTCACACTTTTGCACGATGACATTATGGACCGTGCGGAAGTACGCCGCGGGCATCCCTGCGTTCACGTCAAATGGAACGATAGTGAGGCCATTCTTTCAGGCGACGCTATGCTCATCAAATCCTATCAATTATTAGAGCAATGCGATCCTGCGGTGTTACCCCAACTGCTCGGTCTCTTCTCAAAAACAGCAGCCGAAGTATGCGACGGTCAGCAATACGACATAGACTTCGAGAGCCGAACAGACGTAGGCGTAGAAGAGTACATTGAGATGATTCGACTGAAAACGGCGGTTCTTCTGGCAGGCAGTCTGAAGATTGGAGCCATTTGCGGAGGAGCCAGTGAGATAGACGCACAATACCTCTACGAATTTGGCATCGGCATAGGAATCGCCTTCCAGTTGAAAGATGATATTTTAGATGTGTACGGCGACGAGAAAAACTTCGGAAAGCAAATTGGCGGAGACATCTGTTGCAATAAAAAAACTTTCCTTTTAATCAACGCCCTACAAAAAGCAGAAGGAGAAGAAAAGGAAGAACTTCTCTCATGGATTCAAAAAGAAGAGTTCAATAGAGAAGAAAAAATAGCCGCTGTGACTAAGATATATGACAATCTCGGACTTCGTACCCTAACGGAGCAGAAGATGGAGAGTTACTATCAACAAGCCATTGAGGCATTAAGAAAAGTTAATCGTCCAGAAGCAGAAAAGCAAGTCTTTTACGACCTCGCAGAGAAATTGCTATACAGAATCAGTTAATTTTTTGTTATGCCATACAGGAGACTACCCAATACGAACCAAGCGAGGTTACGTTCTCTTCAGCAGGCGGTTAACAGTGGCTACGAGATTGACCTCTACAGCCTTGCCTTCTCCTATAAACTATGGGAGAACGCCAAGGCGGTACTCGTCCGCTATCAAAGAGCGTTAGGAGAAAGCCGACAGTGCAGCGAAAATCAATTCACGCGAAACAAGAAACTGCAAGAAGACGCAAAAACAGCACGCCTATACATCTCCCATTTCATTCAAGTGCTGAATATGTGCGTGCAACGAAATGAGATAAAAACCGAGGCAAAAAGGCTATATGGTTTGGAGCCAGACAATTTTGCAGTCCCCGACCTCGCCACCGACGAGAACATCTTTGAATGGGGGAAAAAAATCATCAATGGAGAGCAACAACGCCTCTCTCAAGGTGGCGTACCCATCTACAATCCTCCTATCGGAAAAGTCCGCGTATTTTACGACATCTTCGCCGAGGGATACAACTATCAAAAAGTTTTGCAAAACAATACCGCCCGCTGTATTGAGAACATTGCAAACCTCAATAAAGAGGTAGACAAACTGATTCTTGAAATTTGGGATGAAGTAGAAAAGAAATACGAAAACCTCCCCCCCCAGGAAAAGATCAATAGCTGCCGAGAATATGGCGTCATCTATTATTACAGGAAAGGTGAAACTGTACCTGAAAACGAATAAACAATCTATCCTTGAACAAAACTAATCAAATAAAGCGTATGAAAATAACCCTTTACCTAAGATATAATTCCCAATGGGGCGAAGAAGTATTCATTGAAGGAGACACTGAAGCACTCCGTGGTTCTAACGGAGCAGGAATTCCCTTGGAATACACAGAACAAGGATGGAAAATCACCTTTTACACTAATGACAAGACATTCCGCTACAACTTCTACATCTGCAAGTCCGGCAACAAAGTGCGATCCGAAGAATCATTGTCTCACACTTTTAGCCCATTAAGCAAAGAATACAGTACAATCCTCATCTATGACACATTCAACGCCTACCCGCCAATAGGGCGAATGGAAATGTCTGCAACGTTCCAAAAGTCCATTCGCAGACATAATGAAAAGCCAATAAAGAGAGTTTCTGAGAAGATTCCCTTCATTTTCAAGACCGTCAGCACGAAGGTAAACCATAATCACGAGTTGGCCATTGTAGGCGACTCTTCTATCATCGGGAAATGGGAAGAGGATGCAGCAGTGCCACTCAACCCTCTTCAGTACCCTCACTTTGCCAAAGTATTAGATGGGAATAAGATTGATTTCCCTCTCAAATACAAATATGTTATCCGCGACCCAAAGAATAAAATCATTCAAAGTTGGGAAGCAGGAGACAACCACTATTTAATGCCTGATTTCTCAATTTCAACAGACATTGTGATTGTCAACGACCCAGAACCTGACTTTTCCCTGCCTGCGTTCAAAGCGGCAGGTACTGTCATTCCTATCTTCTCTCTTCGTTCAAAGGACAGTTTCGGAGTAGGAGAGTTCAACGATTTGAAAAAATTAGCTGATTGGTGTGAAAAGACTGGTCAACGAATCATCCAGACATTGCCAATCAACGACACATCGAATTTTGGCACATGGAGAGACTCATACCCCTACAATGCGATCTCCGTATACGCACTTCATCCAATGTATCTCAACATAGATAAAATTGGAAAATTAAAAGACCCTAAGAAATACAAGGCGCAAAAGAAGGAACTCAACGAAGAAATCTTCGTTGATTATGAAGCTGTCAACAAATACAAGTGGATTTATTTCCACGAACTTTACGACCTCTACGCAAAAGAGACCTTCCAAACAGAAGATTTCAAGAAATTCATGAGAGAGCATGAAGATTGGCTGAAACCATACGCCGTATTCTGCTTTCTTCACCATAAATTTTCGACCACCGATTTCAGTCATTGGGGACGAGACGCAAACTACGACGCTAAACGTGTCGAGTCTTATTGCGACCCGTCTAATATGGAATACGATCATGTCGCCATCCACTTCTTCGTGCAATACCACCTCCATAAGCAGCTGAAAGAGGCTGTAGACTATGCACATACAAAAGGAGTTGCTCTGAAAGGAGATATTCCAATCGGTGTGAGTCCATGTAGCGTTGACGTATGGAAGCAGCCTGATTTATTCGACCGCAATGGCTGCGCAGGAGCTCCACCCGATTATTTCACACGCACAGGTCAAGTATGGGGATTCCCTATATACAACTGGGACAAAATGGCAGAGGACGGCTTCCAATGGTGGAGAAGACGGCTCTCAGTAATGTCTGAATATTTTGATGCCTACAGAATCGACCACATATTAGGTTTTTTCCGCATTTTCAGGACACCGACAGACTCTCACTATGGACTGTTAGGGCAGTTCACTCCCGCTATGCCACTCAGCATTGAGGAAATAGAGAATTTCGGACTTGAATTTGACAAGAAAAAATTCACAGAACCTCTTATCAACGATGCCGTCGTAGACAACATCTTTGGCAAAGAGGCTAATGAAGTAAGAAATAAATACTTAATATCCGATGGGGATGGGTTCTATCATCTCAAACCCGAATACACTACGCAGGCAAAAATTGATGAGCATATCTCATCCGACCCTACGAATATAGAACTCAAAAAAGGGCTTTACCTGCTCTGCTGTCAAGTTCTCTTCGTAGAGGATTATAAAGAGAAAGACAAATATCACCCTCGGATTTCGTTAACTTCAAGTTTCGTATTCCCTACGTTACCTCAAGAGATGAGGGACAAGTTGAGTTATATCTACGAGTACTTCCATTTCAGCCGACACAACGATTTCTGGTACGACGGAGCGAAAAAGAAACTCACTGCAATGATCAACTCTACCAACATGATGGTATGCGCTGAAGATTTAGGAATGGTGCCTCCATGTGTTGCTCCCCTTTTGCGTGAGTTGCAAATCCTTTGTTTAGAGATTCAGAGAATGCCTAAACAGCCCTATGTGGAATTTGACAATCTGAGCCGCATACCACGTCTCTCTGTCTGCACGACATCAACCCACGACATGAGTACGATGCGACAATGGTGGGAAACCGAGAGAGACAGCGTCCAAAGATATTTTAGCAATGAGTTGCACCAATTTGGAGGTGCACCATTCTTCTGCGAGCCGTGGATTGTCCGTCAAATCATTGAAAACCACCTCAAGTCTCCTGCAGCATGGGTCATACTTCCAATTCAAGATTGGATGGCAACCGATGGCAAGGTTCGTTGGAGCGAGACTTTCAAGGAACGCATCAATGACCCAGGTGATCCAGACAACTACTGGCGTTACAGAATACATATCAACATTGAAGACCTCATTGCCAATGACGAGTTCAACGAGAGGATTCGAGGCATGATTATTGCCAACGCACGGTAAAATAGACAAACAACAAATAGCGGAATAGGTCAACTGCTCATTCCGCTATTCTTTTCATCTACATTGAACAGACAATCACAAATTATCTCACTCTCAATCGTCTGCCAATCCTCAAAATCGTAGTAGATTTTATTCTGTTCAACTTGCAAAGTTTAGACACCGTTGTATGATATCTCCTCGCAATCTTTCCTAAATTATCACCTGGACGCACTTTGTGATAAACCGCTGGACTATGCTTATACTTATAAAACTCGTCAAAAGAGCCACTGATATTCTTGCCTGACGGACGGACAACGTAGGTGTCTGCCCGCATCTCCATTGTGCTATCAGTAATCATCAACAAATTCCTTGTGTTGATAGGATTTCCCAAATAACGAAACTCAAAATGCAAGTGCGGTCCCGTTGAACGTCCCGTATTTCCACCATACGCAATCACTTCACCCGCCTTTACATCTTGGTTTACCTTTACCAAAATCTTTGACAAATGCCCATATAGCGTCTCTAAGCCATTAGCATGTTGCAAAACCACATAGTAGCCATATCCTTTGCGAGGATGTCCATATTTTGCCATACGAACCTTGCCATCAAACGCCGCATAAATAGAATCACCCACCTTAAGTCGCATATCCGTACCTGCATGGAAACGTCCCCAGCGCTCGCCACACTCCGACGTTACAACATTGACATTCGGAGGAAAGAATCCTCGACAATCCACTACGAAAGTATCTTTTATAGAATCAATTGGATAAGCGTAGGGGTTTACACGCAAACTATCCCAACCTAAATGATAACGGGCGACAAGCAAAGAATCAATATTCTGCAAAGAATCGACTGGCAAACTTATCGTAGTGACAGAACTAATTATCAGAGAATCGCTCTCTAAAGTTGATTCATCCTCATCCACCACAAAATCTGTTGAATCAGACGCTATGGGCTCATATTGATCGCCCATCACCGCTTCATATTCCTGACCAACAACACACATCGGTGCAATAATCACAACTCCACCGACCAACAATTTCTTTATTAAATTCATTATCGAAAACTCTTTCTTTTGCAAGAGCGACAAAGTTAATAAATTTCACTTAATAAATAAGCCTATTTCAGTGGATATGAAGTAGACTTAGGGCTGAAGCACGAATCACCAATCGACCCCAACCTGAATTCAAATACTGTAGAATAGTCGTCAACTACACCTTTTTTCACTTCCCTTGAATATCGAACCCATTCATTCTTCTCATAATTGTAAAGGAAAGCTTCCCTAAGTGTCTTACTTTTCTCAAAAAGTTCTTCGATTCTATCAATTGAATAACTTTCTCCTCCACACCTAACAATTTCAATGACAAACAAAAGATCTGAATGCTCAACCTCATCCTTTATAGCTTTCACATTTGCATAAAACGAAATATCCGGCCTCACTCTTTTCTCCCCTTCTTGCCACTTCACCTCAGTAACCGTCGAGTCTATAAGAAAATTCACTCTATACTTAGCCGGTAGTTTATCTATTAATCTACTGTAGATTATCCCAACACACATTTGATGTCTGTGGGGGCATGCCCCCATTCCTAGTCCTCTGTACTCTGTCTTTTTCATCTTTTATACACTTGAAATTTTTCAAACAATAATCATTCCAATCCCTCTATAGATGACATACAAAATCCGAATGTGTTGGAATAAGAATAGTACAATAACTAATAACCCTCAAGCTCTACTTGTTTCATCCTTTTTTCCTCCACATTCCTTCATCTTCTGAATACGATGCTTCAGCTGTTCAAGTGATCGCTTTTTCTCCCACTTCTTTTTCTTCTCTTCGTAGGATTCGTGCCGTTTTTCTAAATAATTGTCTGCCATTATTTTATTGTTACCATTGACGCTCCATAACCATACTCTAGGAAAGAGGCATCTCGCACATAGCAAGTGGAATATTTCTTCTTCAGTTCATCTAAAACAGCCTTGCGCAGAACACCATTCCCTTTTCCATGGATAAAGACAATACGTTGACCTTTATGTTTCACGTTCTCCTGCATCGTATCCTCAAAGACTTTCAACTGATACTGCAACATATCATACGCACTCATACCGTTGGTATTGTCCAACAACGAATTGATGTGCAAGTCTTTCACGATGATTTCCGGTCGCTGATTGGGCTTCGATACTTTGTGTGCAATACTTCCACTCTCTTTTGCTGCGATTTTCTCAAGTTCCTCATCTACCAAAACAGAATTAGTCGCCTCGTCATTCTTCACAATCGACGACACCAATGCCAACTCCTCAAAATAATCGTTTTCTACAAAACTATGCAGTTTAAAAAACTTCACCGGATTCAGTTTAATCTTCACATCATAAACGGTCTTCAGAAAATAAGGTTTATCTTGTTTCAAAGCGAATAACTGCACACGCACGTTCTCCCACTCATTCAACTCACTCTTCACAGACTCCTTGATTATGATTTTTGTGTTCGGCTGAATAAAACCAACAGCTCGACTAACGAACTTCGTGCCTGCAACCGTGGCAATGTTATAAGCCAAATAATAATTGCTGTCGTTCACAAAATAGACATCAAAGTCGGTGGTCGACAACACTTTTATGTTCTGTGGAACAAAAGCCAACAAAACATTCAAGATTTCTCCCTCTTTAGTCTCCGCCTGTGGTACATACTCCTTGTCTTCTCTCTCTTTCCTCACAAAATCATCTATCGTCTCCACGACTTTGGGTTTCTCAACTATCTTCTCATGGGTATGCACAGTAGTTGACGTTTCAACAACAACACACTCTTTCGCCAACGTTGGAATGTCAAAACCATCTGCATCGGTTACCATAACCAACTCTCGGTTCACTATCTTCGACACAACGCCACCTCCCGTAGCATTCAAAAACCTTACTCTATCCCCTACTTTTACCATGGCTTACTTCTTTATTCCTTTTTATGATATATTTTCAAAGCAAAGTTCACTATTTTTGCACAAACATTGAAATGTCAGACTAACGAAATATGATAAATCCTCAAGAAATCGCAATCAAAGATTTCACATACGAATTGCCAGACGATCGCATTGCTAAATTCCCCCTTGAAAAAAGAGATGAGTCTAAGTTGCTTCTTTACGATAAGGGAAATATTTCTCATACAATTTTTAAAAACATTTCTGACTATCTTCATGAGGGAGAACTTCTCGTCTGCAACAACACGCGCGTCATTCAAGCCCGCTTGATTTTTCACAAGGAGACAGGCGCACGCATCGAGATATTCTGCTTAGAACCCATCCAACCTCACGACTATGTGCTGACTTTCCAATCCACAAAGGAATGTGTTTGGAAATGTATGATCGGCAATGCGAACAAATGGAAAACTGGTCTGCTTTCTAAAGTGGTTACAATTGGCAATGAAGACATTACCGTCTATGCGGAAAAGATAGAGGCTGTCGGCAACTCCTACAACGTTCGCTTCTCGTGGGAGAAAGATGAACTCACCTTTGCCTCCATTTTAGATGCTTTCGGAGTACTTCCTATTCCTCCCTATCTACACAGAGAGACAGTTGAACGAGACAAGATCACCTATCAAACAGTCTACTCTAAAATCAAAGGTTCTGTCGCCGCCCCTACCGCTGGACTTCATTTCACAAAGGAGGTATTCAAGAGTTTAGAGGAAAAAAACATCAATGTAGAAGAGGTCACACTTCATGTCGGAGCAGGCACATTTCAACCTGTCAAGTCAGATACCATCGGTGGGCATACGATGCACTCCGAGTGGATATCTGTCAAACGAGAAACCATTGAAAAAATCAGAATCGCCGGACGTGTGATCGCCGTCGGGACTACCTCCGTCCGCACCCTCGAAAGTTTATACTACATTGGTAAAATCATTTCACAAAACCCACAAATTCACGAGACTGACCTTACCGTCTCTCAGTGGATGCCCTACGATGGTTCATCAGACATCCCAACAGACGACTCTCTCGCCTCTATTCTCTCATATATGGACAGGAATCATTTAGATACGATTCAAGCCAACACACAAATTATCATAGTGCCAGGCTACAAGTTCCATATAGTAAAAGCCATTATCACAAACTTTCACCAACCACAAAGCACACTCCTCCTACTCATCTCGGCATTGGTAGGCGACGATTGGCGAAAAATCTATGACTATGCCATGAAAAACGGTTTCCGCTTCCTGAGTTACGGTGACAGTTCCCTATTAAAACCCAATGAGGCATTTTAAAGTGCCTCATTTTTATTTCACCATAGCCAATTCGTTTACATCACGGCAACGCCAATCGCACCTGCTATCACAATCAACCACATCGGATTCACCTTGAAGATATGCAACGCTACAAATGACGCAATAAAGATGAAAATAGACAGCCCATAACCTAATGTCGCATCAAACCTCCAACTGCCATTTTCCTCTGTCGTAAACGGCAAATCGCAAAAGTTCTCTCTATTCATCAACATCAGTGCTGCCGCCAAAATAAGACCTCCCAAGACAGGTCGCAAACCAGACATCACCGCTTTCACATAAACATTTTCCTTATTGTTAAAGAAATACTTAATTACCAAAATCATTAACAATATGGAAGGCAGGCACAAAGAGACCGTTGCCACAGCAGAACCCAACACTCCCGACAGATACCCCCACTGCTTACACACCGCATATCCAACGTAGGTCGCAGTGTTGATAGAAACTGGTCCTGGCGTCATCTGCGAAATCGCCAACATATCAGAAAACTCCGTTACTGTCATCCACCCGAAATGGTCAACCACTTCAAACTGAATCAACGAAATCATCGCATAACCACCACCGAACCCGAACAATCCGATTTTAAAGAACACATATAAAAGTTCTGCATAAACCGCTAAAATATCAAACAAACTCGTCTCCATCTCTTATCCCTTTATTTCCTTCATATTCTTCCTGTTCACGAAATAGCAATACACAAGTGCCACTACAATCACCAAAGCGACTATCAGAATAGGATTGACACTAAAAAACCAAATGACGAACGCCGCCACTAATGGAATCAACAAACTCCACCAATGTTTTTTCTCTTTCCATATAAGTTTTACAGCTGGAGAAAGAATCAAAGCCACTACACACGGCCGAATTCCTTTAAAAGCACTCTCAACATAATGATTATCTCTAAACTCCAAAAAGAAAATAGCAATCAACAAAATAGCGATAAACGAGGGCAGAGCTGCTCCAACCATAGAGGCAAACGCACCTAATTTTCCTCTCAACTTATAACCTACATAAAGTGCTGTGTTAATAGCGAAGACTCCTGGCAAGGTCTGCGCCACCGCAATCAAATCCCAAAACTCGTCCTTCTCCATGAACTTTTTATCATTCACAATCTTCATCTCAACCATTGAGAGCATTGCGTAGCCACCGCCCAAAGTGAAGGCTCCTATCTCAAAAAATATCCAAAACAATTCTCTAATCTTTACCATATCCGATTCCTTTAAAATCAGCCGCAAAAGTATGATTTTTAAACCAAAAATCTCACATTCACACCTCTTACATTTTTCCGCACCTATGCAAACAAATTCTACAAGGGAAGCTCCTCTTCTTTTCCAAATATTTTTGTGTTTCAAAAGCTCTTCCTTCTAAATTAGAACACATCTCTTAAAACTACAATTCATTGATTTTCAAGTATATGAAATCTCTGAAAAAGACTTTTTTGAAATTATTTTAAAAAAATAAGATTATTTACTTGCTATTTCAAAAATAAGCACTAATTTTGCAACGCATTTGAGAAACAAAGTTACTCTTTAGCAGACAGAAGTTTACTAAGATAGAAAATATTTCTTGAATGTGTTCGGGGAGCTAGTAGCTCAGCTGGTAGAGCACATCCCTTTTAAGGATGGGGTCTTGGGTTCGAGCCCCAACTGGCTCACTAACCAAAGCGGAAATTTCAGAAATGATTTTCCGCTTTTTTTCATGATAACAATTACTATCTTTTCATCACGATATGACCATACTCATTATCTCACTTATTATCACCCTCGGAGTCTCATTCCTTTGTTCTCTTTTAGAAGCCACACTCTATTCAACCACAATGTCTTACATAGAGTCCCTTCCAGTCAATAAAAAAGGAGTGTCCAACTTAAAAGATTTAAAGGTAAATATAGAAAAACCCATTGCTGCCATTCTTTCCCTCAACACAGTCGCCAATACAGCGGGCGCGGCTGCCGTAGGAGCTCAAGCCGCCGAGATTTTCGGAAGTGCCTATTTCGGGCTCTGTTCTGCCGCCTTAACGATTATGGTACTCGTTTTTTCCGAAATCATACCGAAGACAATCGGGTCTAGTTTTTGGAGGGAAATCTGCATTCCTGGTGGTTACGCCATTCGCGTCATTTCTTTCATTTGCCTTCCCTTAGTCTTCATTTCACAACTTTTGACCCGTCTCTTCACTCGCAAAAAATCACAGACTGTCAGTCGTGAAGAGGTGGCTGCTCTCACCAACATCGGAGAACGTGAAGGTGTCTTCAAGAAAAACGAGTGCAAGATAATCAACAACCTTGTGAAAATGGACAATGTCAAAGTCCACGCTATTATGACTCCCCGAACAGTCGTACTTGCCGCTCAAGAAGATATGACATTGGAAGAATTCTTTGCAGACAAAAAGTATCTTACTTTTTCTCGTATTCCTATCTATACGAAAGACATTGACGACATCACAGGATTCGTTCTCAAAACGGACGTGCTTCTGCACCTGGCGAACGACGAACAACACCTTAGGCTGAAAGACATCAAGCGAGACATTCTTGTATGCTATGGCAACGCCGCCATCACAAAATTCTATGACCTTATGTTGGGCAAAAAGCAGCAAATCGCCTTAGTCATCGACGAGTATGGTGGAATGGATGGCATCGTAACTTTGGAAGATGTAATTGAAACCATCCTCGGTTCAGAAATCACAGATGAGAGCGACAAACAAATAGATATGCAGGCTTTTGCCAAAGAACAATGGAAAAAACGTTCCGCCAACTTAGACATCGCAGAAACAGAAAAGGACGACACCAACGATGCCGCCCCTTCTAATCCTTCTTAGAATATCAGACTGACTCCTTGTAGTTCTTGCTACCAATAGACAAAGAAGAAAGCGCATCGCCAATAAGGTAGATAGCCTCCGCCAACTTCTCGTCTGCAACAGTCAACCTGTTCACCAAATCCTTCGTTGCATTGGCTGCGCTATCCGAACCCTGCACAGGCGTACTTTGCAGTGCCTCCACACACGGTTTTATTCGTTTCGCATCATACGACAAACAGTCTAACGTTGCCTGCACACTGCGAACCATCGCATCAATATCCCCAATCACAGAAGGAATATCATTGGATTTTTTCTCCATGTTTTTCTGTTTATGTTAGTAGTATTTACGTTTATATATTTGTAAAATTACCACTTTATAAAGCCAAAAGCAAGACGGCTTCACTGTTATTTTACCCGTTTAATTTTTTTTTAAAATTATTGCTGTCCGCTAAAACTTTTTGAACCCGCAAAAGATAGGGCTGGATTCCTCGCCTGGAATTCAGCCCTATTTGTTACTTTTGTTTTTGCACATAAAAAAAGCAACGATGAACAAAAGTACACATTTTATCGGACAGCCGATGTATGGTCAGCTGATAAATTTGCTCAACA
>CAVEVQ010000021.1:0-43992 GCA_963619325.1 Bacteroidaceae bacterium | reverse complement strand
AAGGCTTCGGGCAGGATAATTATGCTCTTTTGAGTTTTAGCGGACAGCAATAATTAGAAAACCCGAATACCATTATTGGAACAACTCAATATCGTTTCTATACTAAGCCTAATACCATTTTTACCTTTGCACCGCAATCAGGGAAAAGCGATTAGCAATTCTTTGATAATTTACAATTGTAGAATTGATAATCTTTAATGTATAACCTAAAAATAAATTTATATGGAAATTTTAGAAATCAACAACATTACCACTTTCGTTGAGTTGTCTAACACATATTCGTTTCTTGTCATTTGGGCATGTATCATCATTGTTCCTCTTATCTGCTTGGGTCTTCACTCTTACGATAAGGTGAAAAAAATGAGAGATGGAAAACACCCTTTCCTCTCTTTTGACATCGACAGCGTTGATCTTTTCACCTACGACGAGAAAGAAGGAATGAAGAAATTTGAAGACTAATCGTCAGACATCATGGCAATTAAAGAAGCAAGCATAAAGGAAATCTGTGAATTCATCTCTGGATACTCGTCAACCTTGTTGGCAGGAGGTGCGTCGACAGAGTTTACAATGAACGTTACAGACAGGCTTACCCACGCCTATAAGGTTACATGTGAGACCTCGATTTTTCCAATGCATATTTATGTGTCCGTCTGGGATGAGAAGAAAGAAAGCACTTACTCCATCAATCAAAAAATCCCATCTTTGGGATTAGACTTTGCTCGCAACACTCGTCTTAACAAGTTGAGCAAAAGGATTGAACGAGAGCGATTATCGATAGACGATGCTGATCAACTTTTCAAAGAGATTTTAGCGACGCCTCGACTAAAGACATGGGTCGTTACAGCATTAGCGAGTGCGGCTAACGCTTCGTTCTGCTATCTTTTTGGAGGAGACTGGATTTCAATGTTTATCGTTTTTGTAGCCACGGTCTACGGATTCACATTAAAACATCTGCTTGTTAAACATACAAAGATGGACATTCGCATTATAACCATCACCGCCGCGTGTCTCTCTGCCATTGTCGCCAGTGCTGGCTACATTTTCCAATTAGGAGGAACGCCCGATATAGCGTTAGCAACAAGCGTACTATACCTTGTTCCTGGCATTCCCTACATTAACGCTATCAGCGATATGCTGTCAGGACATCATATTTGCGCAATCAGTCGTTTCTTCAATGCCGCCATTCTCACCGTCTGCCTCTCTATCGGACTAAGCATCGGACTTATCATCATGCACTTTCATTTTATGTAGAAAGAATATGGACACTTTTACAATCTTCTTAAAAGACGCTTTGTTCGCAGCCATTGCAGCCATAGGCTTCGGGAGTATCAGCAATATTCCTTTAAAGGGATTTTCCGCATCTGCCATTTTAGCGGCTGCTGGCCATAACATCCGACTCTATTTGATGAACTACGAGGCTTGGAACATAGTTCCCGCAAGTCTAATCGCAGGATTAGGAATTGGATTGTTGTCGATACCTGTCTCCGCTATTTGGAAGATCCGTTCCGAAACATTATCGTCTCCAGCCCTTCTCCCTATGATTCCAGGAATGTATGCATACAGATCTGTCCAATCGTTGATTTTATGTTTTGAAAGCAATGAAATACCTACTTTTGAGCATTATTTCGGACTTTTCAGCTACAATTTCATCACATGTGTTTTGGCTGTAACCTCATTAGTTATTGGAATTGTATCGCCTCGTATTCTTTTCCATAAAGGATAAAACCGAATATTTGAAGAGATTTCATTACATTTACATGAACTTTAAATAGTAGTATAAGATTTTACCATTAAAATGGATATACGTCAACTAAGAGCATTTGTCAAAGCAGCTGAAACCCTTAATTTCTCGGAAGCGGCCAAGTTAGTATGCGTTACACAAAGCACATTTTCGCAGAGCATCCGCCAATTGGAAGATGAGTTGGACATTCCGCTTTTTATCCGAAACACCCACGAAGTCTCACTTACCGAGGCAGGTGAAGAATTGCTTCCATACGCCCGCGAAGTTTTACTACAGACAGAAAATTGCGTTCACCGCATAGAAGACCTCAAGGCTTTGAAAACTGGCGAACTTAACATTGGCATAACACACTCGTTCAGTATCATGACCGCCGAGGCAGTATTAGACTTTGCTAAACAATATCCAGAGATCAAACTTAATATCATTTATAAAACGATGGAGGAGTTGATGGAGATGCTCAACAAACGCGAGGTTGATTTTGTCCTCTCCTATCAGTCGGAGACAAACACCTCCAACATTGAGTCGCATTTGCTCTACGAAGACACCTTGGCACTTATTGTCAAAGAAGGACATCCTCTTCAAACGAAAAAAGAAATTTCCATTTCAGACATCATCCGATATCCTATGATTCTCCCCGTAGTTGGATTTCAAGCACGCAACACTTTTGACGCTGTCTGGGAAGCAGAGAACAAGCCCAGACTTAACATTCGCATGGAGATGAACTTAGTAACACCTATCGTTCGCTTGGTTGTTCAAGGTCAGTACATCACGGTGCTTTCAAAATCCGCATCAGAAGACTATGATGGAATAAAGGCAATTCCTTTTAGTTCTCCTCACGCTAAAATGCGTGGTGCTTTTCATCTTCTAAAAAACAGTTATCACAAAAAAGCCATCAAAGAGTTCATACGCACCCTTCGTGAAACCAACATTCTACGTAGACGCATTGATCGCTGGAACTAACAACCCCTCCTTTTCTCATATCTACTATATCTTTTTAGTAGACACTTTCAGTTTCACCCAAACACATCTAGGTAATAATCGCCAAAATGCGACTAAAATCCGATATTTCCAATCTATTATGCAAACCGACTTTTTGCGTTCTAAAGCATAGACAATGTTCTTAGCTACTTGCGCTACCTGTAGCTGCATAGGGTAATTATCCGTCAGTAAATCTGTTGAAACAAAGCCTGGACGAATATCTGTAAACCGAATGTTTAACTTCCTCATATTCGACAACTGCTGCAAACACTCTAAATACTGGCTTTGATATCTTTTAGTAGAAGAATAAGCGGGTGCGGCACCCAACCCCATCGTTCCCGCAATCGAACTGATGGCCGCAATATGACCATCTGATTCTGGGTGTTCTGCAAAATAATGGAACATAAACGTTATCATTCGAGTAAAGCCAACAACATTAGTCTCTGTTGTTCGCAACTCTTTATCCTCTTCTAAATCAAGATTTTGATAGCCAATACCAGACGAATGAAAATAGAGGTTAACTCCATCCAATTCTTCAATCATTTCTTGCAAAACAGATGTTGCATCCACTTGTGTTATATCAATCCTGCGGAAAACTTTCACTTGCGGTAACTCTTTAGCAATTTCAAGCAAACGATTTTCTCTTCGACCTGCCAAACCAAGAGTCCAACCTTTAGATGCCAATACCCGTGCTACCTCTAAGCCAATACCCGAGGTAGCACCAACTATAATTGCAGATTTTTTCATCACTTTCATTTATCTATATTCTCTATCATTGAAATCAGCAACACCAACGGAGCATTCCAATTAATCGCAACCTCATTCGTGGAATAACTACATGATTCATCTAAATAACAACGAGCCGGAGCAGAAGACGGATAATTTTGCTTACCACAATCTGCCATTTCACTATCATTAGGACCTCCTGCCAAATACCCAGGTATAGGTTCGTCAATACCATCCGCCATACAGCGACGATCATGTAAACGCATTGGATACTTCTTTCCAAAACCTGATATGAATGAGTATTCCGTTGGGTTTGCGCCCAATAGATAATCAAGATTAGCAAACATTGCCTCCTTGAATTTATCATCCTTATAGAGTCTATACGCCAATCCTAAGATCGCACCATTAGAAGCAACATCTCCGTTTCCTCCCCAAACAAATTTTTTCAAAGCCACTCGACCTGGAGAAAACTTAAAACTATTGTAAAGAGATACCGCAACCCCCTTAAACTTTGCATCTATCTTATCTACATCCACATAATTAGGCAACTCATCCTTATGAGCCATCAAAGTTATCAGTCCTAAAGTGTTTACATTGTGCCACGATGGTGTATCAAACTTTTGGAAAAAATCCATTTTCTCAAAATATTTCTTTTCTCCCGTGGTTATGAACATCTCCGTAGCAGCCCAGAACAATTCATCGTCTACAGATCCATCTTCATATCCTCCAGTAAAAACATCAGGAGGATTATTAAAATAAACAGATGGATTATTCATCGCCCAATTCCAAGCCTTTTCCGCTGCCTTCAGTGCCTTCAACGCATACTCGGGATTTTCTTTCCTGAATACTCTTGCACCCATCGCCATCTCTGCAACAAAATCTAATGTAGCCGCAGTTGATTTTGCCATCATAAACCTGTCATTGTCATCAAACTCTGGCATTATGTATTCACAAAACTGCAACGAGGTCAATTTATGATAAACGCCTCCATCATTAGGGTCTTGCATCGTGAAAAGCCAATCATACTCCCACTTCAACTCTTCTAAAAAATCACACGACAGACTCTTTTCCTTTCGTGGAATATTCAATGAAAGATTCTTGTAGTATTTTGGGTAAAACTCATAAGACGATACTAACTGATGAAGCGTGATCCCCGCATTTACAACATATTTCCCGAAATCTCCCGCATCATACCAACCGCCAGGAGATGAAAGGGTTGACATTGCGCGCCGTTGCTCCGAAGACGCTGACTGATGAATATACACCAACGTATCTGGATGACCGGATTTTCTTGAATAATCCACCCCCCGAAATACAGAATAAGGTTTTTCAATAGGTGTAGATGCTCGCCAATAATAGAACGCACGCATTGTCGCCTTCGTCAAATCTGAATAAAGACTATCTGCATTTCCAATCACGAAAGGAAACGACTTCTCATCGTTAACTTCCATATAATATGTTCCTTCTTGATTGAAATCCGAAAAATCAGCAGACTGGATCGTTTCTCGTGAATAAATCCAGAATGCACTTTTACCTAAATTTCCTTTATAGACAACCTCATTACTCTTGGCATCCTTCAACTCAAAGAAAGTTGCTTCAAGGTTAGCAACAGTCGCCACTTTGGGCATTCCTACTGCATACCCGACTTGATTCACTCGTACAAAAGACTGTGCAAAAGCAATCTGCACAACTGACAACATAAAAGCCAAAAAATCCAATCGTTTCATAAACATTTATTTTTAAGGATTGTCACTACTATGTCTCTTTCTTTTCTTGTTCTTCCTTTTTATCAAATTCCTCTTTACGTTTCTTTAAATCTGCCAACAATGCAATCTCCTCTTCTGCAAAAGACTTCATACCCTCATCCTCGCTATTGCTCAGCTCAGAAAGTAGTTTCTCTGCGTCATTCCAAAGTGACGGTTTACAAATCATCAACCTTACTTTACTTCTATAAAGGAAATCACGATAATCATACAATCTCTCATTGATATCATCGTCTCCATCCTCTTCATCATCGTCAGGCAATCTGTCAAGTACCATCTCCAACTGTCGATCAATAGTCGACATCGCACGCCAATCATCGGTCATCAGCAAACAATTGATATACTCACATGACCCATTAATAGACCCCATCGCATAGGAAAATTCCAAATAGTACAATGCCTTTGAATAGATTTTCAAAGACGCATACGCATAGCCCAATTTGAAATAGACTTCCATCGCCACATTCAACTGCTTTTCGCCAAACTCATCTATATGAGATCTCCACACTTCCGTAACACACTCCAAGTGTTTTATAGCCTGTAGATAACTGCCATTATGAAAATACTTCAAGCCCCAATAGATATCACTGGCAATACTCCAACCGATAAAATCAATCAGCGAACGTTGCTCTACCGTCAAATCTTCTGCTTTCCCCGCTTTGATTTTATCATTCGCATCCTCAATCATATAGCGCACTTCAGCAGAATTGTTCGTCTCCGATTTATCTACGACATAAATCGATTCATAGCCCATCGAAGACTCACGCTCACGATATTTTTTTTCTATAGCCGAAGGAACACTTACATTCAACTTATAATAGTCTGACACCTTCGACTCCGACTGCCACGCAAAATAGGCAGAATAGACAGATCCATCAGTTTGTGTGACGCTTATTAGATAATCGCTACCTTTTTTTTGCTCATTCTTCGTTCTCTCTTCTCTTCTGTTCCGTCGAAGATAGTCGGCGACATCAAACGTTCCATACTCTTCCTTTTTCAGATTCAAAATAGACTGATGAACCCGCGTCATTGATATCTCATCGATAGATGCCTCTTCAATAACGTAATTTGGAATAGAAAAAACATCCTTAGGCGTCAATTTGAAGTGCCTAAACTTGCCATCTCCGAATTCCGTCTGATCGCAAACCTTCATCTCATGCTCCAAGATAAGATAAGCTGTCCTACGGGAGCGTTCCGAATCTTCAAATATATCTCTTTTCTTATTTTTATCAAATACCTCTTCTAAATTTTGATATTTTTCAAAAAAAATCCGACGATACTCAAACATAAAAGACAACAACTCTGTGAAAGTCTGCTTATCTTTTTCTATCAAACCAATGAAATAAATCGGGCAAACCACATCCGCAACATACCTATTCTCCTTTTCATCGTAGGTAAACGAGGCGTTTGCTTCTGGTGACAAATCACGATTCATATCATTAATCATGTAGGATACGACTTGATAGTAATCGTTGTCCACAGACAGTATATTAGGCATGAGCACTCTCGCATTGTAATTACTCGTTTTAGGAGCTACAGCGACAAAAATCTCTCCTTGATACTGAAAGCGATACGCAGTAACATCATCATTGTCACCAACTTGTTCGTATTCTATGTTTAATTTTTTAAATAGTCCGATGAACACTTTGCTGACCGACACGACTTTCGTTCCGAAATCTCCCTTAAACAACTCTGATATCTTGTCTATCATACCCGTTATCTTCGATTCTTCTATTTAGTCTAATTTCAACACTTCCAAGAAAGCCTTCTGAGGAACGGAAACAGTTCCGATCTGCTTCATTCTCTTCTTTCCCCTTTTTTGCTTTTCCAACAATTTTCGTTTACGAGAAATATCACCTCCATAACATTTTGCCGTCACATCTTTTCTTACCGCCTTGATTGTCTCCCGAGCGATAATCTTGGAACCAACAGCAGCTTGAATAGCAACATCAAACTGCTGTCTTGGAATCAATTCCTTCAATTTCTCACACATTCGTTTTCCAAGGGTATAGGCATTGTCAAAATGAGTTAAAGTAGACAAGGCATCAACAGCCTCTCCATTCAACAACACATCTAATTTCACCAATTTAGACTCCCTCATTCCGTTAGGATGATAATCAAAAGAAGCATATCCTTTTGAAATACTCTTCAATTTATCATAGAAATCAAAAACAATCTCACCCAAGGGCATATCATAAATCAGTTCCACTCTATTGCCAGAAACATAATCTTGACGCACCAACTCTCCACGTTTACCTAAGCATAGCTGCATAATCGCACCTATATACTCCGCTGATGTGATAACAGAAGCACGAATATAAGGTTCTTCTATTCTCTCTATCAATGTCAAATCTGGCAATCCAGATGGATTATGTACCTCTATTTTCTCTCCTTTCTTCGTATAGACATCATACTCTACATTCGGAACGGTCGTAATCACATCCATATTGAACTCGCGATCCAAACGCTCCTGGATGATCTCCATATGCAACATTCCCAAGAATCCGCATCTAAACCCAAAGCCTAAAGCCAAAGACGATTCTGCCTGATAAGTCAGCGAAGCGTCATTCAGCTGTAATTTTTCTATGGATGCCCTTAAATCCTCAAAATCCTCTGTTTCAATAGGATATACTCCTGCGAAAACCATCGGTTTCACCTCTTCAAAACCTGCGATTGCTTCTGAACATGGACTGTCGACATGCGTAATCGTGTCTCCAACCTTCACCTCCCGAGATGTCTTAATTCCAGAAATGATATAACCCACATTCCCGGCGGACAGAGACTTCTGAGGAGACATATCCAAGCGGAGAATTCCTATTTCATCCGCCAAATACTCTTTCTCCGTTGATACGAATTTCACAAAATCACCTGTTTTAATCGTTCCGTTTACAATCTTAAAATAAGCAATGATTCCACGAAACGGATTAAAAACAGAGTCGAAGATAAGGCACTGCAAAGGCGCTTCCGGGTCTCCTACAGGTGGCTTGATACGCTCTACAATGGCGTTCAAAATATCATATACACCTTCACCCGTCTTTCCACTAGCCCGAATCACATCTTCAGGTCTGCAACCTAAGAGGTCAACAATCTGATCCTCTACCTCATCGGGCATCGCTCCAGGCAAATCTATCTTATTCATAATTGGAATAATCTCCAAATCATGTTCCAAAGCCATATAAAGGTTTGAAATAGTTTGAGCCTGAACACCTTGAGCAGCATCAACTATCAGCAAAGCCCCCTCGCAAGCTGCAATGGAGCGAGACACCTCGTACGAGAAATCAACATGTCCAGGAGTGTCAATCAAGTTAAGTGTATATTTTTCGCCCTTGTACTCATAGTCCATCTGTATGGCGTGACTCTTGATGGTGATACCACGCTCCCGCTCCAACTCCATATCATCCAAGACCTGCGCCTGCATATCCTTGGCAGTCACTGTTTTTGTGTATTCCAATAATCTATCCGCCAAGGTACTTTTACCGTGATCAATATGCGCTATAATACAAAAATTACGAATATTTTTCATTCAAATATATTTTTATGCGAAGATAGCGAAAAAAGTTTTTTCTGACAATAGGAAAAGGGAGACTGCCGTCATAGCAACCTCCCTCTCTTCTTATTTTACGATTTTAATAACGGAAAGCGATTCCTGCCGAGAATGACCTATTGCGATATGCAATATCATCCTTCACTTTTTTAGCATTGATGAAACCGAGCTCAGCGTTCACCTTCACCATTATATACTTCATGATAATAAAACGAAGACCTAAATCCGCTCCAATATCAAAACGTTTTAACAACTGCTTATTTTCCTCAAAAATTGGTTTTCCTGGATATTGGACGGTGGCACCATCCTTGAAGACATCCATCTCAAAAGTTCTTGCTCCATAAATATCAAGTTGGTCATCACACGACATTGTATATTTTCCGCCCACTCCAATTCCAATATAGGGACCTGCAGCGATCTGCATACCAAACTTCTTGCCAAAAGGAATGTTGAATGAGAAATCCAACGGAACCTCAACATACATTGCCGTAACTTCATAATCAATTGGATTTTTATATCCATGCATATCCTCACGAGAATCCTTAAATCCCTTACTCTCAAACATTACGGAAGGAAGGAAAGAAACGGAAGAGTAGTAGATTGGAATATCAGCGCCAAAACCTGCCCGATAACCCAACTTATAGTCCGCACTTTTAAGGCTTACCTTACTATACACAACACCAGCCTCAAACCAATAATGCACCCCGTTAAAGACACAGAACGGATCATACTTGAAATTCATCTGCGCATTTGCCACCAACGCTGACAAAGCCACTATAAATGAGAATATAAACCTCTTCATGGTTACTTCTTTTTCGTTTTATTCCTTTTCTTCAGCTATTGCGCATATAAAACGCACAATAACTTTTGCGAATTTAACGCTTTTTGGCAATTATTAATAAATTTTTCAGTTCTTATTTGAACAGAAGACTATAAATCTAATAGACAATTTCCTCCAAATAGAGTCCACAAGCGGGAACAGACATTCCCGCAGCACATCGATTTTTCTTTTCTATCGCTTCGCAAAACTGTTTAACTGTCATTTTCCCTTTTCCGACCTCAACAAGCGTTCCCACCACCGCCCTTACCATATTTCGCAAGAAACGATTGGCCGTAATCGTGAATACCATCATATCCTCAGTGCGCTCCCACTTAGCATACGACACATCACAATCATTAGTTTTCACATCCGTATGTACTTTTGAAAAGCTCGTGAAATCCCTGTACCCCAACAACTTAGCAGCCGCCTCATTCATTTTCTCCATGTCTAAATTAAAAAGAAAACGAACAGCCAAATCATTCAAAAACGGTGATTTCTTCGTAGACACATAATATCGATAAGTACGAGATTTAGCACTAAAACGAGCGTGCATATCATCTGCCACCTGAAACAAATCATCAACTGCAATATCATAAGGGAGAAGACTATTCATCTTGTGCACAATCCCCGACGTATCTTGAATTTCGTCATTTAAGTCAAAATGGGCGTACATACACCTTGCATGCACACCAGCATCGGTTCGCCCCGCACCGACAAGTTCAACAGGATGTCTCAGCACTAAGGATAATTTTTCTGTCAAAACAGACTGCACCGAAACATCATTAGGTTGCGACTGCCACCCATGATAGTTCGTTCCCTTATAAGCAAATTTCAGGAAATAGCGCATCCAATCGATCTTCTTTCTTGCTTAGCACTTCACATTTAAACCTTTCAACACATCACGGATTTTCTCGTATGTAACCGTACGAGTAGGCACCAATGGCAGACGTAACTTGTTCTGAATGTAGCCCATCAAAGAAAGCATACATTTAGCACCTGCCGGATTACCATCCACAAAAAGCAAGTCGAACAAATCCGTAAATCTATGATGAATTTCTCTGGCTTGCTCATATTCACCTTGTAAAGCCAAGCGAACCATCCGACCAAATTCCTTCGGGAAAGCATTGCCAATCACTGAAATAACTCCACTCGCACCCATTGTTATCAATGGGTAAGTGATGCCGTCATCCCCAGAAATAACCATAAAATCTTTTGGTTTTCTCTTGATGATATCGTTGATTTGGTCCATATTACCGCAAGCTTCTTTGATGGCGACCACATTATCAAACTCGCGGGCGATTCTAATGGTTGTGTCTGGCAACATATTAACGCCCGTCCGACCTGGCACATTGTAGAGAATGACAGGGACAGGAGAAGCCTCCGAAATAGCTTTATAGTGCTGATACATACCTTCTTGAGACGGTTTATTGTAATAAGGGACAACAGAAAGAATAGCGTCGATGCCCGTAAAATCATCGTGTTGCAACGTATTTACAATGCCACGCGTGTTATTTCCTCCACATCCCAAAACGATAGGCACTCTGCCATTAACCTTTTCTTGAACAAACTTCAAGACATCTTTTTTTTCCGCCTCTGAAAGGGTTGGTGTCTCCGCTGTCGTTCCCAACACCACGAGATAGTCAATCGAGTTCTGCAACTGATAGTCTAACAATCTACCTAACGCATCAAAATCAATACTCTCGTCTTCTTTGAATGGAGTTATTAGGGCAATGCCCAAACCAGTGAACTTATTTTGTGACATCTTTTTCTTGAGTTTATCCAAAACGCAAAATTAAATATAAGTTGGCGGAATTATAATACGACAAGGGGAATTTTTATTTTTCCTTAATCGTTTTTAAATAATAAAGGATTTGATCCAGCAAGTCGGATCGACGAATCTGACCGCACCCACTGATTTCAAAATCATACTGATAGTCGCTTTTTTTCAGTCCACATCTGCAATGAGCCGTTGAAATTCCCAACAGATATTTCATCGTGAAATTCTCTTTATCAGTCAAATCCACCACTATATCAGACTTTTCCTTCAAGAAATCATTTATCATTGCCTCTTTCGGCTTCCCCCAAAAAGAAATAGACTGTCTATTGATAAATACAACCTTTTCTGAAGAAGCCATTTCTTGTTTTGTATCAACAAATATCCAAATTATAGTATTCTTATCAGCAAGTGTTTCTCTCACCCTGGCAATCTCCTTCAAGTCCACTTCTTGATAAGAAAGCAACACCGTTATATTATGGGCATTATTCCAATTGACAAAACGTTTTTCTCGTTGCCAAGATTTCCGTTCTAAACACTTTTTTATCTGCCAATCAATATATTTTCTTTTTAAACTTTCAAACATTTCTGCTGTTTTGTTTACCTTATCATTTCCTCAAATTCTTCCTCGCTAATGATTTTGACGTTCAGTTTTTGGGCTTTTTCCAATTTTGCGGGTCCCATATTTTCACCTGCCACCAAATAATCAGTTTTAGAGGAGATGGAACTTACGTTTTTACCTCCATTTTGTTCAATCATAGACTTCAAATCTTCACGAGAGTGATTTTTGAAAGTTCCACTAATTATGATGGAAAGTCCTGCCAATTTTGTTGTGCGAGACGACAACAAGCTCTCATCCAAAGCGAATTGCAAACCCGCACTCTTCAATCTCTCAACAATATTTCTGTTTTCTGCTTCTGAGAAATAGTCTATCACGCTCTGTGCAATTCTCTCTCCTACCTCATCAATGGCTTGCAAATCCATAAAAGAAGCTCGTTCAATATTCTCAATATTTTTCATCGCATTAGCAATTTTCTTAGCGGTAGTTACCCCCACATAGCGAATTCCTATTGCATAGAGAACACGATCAAACGGCACTAATTTTGAGGCTTCTATGCTATCTATCACATTTTTTGCACTCGTAGTTCCCCAACGATCCAAACCCGATAAATCATTGATTTTCAAATCGTAGAGATCTGCCACATTATTCACCATTTTTTTTTCATACAGAAGACGGACGTTCTCCTCTCCTAAATTAATGTTCATTGCTTTTCGACTAACGAAGTGTTCTATTCTTCCTTTGATTTGAGGTGGACAATGTGTGTCGTTCGGACAATAATGAGCAGCCTCGCCTTCAATTCTTACTAGCGGAGTGCCACATTCTGGACAAATAGAGATGAAACGAATTTTCGGACCAATATCAATTCCACGCGCATCGTAGTCCACACCCACAATCTTTGGAATTATCTCACCACCTTTCTCTACATACACCATATCCCCTTGGTAAAGGTCTAATGACTCAATAATGTCTGCATTATGCAGCGAAGCACGTTTAACAATCGTACCCGACAGTTGAACGGGGTCCAAGTTAGCCACTGGTGTTACTGCGCCCGTACGTCCGACTTGAAATGAGACACTTCTCAATTTTGTATATGCACGCTCTGCTTGAAACTTATAGGCGATAGCCCATCTGGGCGATTTTGCCGTGTACCCTAAAAATTCCTGCTGCGCAATGGAATTAACCTTCAAAACGATACCATCAGTTGCCACGGGTAAGTTTTTCCTTTCCACATCCCAATAGTTGATGAACTCAAAAATTTCGTCCACGTTTTTACACACCTTCATTGCATCTGAAATTTTAAAGCCCCATTTCTTAGCAGCCTGTAGGTTCTCGTAATGTGTGTCGGCAGGCAAATCATCCCCTAAAAGATAGTAGAGATAGGAGTCCAAACGACGTTTTGCGACTTCTTTTGAGTTTTGTGTTTTCAATGTACCAGAGGCAGCGTTTCGTGGATTGGCAAAAATGGTTTCTTCGGCAGCTGCACGTTCTTCATTAAGTTTGTCAAACACCTCCCAAGGCATTAAAATCTCGCCTCTGATTTCAAAAGACTTCGGATATCCATTTCCATGAAGCACCAATGGAATAGATCGAATCGTTTTCACATTATCCGTCACATCATCGCCTTTTTCTCCATCGCCACGCGTAACAGCCTTAACTAATCTACCCTGATCATACCAAAGAGAAATCGAAGTGCCATCAAATTTCAATTCACAAACAATCTCGAAAGGTTCTCCTCCCAACCCTTTTTCCACTCGCTGGTAGAAATCGGACACCTCCTCGCGGGAATAGGTGTTTCCCAACGAAAGCATAGGATAACGATGAGCCACCTGTTGAAACTCTTTCGATATATCACTTCCAACACGTTGCGTTGGCGAATTGGAGTCGAACGCCTCCGGATGAATTCTCTCCAGATCCTGCAACTCAGTCATCAGCCGATCAAACTCGTAATCAGTAATCGTCGGAGCAGACAAAACATAATAGTTGTAGTTATGCTCATTCAATTCCTCTCGAAGCTGCTGTATTCTCTTCAATTCATCCATTTGCAATTAGTCTTTCGTCTTGCTTAATAAATTTATATGAGGGAAAAGCTCTTAAAGATTAAAGATTATTTTCTAAAAGAAACCTTTCTGCATCTTTCGCCGCCTTACAACCACCTGCGGCAGCCGTAATTGCTTGACGATAGATTGGGTCTGCGACATCGCCGGCAGCAAACACACCTGGAACATTTGTCTCTGTCGACGTTCCTTTCGTCTTAATATAGCCGGCTAAGTCTAAATCCAAATACTCCGCAAACAGCATTGAATTCGGGTGATGACCAATAGCCAAGAACATGCCATCCACAGGAAGACAATACTCCTCCTGGTCATTCTCACCACGATTCTTAACCATTGTAGCGGACTGCACACCATCTTCGCCGTCCAAACCAATAACCTCATGTTTGAACAAGACCTCAATCTTATCACATTGCATCACACGCTTTTGCATCACAACAGACGCACGAAGTTTGTCCTTACGAACCGCCAAATAGACTTTTTCGCACATACGAGCAAGATATAATGCATCCTCGCATGCTGTATCGCCGCCGCCCACAACGACAACCTTTTTTTTACGGTAAAAGAAGCCATCGCAAGTGGCACATGCAGAAACTCCCATGCCAGCGAATTTCTTTTCATCAGACAATCCTAAATATTTGGCAGACGCACCAGTACAGATAATGACAGAAGAAGCCTCAACCTGTTTTTCTCCATCAATCGTTATGATATTATGACCTGTCGCCAACTCTGCTTTAGTTACCAAGCCGACACGAAGATCTGCGCCAAAGCGAACCGCTTGTTCACGAATCTCGTCCATCATCTCAGAACCCGAAATACCTTGCGGATAGCCTGGGAAATTCTCCACTTCCGTTGTGGTTGTCAACTGACCACCCCTTAGCGATCCCTCATAAAGAACAGGAGAAAGATTCGCTCTCGCAGCATATATCGCCGCCGTATACCCAGCGGGGCCAGAACCTATAATCAAACATCTTATTTTTTCCATCTTACATTCAACTCTATCCGTGTTACCCAATCACCTCAAATCAACCACTTCAAAATTCTTATATTTCTGATTGTCAAAATGAAAAGATTCGTCTGAAATGATTTTTGAATATTCTAATTTCTTAATCTTGAAAGTAGTATTGATTCCATCTTTACCCTTCAAAACCATTGCCTTTGGTTGCAAATTCTCTTTCGTAATCAACAAAGTGATAATCGAATATTTGTTATCCAAATTATTCGGGTAAAGTTCTATTTTCTCTACTGCGACACCTTCAGACTTTTCTACTCCTATATACCTCATCTTGAAATCCGTCTTGCAAGACTTCATCATCAAAATGGGGTTCACCTCCTTCAGTTCATCAGCCTGCGGTTGACTAATAGTAACCTCCTTCTCCTTCTCCATAACAACACTCTGTGTCTTCCCATCAAAATAGGTCTCAACACCTTGCAACGACAATCTGAACTTTTCAGATTTCATCAAGAGCGTGCCTTCAAAAATATTCGACTTATCATTACGCACATTTTTTGTCTCAACCGAGAATGTAGCAGAGACTCCTTTTTTCGCCTCAAATGCGGAGATAGCCTTGTTAAGCAAAGACATCGCACGAGGATCCACTGCAACCTCCTCTTGCGCAAATCCGATTGACGCAACAAGCGCCATTATCATCATAAAAAAATATTTCTTCATCTTATTCCAAATTTAGTCTACAACGAGATTTTAACAAAATTCTTTTGTACACCCCTATTTTTTTCAAATTATGCTTATAAACTTTGTAGTATAGCATCCAACTGAGCCATATCTTTTACCAAGACCTCACGAGGTTTGCTTCCCCTTGCAGGTCCGACGATATTGGCCGCCTCCAATTGATCCATTATACGTCCGGCGCGATTATATCCAATCTCCCACTTACGCTGAATGAAAGAAGTAGAACCTTGACCCGAACTAACAACAAACTCCGCAACTTGATCAAACAACACATCCCGAGACTTAAGGTCAACCACCTTTTCTTCACCCTCTTCCTTATATTCTGGCAACAAAAACGCAGATGGCTCGCCCTGTTGTTTCGATATATAATCAGTAATTCGTTCAACCTCTGGAGTATCAACGAAAGCACACTGCACACGAACAGTATCATTACCTGCCGAAACCAACATATCACCACGACCGATCAGTTGGTCAGCGCCTGTTTGATCCAAAATAACACGCGACTCTAAACCAGAAGACACCTTGAAGGCAAAACGAGCAGGGAAATTAGCACGTATGACTCCCGTAACGATATTAGCAGACGGACGTTGCGTTGCCAAAATCATGTGGATACCTACCGCACGAGCTTTCTGCGCAATTCTCGCAATCGGAGTCTCCACCTCTTTACCAACCGTCATAATTAAATCAGCGAACTCATCAATTATGACCACAATGTATGGCATATAATGGTGTCCTTTCAACGGATTCAGCTGGCGATTGACGAACTTCTCGTTATACTCTTTGATTTGGCGAACATGTGCATCTTTCAACAGCTCATAGCGATTGTCCATTTCAATACAAAGAGAGTTGAGCGTTTGAACAACCTTTTTCACATCCGTGATGATAGCATCCTCTTCATTCTCCATCTTAGCCAAGAAATGTCGCTCTATAGGCGCATACATACTAAACTCCACCATCTTCGGATCAACCATCACAAATTTCAACTCTGTTGGATGTTTCTTATATAACAAAGAGGTTATGATGGCGTTAAGTCCCACTGATTTACCTTGACCCGTTGCTCCCGCCACAAGCACATGTGGCATTTTGCACAAATCCAACATAAACACCTCGTTCGTGATCGTCTTTCCTAACGCGATAGGCAACTCAAACTTTGATTCCTGAAACTTTACACTACCGATAATCTCTGCCATTGACACCGTGACTGGTTTCGCATTAGGCACCTCAATACCCACCGTTCCCTTGCCTGGTATCGGCGCAATAATTCGGATACCCTTAGCAGCGATCGCCAACGCAATGTCATTTCCCAACCCACGAATCTTAGCGATTTTCACACCAGGTGCCAACGTTATCTCATAGAGCGTTACCGTCGGACCAACCGTTGCTTTTATCGTCGATACTTCTACGTCAAAACTACGAAGCACCTCCACTATTCTATTTTTATTGCGATTCTGCTCCTCTATGTCAATATTCGCGGGAACAGTGTACTCCTTCAATAAATCAATAGTCGGTTTCTTATAGTTTTCCAAAGTTTTCGTAGGATCGTATAACTCTAAATCTTGTTCAGTTACAATCTTCTCAACCTCTTTTTTTTCTATCGTAAAGTCAACTCCCCCCTCATTATTCTGATACTGAACATTCTCATCAACATCACCTTGCCTCTCAAAAGAATCATTGGAAACTTGCGTTTCTTGAATATTTTCATCAACACTCTCCGTTGACAGACTGTCTCCTACCCCGAAACCTTCCACCTCTCCTTCGGTTGACGGATCGGAAGAAAACGACAAATCCCCTTGTTTATCCGCTTCATGCTCTTTTTCTTCAAACGGGAATTCTTTAGAACCATTAGCCACATCTGTAGAATCATCTACATCATTGCTTTGACTACCTTCTATATTTTCTTTTTCACTATGATTATCTTCTCCTTCTTGAACACTATTAGTCACACTGTTTTCCGAACCATCCTCTGAACTATTTTCTGATTCACTTCCAAAACTTTCAGATTCTGAATCTTTCCCATCTTGAGGTTTACCATCATCGTCACCATCGACCCTATTAGCCTCAACATTTGGCTTCTTTGAAAACAAAGAATTTGTCCAACCAGAGACTTTCTCGAAGAATCCTTCTACAGCATAAAACAAGAATAAAAACAATGTGATGAAAAGCAACAAAACTACTCCCACCCATCCAACATTGGCTCTCAACCACAAATTCAATTGATAACCATGCTCACCACCTAAAAAGATGAAAGAAGAATCATACGCCTCAATAAAAGAACCGAGAAAAACAGAACCCCATATCAAAATGAAAGAGCAGTTGATGAACAAAGCAGACATTCTGTCTTTGAAAACAGAAATACCAAGCATCCGTGCACCAACCACAGCAAGGAAAAAGACATAGGCAAATATGGAAATTCCAAATGTCCTGTTAATCAAAAAATCAGACAGAATCGCTCCACGCAAACCTGTCCAATTCTGTATGTTTTCCGCCAAATAATCATCGGTGAAATCGCCTTGCAGTAAACTCTGGTCTTTCCATCCAGTGAAGAAGAAGGATACTAAAGACAAAACAAGATAAAACGAGAAAAGAACGACTACCGCCCCCACGCTATAACGAATGGGTTCGCCCAGCAATTTTACCACCAACCTACGGAAAATGCTCCTTTTCCCAGTGCTTTCACTTTCCTTTTCCTGTGCGTTCTCTTCTTGTTTAATTTCTTTTTCTTCTGCCATTGTAAAGCGATTTGAGAAATAACGATATAGTCTAAAATCAGCTATTCATCGTAGCCAATAGTTCCTCGTTTGAACGAGTAGTTTCAATCTGGCGTTTTACAAAATCCATAGCCTCAGCAGTAGTCATATCAGACAAATGCTGGCGGAATAAAAGCATACGCTGTACCACCTCAGGAGACTGCAGCAAGTCGTCACGACGAGTACTTGAAGACGTAACATCGATAGCAGGGAAAATACGCTTATTCGCCAAAGAACGAGACAATTGCAACTCCATATTACCCGTACCTTTGAATTCCTCGAAAATCACGTCGTCCATTTTTGAACCTGTATCGGTTAAAGCAGTTGCTATGATAGTAAGACTTCCTCCATTTTCAATATTACGAGCAGCGCCAAAGAAACGTTTTGGTTTCTGCAATGCGTTAGCGTCCACACCTCCAGAAAGCACTTTTCCTGAAGCTGGAGCAACCGTATTGTAAGCACGGGCCAAGCGAGTGATGGAATCCAGAAGTATGACAACATCATGACCACACTCCACCATTCTCTTAGCTTTTTCCAGAACCAAACCTGCAATCTTGACATGACGATCTGCTGGCTCATCGAAAGTAGACGAAATTACCTCTGCATTGACGCTTCTCGCCATATCCGTAACCTCCTCAGGACGCTCATCTATCAAAAGCACAATCATGTAAACCTCAGGATGATTTTCTGCGATAGCGTTAGCAATGTCCTTCAACAACATTGTCTTTCCAGTCTTAGGCTGCGCAACGATCAAACCACGTTGACCCTTACCAATCGGAGCAAACAAATCTACCGCACGAACTGAAGTCGTACAATTTTTAGAGCCAGCCAAGTTGAATTTCTCGTTAGGAAACAACGGAGTTAAATGATCAAATGGAACACGGTCTCTTACCACGTCTGGCGTACAACCATTGATCAAGTCAACATCCACAAGCATAAAATACTTTTCATTGTCCTTTGGCGGACGAATAGCTCCCTCTACGACATCCCCAGTCTTCAAACCAAAAAGTTTGATTTGAGCTTGAGACACGAAAACGTCATCTGGCGACGTAAGATAGTTATAATCCGCAGAACGAAGGAATCCATTGTTATCGTTGCCAATTTCCAAAACACCTACCCCTTTCACTATATCATCAAAATCAAATGATGGTATATTAGGGTCAGCAACAACCGGTTGGAGAGTCTGCTGAGGCTGAGCCTGTTTCTTAGCAGCTTTTTTATTTACATTCTGAATGTTTTGAGAATTTTTTGACTTCGCTCCATTTGATTTTTCCTCTTCGTTAATCCTCTTCACATTTTCCAAAATCTCATCTGGTTCTGGAGTTGGAATTCCCTTTTTCTTATTCAAAATCATACGAGCCATCGCCGCAGCGGCGTTACCAGACGACATAGCGTCAAATCCGCCGTGTGCACGATTTTGCTGCACTTCTTGGGGTTGTAACTCTCGTTTCCGCTTTTGGTAGTAAATAGGTCGACCATCCACTATCTGACGAGCAGAGCCATTTTCCTCCCCATTGCACTTTTCTCCATCAGTAGATCCATTTTCTTGAACTGGCGCATCAGTCTCTTTCTTGTCCCAAAATCTACCTGTTGATACAGGAGACTCATTTTTTTTGTCAGAATCCATATTATTGTAATCAGTATTTCGTTGGTTATTCCCCTGTTCAGATAGCAAAACGGGTTCGCGTACACTTGATACTTCTGCATCTTTAAACACGTCCGGCAAAGGCAATCCCTGGTTTATCATTGATGATACCACACCTACAATCGTTGATATCAAGTCATCCTTCCGATAAGAGTCTGGTCGCTTTATATCTAATTCTTTAGCAAGTAGCCTCAACTCTGAAAGATTTTTCGTCTTTAACTCACTTATTTTCATACATATAGTTGATTTTACAATCAATCAAGATAGAATTGAAATCCTATTATTTTTATTTTTCTAATATTCGTGTAAATACTTTATTCTGAAAAACATCCAAAACAAATGAAACCCCAAGTTCTCATGCAAAGAAAACAAAATCACAACTTGAATTTTGGAAATTTACCTCATCGAGTCATTCAGTGTAAACAACCCATACTTAGTAAGGACTTGCAAATATAACGATATTATTTTTCTTATCTCCTTTTGCAGATGAAAAAAAAGACGAGACCACGAATATTTCTTTTGAAACTTCGTGGTCTCGTCTTTCTTTAAACTATTTTCTTTTACAATGCGATTGACATTTATCTCAACAAACGAAAAGCATCTTCAGCCACTTGCTCCGGCGTAAGTCTAAACTTTCTTGTTAAGGCCGCCGCATCATAACGATCTTCAAAACCTTTCTCTATTCCTCTGACAATCACTTTTATATCACTATCAGCATAATAACGAGCAATCTTCTCACCAAAACCACCATCAACCAATCCATCTTCTAATGAAACGACAACTTCGTGGTCTACCTTCAAACTCTCCAACAACTGTTTATCTATACCCGTCAAATATCGAGGATTGATAATTGTTGCCGTTATGTCATATTTCTTTCTCATTTCCTCGGCTACCGCTTTAGCCAAACTGAAAAAATTGCCCACACCTATCAAGGCTACTTTAGAACCTTTTGATGAAACTTTAAACGTATTTATTCGGCTATAGTCTTTGTCAACTTTCTCTATGTCTTCATGCGACACCATTATCGGCACACGAATAGAAACAGGATGTTCCCTTTGAGACAAACTCCAATCTAACATAGCGAAATATTCCTCGGCAGTCGTTGGAGCCAAATAAACCATATTGGGAATGTTAGCCAATAAAGGAATGTCATACCAACATGCGTGTGTTACATCGTTCATAGAATTCAGAGAGCCATAGAAGACCAAAATCGTGGCAGGATTGTTATTAACGCACAAATCCTGCTGCAATTGGTCATAAGTTCGTTGGATAAACGTGCTATACACACCCCAAACAGGTCGCCCTCCTCGCTTTGCAATTCCCGAAGCCATAGCGACAGCCGTCTCCTCTGCGATTCCGACATCAACAAACTGTCTGCCTGCAGTCTGCCTACGACCAGCAGTAAATCCGAATACCGTCGGGGTACCCGCAGTAATGGCAACCAATTCCGAACACTCTTTCATCTTCTCCAACAAATGATTGGCAGTCATCGTTGAATAATTTTCCTCTCCATTAAAACTAATTTTACACTCGCCCGTTTCAATGTCGAACGGATAGCCCCAATGCCAACGCTCTTTCTCCTGCTCGGCGAACCTATATCCCTTACCCTTCAGAGTGTTTATATGAACCACGACGGGATGATCAATATTATTCACCTTTTTGAATGCATCTATCAACGATGCTACGTCATTCCCTTTATCTACATAAAGATAATCAAAGCCCATCGCCTTGAAAAGGTTCAGTTCAGACTGTCCATTCGTCTCACGAAGCAACTGTAAATTTTTATACAGTCCCCCATGATTTTCTGCAATAGACATTTGATTATCATTTACGATAATAATAAAATTTGTCCCTAATTCGGAACCAGCGACATTGAACCCTTCCAAAGCCTCTCCTCCACTCAAAGAACCATCGCCGATCACCGCAATGACATTCTCTTTTCCACCTAACAAATCACGTCCCTTCGCCAAACCAAGCGCTAAACTCACAGAAGTGGAAGTATGTCCAATTACAAAATGGTCATGTTCACTTTCTGCCGGTTCGCTATAACCCGAAACATCATCATAATGAGCCGCATCCATAAACGCTTCCTTTCGTCCCGTCAAGATTTTGTGAGGATAACTCTGGTGTGAAACGTCAAACACAATTTTATCTTGTGGAGAATTGAACACATAGTGCATTGCCACCGTAGCCTCAACCATACCCAAGTTCGGACCAATATGTCCACCATGCTCACTCACCTTCTTTAAAAGGTGATAGCGAGTCTCATCTGCCAACACATTCAACTCAGCCAGCGAAAGTTTTTTTATATCCTCCGGACCATTGATTCTATTCAAAACCGTAGTTTCCATATTATTCTGTCTTTCTTAATTTCTTTTTTTCGAAACAAAGATAACGTGATCATGCAAAATAAAAAGTAGACTAATCACCGATAAAGAAAACAAAATTACCTTTTTAACATTCGAAGAGGTTAAGTGACATAATGACAAAAAAACGACTGAAAAAAATATCTCAGTCGTTTTATCATTTCGAACATTGCACGCTTCCGAAGAAACTATTCAACCAGTTCACCAATCAGGGTAGCAGAAGTAGTAGAAATAACTCTCACCTTGATGAGGTCGCCCACCTTGTAGTCTCCTTTAGGGAAAACCATCATCTTGTTTTGTTGCGTGCGACCACAAAACTGCTCTTTTGATCTTTTTGAACGACCTTCCACCAATACTTCGAACGTTTTCCCTATATCTTTCTTATTGGAAATAGCAGAAAGCTCATTTTGCAAAGCAATCATCTCGTTCAGACGGGCAATTTTCGTCTCTTCAGAAATATTATCAGGCAGATGTTTCGAAGCATACGTGCCTGGCCTTTCTGAATATTTGAACATAAAGGCAGAATCAAAACCCACCTCACGCATCAGCGAAAGTGTCTCCTGATGGTCTTCCTCTGTCTCATCGTGGAAACCGCAGAACATATCCGTTGATATACCACAATCCGGGATAATACGCCGTATGGCCGCAATCCTATCTAAATACCATTCCCTTGTATAGCGACGGTTCATCAGTTTTAAAATTTTATTGCTACCCGACTGTACAGGAAGATGAATGTGCTTGCAGACATTCGGATAGGCAGCGATGACCTCTAAAATCTCGTCCGACATATCCTTCGGATGCGAAGTGGTGAAGCGCACACGCATGTTAGGAAATCTCTCTGCCACCAAACGGAGCAAATCTGCAAACGTAACGATAGACATACCTTCTTCCTTATATTGGTAAGAATTGACATTCTGACCAATCAAAACCACCTCCTTATAACCACGATTCTGAAGATCCTCCACTTCCTTTACAATACTATCAACCTCGCGGCTACGTTCACGTCCACGAGTATAAGGAACGATACAATAAGAGCAGAAATTGTTGCAACCCCGCATAATGGAAACATAACCAGAAATCAGATTTCCAGCAATGCGGACAGGCACCACCTCTTTATAAGTTTCTGTAGTAGACAATTCGACGTTGAGCGCAGGCAACCCTTGTTCGGCCGAAGAGACTAAATTCGGAAGATCCAGGTACGAATCAGGACCCACCACCAAATCCACCAACTTCTGAGACATTAAATCATCTTTCGTGCGTTCCGCCATACAACCAAGCAAACCTACAAGCAAAGGTCTCTTCTTTTTCATATTCTGGAAAAACTGCAGACGCGACAAAATTTTCTGCTCCGCGTTGTCGCGGATAGAGCAAGTGTTGAGGAATACCGCATCGGCTTCGTTCAACTCATCGGTCACTTCATAGTCAATCGTCTGCATGACAGCAGCCACCACCTCACTGTCAGCCACATTCATCTGACAGCCGTATGTCTCTAAAAAAAGTTTTTTTGCCATTGCTTTCTTTGTAGTCCAGAAACTTTTCTGCTCAATGAGGGGAAAACACCTACAACATTAAGCGCAACAAAGATAAGGTTTTTTCCTACAATAAACTTATCTTTGCGCAAAATAGCCCTATGGCAAAGTTCAAAAAGGATGGACGAAGGAAAAAACATGGTTCTTAGAACCGAGGGATTAGTAAAGATTTATGGCAGTCGTACGGTTGCCAACGACGTCTCAATCAACGTGACACAAGGAGAGATTGTTGGTTTGTTAGGTCCGAATGGAGCTGGAAAGACTACCACTTTCTACATGACGACGGGTCAGGTCGTTCCTAACGCAGGTCATATCTATCTCGACGACGAGGAGATAACCAAAGAGCCTATATACATGCGTGCGCAAAAGGGCATTGGTTACTTAGCGCAGGAAGCGTCTGTTTTCCGTAAGATGACAGTGGAAGACAATATCGCGTCCGTTCTCGAAATGACGAAATTTCCAAAATCTTATCAAAAAAAGAAATTAGAGAGTCTTATTTCTGAATTCAACTTAGGACACGTTCGCCATAATTTAGGCGATCGTTTGTCGGGAGGAGAACGAAGAAGAACAGAAATCGCAAGATGTCTCGCTATTGAGCCAAAATTCATCATGCTTGACGAACCCTTTGCAGGAGTAGACCCTATTGCGGTGCAAGATATTCAAGACATTGTGTGGAAGCTGAAAGAACGCAATATCGGTATCCTAATCACCGACCACAACGTGGACGAGACTTTATCTATCACAGACCGCGCCTACCTGCTGTTTGAGGGACGAATCTTGTTCCAAGGCACTTCTGAAGAGTTGGCAGAGAACCCAATCGTACGCGAAAAATACTTGGGACGCGATTTTGAATTGAAAAAAAGAAAGAAAAGCATATAGTTAAGACATTGAATCACAACAACTTAAATACAATCTACAATATTCATTGTTTTTTTTAATCATTTATTTGCAGAATTTAAAAACAAGGTGTATCTTTGCACCGCAATAAAAAACAAGAGGTTGTTAAAGAGATAACAACAAAATTTGCAAGTTGAAAATTGTGAATAAAATTGCCCAGATGGCGGAATCGGTAGACGCGCTGGTCTCAAACACCAGTGGATTCACTTCCATCCCGGTTCGACCCCGGGTCTGGGTACAGAAAGCAACTGAAATCATAGATTTCGGTTGCTTTTTTTTGTTCTAATTATTCAGAGAAAAACAAAGAAATAACAAACAGAAAGAAGGACGATAGATGATGAATCTACCGTCCTTCTTTTCAAAGTCTTTATATCACCTACACGATTTAGAACTCCACCTCAAACTCTACACGACGGTTTTTAGCTCTTCCTTGAGTGGTCTTATTGCTTGCGACAGGCTTAGTATCTCCATAACCCTCAGAATGGATTCTTGAAGCCTCAACGCCACAACTCTGCAAATATTTTTCTACAGCCATAGCACGATCCTTCGACAATTTCAAATTCTTTTCTGGGTTTCCTGTCGAATCTGTATGTCCACTGATATTCAACTTGTAGGATGGATTTTCTTTCATCACCTTTGCAATCTCATTTAAGATTGAATTCGACGAATTCTTAATCACAGCCATACCCGTCTCAAATTGAATTCCAGTCAACGCTTTCTTGAAGATTTTCTTCACCTCAGCCTTCACTTTAGGACAACCATTGTTTGATTTCTCACCTGGCACATCAGGACACTTATCTAAATAATCAGGAACACCGTCACCATCGCTATCCATAGGACAACCCGTGGCGTCAACTGTACCCCAAGCCTCTTTCGGCGTATCAGGACACTTATCCAAATAATTCGGAACACCATCACCATCGGTATCACGAGGACAACCCGTTGAATCAACCGTACCAAGAGCCTCTGCTGGAGTATCAGGACATTTATCCAAATAGTCTGGCACATTGTCGTTATCACTATCCATAACACACCCAACAGAATCAACGAACCCGTACGCCTCTTTTGGAGTCAATGGACATTGATCAAGATAATCAGGAACACCATCTCCATCGCTGTCTAAAGGACAACCATCTGAATCAACCAATCCTCTGGCCTCCATTGGCGTATCTGGACATTTATCGATGCAGTCAGGGACACCGTCTCCGTCTGAATCTTTAGAACAACCCTCTGTATCAAACTCTGTTCCCGCAAGTGAGTCTCGTCTTAATTCATATTTATCCGAAACGCCATCCTTGTCCTTGTCTCTATTTCTATACCTAAACATGAAACCAACACCCATGGTCGCACGGATATTGTTCTGATTTGACGGGAATGGAATGTCTCCATTCTTAGACCACTTTATCGGAACATTATCTACCGCAAAGTTCAAATTGAACGCACCCAAATTAAAATTCATACTGCACCCAAGATTGTTCCACTGACCATCGAACAGGCTGTATGTCAATCCTAAAGAGAACTGATGACAAGGACGGAAATTGGCAGATAGAAGGAATTCCTCCCACGCTGAACGACGATAAATGTAAGTTTTTGACAAAACACCTAAGCCTAAACGGTCTTGCCAAAATGAGTATTCTCCACCAAGCAAAATCTTAGCACAAAGTGCAGTGTTGTACGCTTTAGGTGAATCGCCTATTTCATACATATTCTCCAACTGTTCCTCGTACGAATCCCAATAATCCGTTGAATCTGAGTCTATATCATAGGCGACACCATCATAAACGAAGTCATTCGTCTTATTCAGCTGATTCAAGTTTTTCTTCCAACAGATGAATCCCAAATCAAGTACACTGGCAGACAACTGCAAACGAGGAAAGATTTGATAGGTGATACCTAAATCAATTGCGGCACCATGCCCTTGTGGCTTCGCCAACATTGAAACTTCTAAATCGTCTGTGTTAATATCGTCAATCTGGTTATTTTCATCAGGGACAAAACGGAGTCCTGGGAAAGAAATATGGACAGAACCATCGCCCGTAACAGACCACTTATCTCCTAACAAGGACAAATCCAAATCTCTGAAATCAGAGGAAACATTAGCATGACCATACAGATACTTCAAAGTTGCACCGACAATCCACTTGTCATTAATCATACGAGAATAGCCAACAGCCAACTGAGAATAGAGAGAAGCAGTAACAGTCATTTCATCAATCTTCGTGTTGTAACGTTCTCCTTTTTCCATACCCTTGAAAACCAATTTTGGAAGTTTTTGGGGAACCACAACCATTGCTTCAAAGCGATTCGACAAAGCAATCGAAATGTACGAATTTCTTCTTGTTCTCCATCCGAAATCCAAGAGGTCTATACTATATGCAGCATAGACACGCTCATTATACTTCAGTTGATCCAAGAAATTTGAAATACCATCCGACTTTGCATGTTTGTCAAAAAAAAGAACTGGTTTCTTCACCCCATCAATCTCTACATTCTGAATGATATCGTTGAATCTAAATCTGTTGTTACCCACAGAAACCGAAATATCGGACAAAGCTGGGAATCCTATATAAAACTTACCAATTGGTTGAAATGCAGGATTCAACTTATGCTGACGATAATTATATTTGTCAAAATACAGCGTATTACTAAATTGTGCAAACGACACAACCGTCTGTAATAGAAACAGTCCTAATAAAAATAATTTACTCTTTTTCATCTTACGTCATTAATCATTCAATAACACTTTAGCTTTGATATAAACAGATAAAAAGACAGACACTTTATAGTCTTTTGATAAATAATACTCATCCACCGCAGAAACAGGATCTAGGTTATAAATCATCTCAATGTCTTCTACACGACTTAACGCTTCAAGATCATCTCCGTTGTAACTTACCTTATATGTGTTTTTCCCCGCCGACAGCAATTTTCTATCCGTGCCAATCGTACTATGGCAAACCTCTACCGAACGTCTAAGCGATTTTTCCTCCACATAAACACTTGTTTCAACCCCCATCACATTCAATGTTTCCCCTCTTAAGAAACGGAACTCTATTGATCCTCCCAATGGGACTTCGTTCACCACGTCAAAGGTCAACTCCGCTGTGTAGATAGAATCAATCGTATTGTCCTTTCCACATACATCCTTAATTTTCACATCGTACAACGTATCAGTTGAAACAATTCCATCTTCCATCACAAAATACCCAGGCAATATAGAAGCATCGTCTTTCGTGAATTTCGACAAATCATAGATGGAGTCTAATTTTCCCAGTAAGTCATCATACTTAATCACAGTTCCTTTTGAACCACGATGTTGAAACACATCGTCCATTGATATTATACACTTTGCGATGGGTGCTTCTATAGCTGTCGTAACCATCAAACTATCCGTAGACAACTCGGAAAGATCATATTCGTCTTCCACACAACTCGCAGCTCCTGATAGAAGAAATCCACAAATTGCCGCAAAAATCAAAATCTTGTTTTTTTTGTTTTTTCTCATTTGCTTTAATTTTTTCAAAACACTTTAAAACCAACTTAATTCATTTTCCAATAGTTGTCAAAGTTACGAAAATTAACATGAAAACAGTCTTATTTTACAATGTGTATTTTCTCTGAAGCAGAATTTGACAAAAACTCCGATGCATAGAGACACTGCACGGTGGCAAGCCCAGTCGTGAAATCTCCCGCATGCGTAACCCATGACGGATATTCAAAGACGAATGTCCCTTTCGAAAGATGCTCAAAGTAATAATACATTGCAGCATCCTTAGGCGACATGTAGAAACAAATGCCATCTTCGCAACGGTAGCCCGATTTTTGCGTTGTTGGCTCTAAACAACTCGCCCTCTGATCTTTCAGAACTACATAGTCCATATCTCGATCCACCCTCAATGTAATGCGAACAACTAATTTATCGCCCACCTTCAAATTCATTTTAGGGTCAATTTTCTTGAGGACTGTCTGACCATTGTTCTCTTGTTGCAACATTATCTGTCGCTCAATATGCAACGCATTTTTACTCTTCTGCACCTTATCGTAATTCTCCTCAAACTGCCAATACATAGCCCCCCATGAGATATTACCTCCTTTGGAACTCGTCAACTGCACGTCTGCTAATTTTGATGATACAGACTCTTCTGAATAAACTTTCGTGAGATAACCAGTTCCTACTTCTGCATTTTCCGTTTTCACCACATCTCCTCCCACAGAAATCAAAACATCATTCTCTTTTTGAACCCAATCGGATCCCGAAAGGAGTAAAACGTTCAAAGCGTCAACATTGGCAATTACATTGTCCCAATTCTGAGTTCTCTTTTGGTTCAACAACCACAAACGAAGGTTGTCTTGCTCCTCTTTATTATAGTCCACCAAAGCCAGAGCCTCCATAATGCGAGTATGAGTTGACACCGCGGCATCCTGCCACAAATATCCATTCACGTTCTTCACCCAATACATACCCATCTCGTCGGACAAGGTAGAATACTCGCGGAGAGAATTTACAATCTTTTTTGCAATCTCTTTATCTCCCCCTCTGTAGAGTGCTGTCGCTGCCAAAGACTTGCCTAAAAGGGACAACCCAGCCCATTGTTTCTTCATCAGACCATAGTAGAATTTGTAGGCTTCACCATTAACCGCAAAATTCTTTGTCTCGGAAAACATACTTCGTACTTGGAAATAATATAACTCATATATACCTATGGTAGCATGCTTCTTCCAATTTACATCCCATTGTATCTTACGTTCGTACTCCTCTTCTATTTTTGTGTCTAAATACTTCAATGCTTTCTCAATACTCTCATTCAACGATCCGTCCACCTTTAACACCCCAGCTTGTTTTAATCTTCCCAAATTATCCAAAATAAACAAGGTAGTGTGCATGTTGGGACTCATTCCTTCCAACCAACGATAGCCTCCATTCTCGCACTGATATTGTTTCAACTCGTTCAACCACTTCTCTGATTTCTCGTTTAAAACGTTAAGGTCAAAAAGAGTTGACAATCGTTGTTTCATCTCCGTTTCGTTTTTCGCTTCCATCACCCATGGAGTTTCAGATAGCAAAACAGACTTCACCTCTGGATTTTTTTCCAAATGTGACAATAAGGTTTTTGCATCGCCTCCTTGATTCTTCCACGCATTGATAACATTGAAAATTTTCGGATTTGACTTTGCTATATGGCTTGATAGAACAGTCGCAAAATGGGCGGCTGAAAGGCTATTCGCATTTTTATGTTCCACATCAACAATAGTTGGAAGTGCCTGCACAGCATACCAAATCGGATTATTAGAAAATTCCAATTTCAAGAAATTAGTGCGCAATGTGTTAGACGTGTTTTCTGCCAAATTTTTGAACGTGTATTTTTTTGTTTGTCCCCCACGCACATAGATCGGCATAGACTGTGTGACGATTGTCCGGTCAGAAAGAACTGGCACTAATTTTTGCTCTGCATCCGAAAACTTTTTTGTTTTTGCAATCGTCCTTACTAAAAGCGCATCATAGTTCTCAGGAATTTCAAAGTCAACCTTAACTGCACTATTTTCCCTTTCGCTAACAGAGAAATCAACCGAACGCTTAGCAATGACCTCTTCCGTAACAGGATCTAAGAACTGAATTACGACCTCTCCATTTTGCTCCACATCAGATAGATTCACAACCTTAGCCGTAAGCGTCATCTTATCATTTTTTCTGAAGAATCTTGGCAAGTTGGGTGAAACCGTAAAATCCTTTTGCGTAACAATTTGTTTTTCAATCATGCCATGTCGCAAATCTCTCGTATGACCGAATACAAGGAAATTCCAACGTGTCAAACTTTCCGGCATTTCAAAATTTATCGTCGTCTTCCCCATTGAATCGGTACGCAACTGAGGATAGAAAAAAGCCGTCTCTTGAAAATTAGAACGCACATCGAACGGAATATCCCCTTTTTCTGTATCTTCGGATTCATCATTATTGATACCATTAGATGCCACTAAAGACTCATCAACACTAACAATTGAGTTCTGACGCTTTGGCATCGCTCTTTTAGACTTCAAAACATCCCTGTCCTCTGATTCCATTTTAACAGATTCCACTTCAGCAGTTGCCAAGATACAACAGTTTCCTACTCCCATACCATACCTGCGACCTCTCCCTAATCCACCTTGCATCATACGAATCCATTGACCAAACGAAAGATAAAAATCTCTCTGATTGACGGCATTTTCATAATACATATTTTTATCCATTCTATTTGGAATGTCCTCCCAATTTAAGAATGACACGAATTTGCGGTACTCAGGAGAGAAAAACCATTCCAACTTGGAAAACTTATCTAACGACGCGTCATACATCGCAGCCAGAATCTCTGCATCATATTCCTTTGGCACTGTTATCGTCCATGATTCTTTTGAGCCTGGCTTCACCTTATCTCTGAAAACACTCAAACTTACAGGCAACTCTTTCAATTTCTCCTTTTGAGAAATCACCATTCTCTGAGAATTCAATTTACCCTCATGCACCAAATAGAACTCAATGTTCATCGCCTCTTTTCGTGAATCTTCCAAAGCGAACTTGAATTCTTTTATCTCATTGCTCAAATCGTACCAATGACGTGTTGATTTTGATTTTTCATCTGTTATGATCACCAATAAATGAGCATCTTCCAAGGAAGAACCAACTCTCACCGTATAACCTTCCCCCTCTGATAATGAGACGTCCTGTACTCCATCCGTCCACAATAAAGAGTAAACAGGCGGACATTTATCTTCCAATCGGAACAAGACGGTTTTCAATGTGTCTACTGCTTCCCGACCTTTCTCGTCTTTTGCCTTTAATACAATCTCGTACCGCCCAGACTCCCATTTTGATGTTTCTACTGGCAATAGGAAATATCCATCATTATCAGACATTTGCGAACCAAAAGCCAAGGATTTATTATCTTTTTTTACTTCATAATCCACCTTATGATTGGACAAACCAGAAGCATCTATTTTTGTAACTCTGAATCTAAAATCAACAAATTTATCAAACGTCAACGATTCACCTAAATCAAGAGAAAACAGTATGGAGTAATCCCCGACATACATATCCGTCTCGCTCTCTTGCGTCTCTCCATTAGAATCTGTAACCTCTACTGATATGGTATATTTGTATTTAAAGCAATTTTCTTCTTTTCCTTTTTCCGCACGAAAAGAAACACTAAAACCACCTTCTTTGTCTGTATTCATCTCCGATTCCGCAATTGTCTCCGCTTCAGGTCCGTACATATAATAGCGTCGGAATGGCGTGCGAACCACCTTGCAGGCGACCTTTGCGTTTGAAACTGACGCACCCATCAGGTAATTAACTTTTCCCTTTATCGTTATTGAATCTCCATACATATAAGTGTCTGATGGCTTTTCAAACAAAATCTCAAACGTCGGACGTTTATACTCCTCCAACTGGATTTTCTTGACATACTTGTTATTAACGACCAAAGAAAAACTACCTGCTAACAAATTTTCAGGCAACACAAAAGAAGATGCAGCCGAACCAAATTCATTGGTTTTCAATTCTTTTTTTCCAATTTCTGTTCCATTGAAATCTTTCAATACAACATTCACTTTGGCATCTGACAAAATGCTTGAACTATCTTCCGATCTTTCATACAAAATCACTTTAAAATGGACAACTTGACCTGGACGATAGATTGCCCGGTCCACAAATATTTCTCCAACTTCACCTGCATTATTCCACCGATGCAAACTATTATCAACTTCCCTATCTCCATAGACGTTGACTGTTTTCACACTGTGAAAAACATCTTTGCCATTTTTAAAAACAGTTTTATAACATCCTTTTTTTTCGTATTTCACCTCAGCAAATCCATCTTCACCCGTTTTGTCCGTCTTCGTTGAGCTATTACTTTCCGATTCTTTTCCAAAGCTATTGTAATGAGACTCCAATTCAACACCTTGAAGAGCCTCCCCATTTTTCGCATTCACGACAACATAATCGTATTTTTTTGAAGTTCGCTGAACCGCCAAACAATACAAATCTGTTACTGAAAACTCAACTCCATTAAACTTGTTTTTCTCTTCTAAATTCGTCTTTACAGCGTAATATCCATACTCATTTATAGACTTTGAAATCGATATAACAGTGTCTTTTTCAATAAAATAGTTCGTCTTTTCCAATTGAAAAGAATAGCGAGCTACCTCCTTGCAATATTGCCCTTTTGACCAGTCGTTTTTCTGCGCCAATGACCAATAATCTCCATCATACCTACATAAAATCAATGTTAAATCAGTAATATTCGCATACGTTACACGAAACGTCAGAGTATCACCAGTTTGCACCCTCTCATTTAGCAAAACCACACTCACTTTTTGCTGTTTCACCCTATCAATAACAGATTTTAAATAGGGTGTTGCGGGATGTTGCGGATAAGCATCGATTCCATCCTTCGCAAGTTTCATCACCTTCAGGGGCAATTCATCACGAAGATTATTAGCACATTTTGTCCATTCTGAGTCGTAAGACTCTTCTTTCATGAAATTTTTACACAATTCCGCACGCACTATCATGGAAACCTCTTCGTTTTTCACTTCTTCCAAAAGTTCTTCCAACGATAAGATAACAGAATCTCGTTCCCTTTTTTGATCATATTTCTCAGCTATCCAATCAATTTTTGCTTGCGTATACGCACTTCTGTCAGCGTCACTTCGATGAAAATCAACCAACCTCTGACGCATATCCATTCTCTCAGCTACTGTCCACACATCATGCTCAGACATCATGTCATTCAATAAAAGATCATACAACATCGGACGATATTTTGCATCGTCTTTGCCAAATTCAAACAAACACATAAACTTCACGGCTTTCGTTGTCTTCACCTCTGGCACCTGCACTGCTGATGTTTGCAAATCCCTAATTTTTTGAAAAATCAAATTTTTAGTCCACTCTTCTATATCCTCAGGAATAGTATCTGCCAAATTTGTTCGGTCGTCAATCACCCAACGATTGTTATCATAGAAATTCAAATAAGCCTTTCCTAAGAGATAATCTGTTACCGCCTTCGTTACAGGATCTTTCACCTCCTTACTGAACACTTCTATTTCCGCCAAACTTTTCTTAAAAGCACCTTCTTCAATAAACTCACCTAAATTTCCTTTTTCAATGATACAACGCAAGCGTTGAATGTCATTTTTCTCCTTCTTCGCATGCTGGTTGATATTATCAATCTTTTCTATCGCTGTTTTCGGCGTGGAATAGGCAATTCTTTCCACTTCTTTCCACGCAACGCTATAATCAAAAGACGACGAAAATAAATTAAGTGACGAAAAGCTAATTTCCATAATGATAAGTACTATAAAGTGTGCAACAACAATGTATCTCTTTTTATTATCCGATTTGTCCATATTTAAATACCATATTTGTTTATGCGGAAAATTAAATATACTCTCTTAGAAGAGGAACTTATTTTAACGAAAAAAAGATAACCTTTAAAGATTTTTAGGATTTCACATTAGACCCCATTTTTTCTCGCTTTTTCATAAATTTAGGTAAATTTACAGGCTAAAAAAGTAAACTATAAAAGATGGCAAGGAAAAAGCTATTACCACTTCTTGAGAATATAACAATCACAGGGGTCGCTAACGAAGGGAAAGCGATTGCTAAGGTGAATGACATGGTCGTTTTCACCCAATTTGTTGTGCCAGGCGACGTGGTAGACCTCCAAATCACTCGTAAGAAAAACAGCTATATGGAGGGTCGGGTAGTCAATATCAAAAAATATTCTGAGAGAAGAGAAACAGCGTTCTGCTCCCATTACGGTGTATGTGGTGGTTGCAAATGGCAAATTCTGCCCTACGAAGACCAATTAAAGGCTAAACAAGACCAAGTCTACAACAATCTTCTTCGTATCGGAAAAGTTGAGTTGCCCGAAATCTCCCCTATCATCGGATCTAAGAACATCATTAGATACAGAAACAAATTAGAGTTCACCTTCACAAACAAGAAATGGCTCACCTACGAACAGGTCGCATCTGGCGTTAGTTTCGAAACTGAAAATATGAACGGACTCGGGTTCCACATTCCTGGCATGTTTGACAAAGTGTTGGACATTGAGAAATGCTATCTTCAAGACGAGGTGTGCGACCAAATCCGGGATTGCATCAAAGAGTATGCCTCAGAACACAATCTGACTTTCTTCGACTTGAGGAATAAAGAGGGATTCCTGCGTACCATCATCGTCAGAACAGCCAGTACGGGAGAAATCATGCTCACCGTAGTCTTCTTTCACGAAGATAAAGAAGCAAGAGAAAGCCTGCTCAACCACCTCGTAGAAAAATTTCCTCAGATTACTTCCTTAATATATGTAATCAACGAGAAATGCAATGACACTATCACCGACCAAGAGACCATCGTCTACAAAGGTAGAGACCATATTTTTGAAGAAATGGAAGGACTGAAATTCAAAATCGGCCCGAAATCATTCTACCAAACGAACAGTCCGCAAGCCTACGAGCTATACAAAGTAGCACGCAATTTTGCGCAGTTGACTGGGAATGAGTTAGTATACGACCTTTATACTGGCACTGGTACTATCGCTTGCTTCGTATCAAGATTAGCAAAGAAGGTAATCGGAATTGAATATGTGCCTGAAGCAATAGAAGATGCCAAAGTCAATGCGTTGAATAATCACATCGACAATACATTATTCTACGCAGGTGATATGAAAGACATTCTCACGAACGAATTCATCGCACAACACGGGAAACCAGACGTCATCATCACAGACCCCCCTCGCGACGGTATGCACCCTGATGTCGTTGAGACCATTCTGAACGCCGAGCCTAAACGTATCGTCTACGTCAGTTGTAATCCTGCCACACAGGCGCGCGACTTGAATCTGTTAGATACCAAGTACAAAGTCACTGCCATTCAACCCGTGGATATGTTTCCTCATACACACCACGTCGAGAATGTTGTGGCTCTCGAACATCGTTAACAAATCCATAACAATGCACGTATACACTGTATTTCTGATATTCTTGATTTTATTGGTTTTGCTGCCCGACTATTACCTCTACCGTAGGTTCATGAAACATTGGGTTACAAAATCAACTAGCATCTTGCATTGGGTCATATCAGCGTATTTCATCATCGTCTCGCTGACTATTCTGACAAACATCAATTATGTGTTTTCTCCTGAAACTAATTTCAGGCTTATTATGTTTGTTGCTGTGTTAGGCCTGGTTTATATTCCGAAATTGGCATTTTGCACCTGCGACTTAATCTTTTTTCTAACAAAAAAAAGATGGAGAAAAATACAAAACACTGGGTATGTGTTGGCGGCAGTCTGTGCGCTCACCATTCTTCACAGTATATTCTTCACACGCTTCAACTTCGAGAAGGGAGTCTACAATGTTCCAATGAAGAACCTTCCCTCTGCCTTTGATGGTTTCAAAATAGCGCAAATCAGCGACGCTCATTTAGGTACTTTTGCTTTTTCGCAAGAAAAGCTCTTGCCTCTCATGGATTCTATCAATGCCCAAAACCCCGATTTAATTGTCTTTACTGGCGATATGGTAAACACTTTCGCCACAGAATGCAACAATTGGTCACACGTTTTTCAACGGCTAAACCCAGACATTCCCAAATTGGCTATTTTAGGCAATCATGATTACAGCACCTATTTCCAAGACTGGGAAAGCGAGGATTTAATGGAGATGAATAGCATGGCGATCCGTCAAAAAATCAGAGATTTCGGTTTTAAACTTCTGTTAGACGAATCTGTAGTGCTACACCGAGGCAGCGATTCAATCGTAATCATTGGAACGGAAAACTGGGGGAAAAAGGAAGAAACCAATTTCTGCAAGATTGAAAAGGCGATGAAAGGGACAGAAGGTTTCGCCTGCAAAATAATGTTATCCCACGACCCCACATTTTGGAAAGACAGCATCTGCGATGCTCGCGACATAGACCTCACCCTGTCTGGGCACACACACGCCGCACAGATGGGTATCAAAATAGGAAATTGGGAATGGTCACCCGCAGAATACGGTTTTGAGCAATACGACGGACAATATGAACGAAACGGAAAATACATCATCGTTTCCAGAGGCATCGGATGCGTTGCTATGCCCGTAAGGTTAGGACTCAACCCTCAATATTCGCTAATCACCTTACAAAAGGAGCAATAAACAATACCTATGTATATATGAGACGATCAGACCGACAAGTTAACGAGATTGATGAAATTTTCAAAATCATTGACCATTGCGACGTTCTTCATTTAGCAATGGTTGACAATAATCACCTTCCGTACGTTGTAGCCCTTAATTTTGGTTATGAGAGAATTGGTGAAGACCTGCTTCTATACGTTCACAGTGCAACAGAAGGAAAGAAGATTGACTTGTTGAAGCAAAATCCAAATGTCTACTTCGAGATGGACTGCGGACACGAATTTGTACCAGGGACAACAGAGAAACCATGTATGGCAGGATTTCGATACGATAGCGTAATGGGTAGCGGCATAGTTCAATTTATCAATGATTACGAGAAGAAGTCGCACGCACTCAACACACTTATGCAGCATATCGGACGAACCAAAGAAATCTACCAATTTCCTAAGGAGGTGATGGATCGCACCTGTGTTTTTTCAATACAATGTAGAGACTTCACAGGAAAACATAGGGCATAACCACTTTACTATTGACGGATTAAAAACAAATAATTTCCCATCATATTTTCAACATTTTCATTTCTTTAAATAGAGAAAAATATTTAAATTTGCACCCGATTTATCCTTCGTGGCTAAAAAAAAGTGATTTCATACTTTTCTGAGATCCGCCACCGGAAATAACTAAAAAATAGTAAAAAGCATGTATGCTATTGTAGAAATCGCTGGACAGCAATTCAAGGTTGAGAAAGACCAAAAAGTGTATGTTCATCGTTTGGATGCAGAACGTGGTTCTGACGTAGAGTTTGACAAAGTATTGTTAGTAGACAATGACGGGAATGTTACCGTTGGTGCACCAACTATCGCAGGCGCAAAGGTAACAGCAGAAGTTGTTTCTCACGTTAAAGGAGACAAGGTTCTCGTATTCCACAAAAAGAGAAGAAAGGGATACCGTAAGTTGAACGGTCACCGTCAATGCTTCACAGAGTTAAAAATCAAAAACGTAGTCGCTTAACCCTTAAAAACTAAGAAGAAATGGCACACAAAAAAGCGGTTGGTAGTTCCAAGAACGGTCGTGAGTCAGCAAGCAAGCGACTCGGTGTTAAGATTTTCGGTGGACAATTTGCCAAGGCAGGTAATATTTTAGTTCGCCAACGTGGTACTGTTCACCACCCAGGTGAGAACGTCGGTATGGGTAAAGACCACACTTTGTTCGCATTGGTTGATGGTGTAGTAGTATTCAAGAAGAAACAAAATAGTCGTTCTTTCGTTTCTGTAGAGCCTGTCGTAGCAGAGAACTAATCAACGATTTAAGATTTATAATGAGGGAATGATGAATTTTTATCATTCCCTCTTATTTTTTTCGTTGAAACTTTGCAAATACAAAAAAATAAAATACATTGTAATCGATTTCGTTTTGGAATATTGAACAAATTAAATGGAAATGAGTATGGAAGAAGGAAAGAACTTAATGGAGACGGATAAGCGAGATCAGGAGATTGTTTATTCGAAAGCTTTAAAAGCTGGGAAGCGCATCTATTATTTAGATGTGAAACGTAATCGCAAGAACGAGCTGTTCTTGGCCATTACAGAGAGTAAGAAGAAATTTGCTGGAGATGAAACTTCCCCGGTGTCTTTTGAGAAACATAAAATTTTCTTGTACCAAGAGGATTTCGAGAAGTTTCGCAATGGTATCGACGAGGTGATGAACTTTATCTACAACGAAGAGTCAGACAACTCTTCAAAGGAAGACAATGGCGGTGATGAGTCCTCTAACCGATTTGAAATCGATTTCGGCTGATAATCAATCAGTTGTCAAAAAAATAAAAGGAGAGCAGTCAATGAGATATTGACTGCTCTCCTTTTTCACTTTTTGTTTTTATTTACGGACGATAGTTAGAGAGTTGAAGAATCTCCTGCGCATCTTGGTTTCCCGTCAACAAGTCATTGAGAGACACTTCCTTGTTTTCTTTCATAAACTGTGAAACGATTCTCCACCCTAACCATAATGTAGCCTGAGCTGGAGCTTGATTCTCCTCCGTAGAGAAATATTTCGTGCAGTTTGCCGGGAATAGATAATCTGAAATCACTTTGCTATCCGTAGAGAAGAGTTGGTTGTATTGTCGGAGATAATTCCACATCTGTGCCTCATTATTCTCGCACCATTCCCATTGATCCTGGTTATATCCTATAATATTTTTCATACTTGTCTCCGGTAAAATCGCCTCTATCACATAGAGAATCTTACCATAGTGTATCATATTATCCAATAGGTTACCAGCCTCTTTCTGAAGTTGATACTCAGAACATAGCCAATGATACATCGCGTCTGGAACCAATTTTTCCCTCCTTAAATTCGGTTTCATATACTCATATATCCCCGGCACATATTGATAATTCTTATACTCAGCACCTAAGAAATATTCCAATGAGACATAAACAGTTGATGAATCCGCCGCAATGTATTCCGCAAATCCAGAGAAATAAGTGCAGACCTTGGGCACATTAAAATCTGGAATCAAAGACTTTGCGCGAGAAAACGCTTTTGAAAAATCCTTTTGCAAATCCTCTATATTTTCATATTCTTTCTCGCAATCTGCAAACAAATCGTGATAGGCAGGATGAGAGAGAAACAGATAAAACAAAGTGGCTGGACGAATAGACATCACACCTGTCATCGCACCCAACTGATGAAGATAGAGAAAAAACTTGTCTTGATATTTCTCCTGCAACCCCATCAATTTGTTATCCAGGCAGACAGAATCAGCATCTGGAATGTCTGCTGTCATCAAATCATAATTTCCCAATTTCGTAGGTTTCGTAATACATTCGTCCAACTCATAAATATCTTTATCCATACGGATAATCTCTGCCTCGACAACATCTTCTGTCTTAATTGACTTAAATCGATTTGACTGCTCTCCACAACTTATCATTGACAAAAGAGAAGCAGAAATAGCGAAATATTTAATTAAACCTTTCATTTATTAATTCTTTATTTTTAAAGAAAAAAACTCAAACTGGAAGAGAAAAACTTTTGCCAGTTTGAGAAATATTTAAAAGATTAATACACTATTTAAACGTAAAGTTTTGCTTTTAAAGCAGCAATTTCATCACTTGTAATGTAATCATCATAGTCCATACGTTTATCAATGATTCCGTTTGGCGTCAACTCTATAATTCGGTTACATACAGTTTGGATGAATTCATGGTCATGAGAAGTCATCAAGACGACACCTTTGAAAGTCTTCAAAGTATTGTTGAATGCTTGGATTGACTCCAAATCCAAGTGATTGGTTGGAGAATCAAGTACTAAGCAGTTGGCGTTCTTGAGCATCATTCGTGAAATCATACAACGCATTTTCTCACCTCCAGAAAGTACACTTGCCTTCTTGTAAATTTCCTCGCCTGAAAACAGCATACGTCCCAAGTAGCCACGAACAAAAGATTCATTAGTGTCCGGAGAATACTGCGCCAACCAATCAACCAATTTTAAATCAGTATTGAAGAACTTAGAATTGTCAACTGGCAAATAAGCCGAAGTGATAGTTACCCCCCACTTATACGTTCCCGACGTCGCCTTAACATTTTCATTAATAATCTCGAAGAACGCAGTCATCGCACGAGGGTCGTGAGAAAGGAACACCACCTTGTCGTCTTTCTCTATGTTAAAAGACGCGTTTCTGAAGAGCACGTCACCCTCAGGCGTAGTGTATGACAAGTCGTTCACCTCCAGAATCTGGTTTCCTGGTTCACGATCAGGCGTAAAAATGATACCTGGATATTTTCTCGTTGAAGGTTGAATCTCCTCTATGTTAAGTTTTTCCAACATCTTCTTACGACTCGTCGTCTGCTTAGATTTAGCCACGTTGGCACTGAATCGTTGGATGAACTCCATCAATTCCTTCTTCTTCTCCTCGGCTTTCTTGTTTTGTTGAGCTTGCTGACGGAGAGCCAACTGACTTGACTCATACCAGAAACTATAGTTACCTGCGAACATTGATATCTTACCATAGTCAATGTCTACAGTGTGAGTACAAACAGAATCCAGGAAGTGACGGTCGTGAGAAACGACTAACACCGTATTCTCAAAGTTAGAAAGGTAATTTTCCAACCAAGAAACCGTCTCAAGGTCAAGGTCGTTGGTAGGCTCATCAAGTAACAAATTGTCTGGCTTGCCAAACAAAGCCTGTGCCAACAGAACGCGTACCTTCTCCTTTCCACTCAATTCCTTCATCATTTTGTAGTGTAAATCCTCTTTGATACCCAAACCACTCAAAAGAGCAGCAGCATCACTCTCAGCATTCCACCCGTCCATCTCTGCAAATTTCTCTTCCAATTCAGAGGCACGAATACCATCAGCATCCGTAAAATCGGCTTTAGCATAAAGAGCGTCTTTCTCCTGCATCACCTCCCAAAGAGGTTGGTGTCCACGAAGCACCGTCTCAAGCACTGACACTTCATCAAATTGGAAGTGATCCTGACGAAGAACAGACAAACGCTCGCCTGGAGCAATCGTAATGCTTCCCTTCGTTGGGGTAAGGTCGCCACTGATAACTTTCAAAAAAGTGGATTTTCCGGCACCGTTTGCACCGATAATACCGTAGCAATTTCCGCCAGTGAACTTAAGGTTTACATCTTGGAAAAGAATTCTTTTTCCGAACTGCACTACAATGTCTGAAGCTGTAATCATATTTTAATTTGAACAATTTTATTTCTTAAGAAAATTATTGCAAAGATACGAAGAAATGAGGAATGAGACAAATAAATCTCAATAGCACACTTTCCCTTCAATAGGTTGGAACGTCGTCGGATCAATCCAAGTGACTTCATCATCTTTTTTGAACCACGTCATCTGTTTTTTAGCATAACGACGAGTGTTCGTTTTTATCTTTTCCACAGCCTCTTCTAAAGTATATATACCATCCATATAATCAAATAACTCTCTGTAACCAACGGTGTTAAGAGAATTGAGAGATTTGTAAGGATAAAGACTTTTCACCTCCTCCAACAATCCCTGATCCATCATATTGTCCACCCTACCATTGATACGTTCATTCAATTCTTCCCGAGGACGGAAAATCCCGATTTTTTCAATGTCAAACGGACGAACCTTCTTCTCGTTTTTACGAATCTCCGTATATGTCTTCCCTGTTTGCAGACATATCTCTAAAGCATGTATAATACGTTTCCCATTTTTAAGGTCCACAATCTGAGCATATTCTGGATCAAGCCGTCTCAACTCTTCACATAACGTGTCAAGACCTTCATTTTGGAAACGATTCCAAAGAGAAGCACGCAAATTCTCATCTATATTCGGCACCTCATCAATCCCTTTGCAAACAGCGTCAATGTAGAGCATTGAGCCCCCCGCCATCACCACAGAATCGTGCGTTTGAAAAAGATTTTCCAACGTCTGAAGAGCCTCAATCTCAAATTTACCACAACTGTAATAGTCGTGAATCGAGAGGTTACCTACAAAATGATGAGGCACACGAACTAACTCATCCACCGTGGGAGCCGCCGTACCGATTTTCATTTCACGAAACATCTGACGAGAGTCACACGAGACAATCTCTGTATGCAACTCCTCTGCCACATGTAGACTGTATTCCGTTTTTCCAACTGCAGTTGGTCCTTCTATTACAATTAGTTTTTTTTGCACCTTGATACATTAAATAGAATCACAAAGTTAAAAAAATTTCTCACAAACTCTTTTTCTATTAGTAATAGTCTATATTTGCATATAAAAATGTACTATAATACAATTTTGATACATTTTTAGACAATAATTAGTTTATGACAAAAAGTTTTGTTTCACTTTACACTTTATGGATAAAATTCAAGTTCGAGTGTTAAGTATGCTCACCGTCAACGCTTCAAAGGACAATTTTCTGATTATTCTTTCAGATTTAGACGAGAAAGAGAAATTTGGAATCACAACGGGCAAGCACGAGGTGGCACACATCGCAGCCTACCTCTTCGGTAAACGACTTCCAACGCCATCGCTCTACGAGGTGTTCGCTGACTTTCTGAAGCAACAAGAATACAAGGTTAAGGAGGTGTGCATCAGCGAGTTGAACGACGACATCTACAAGGCAAAAATGTTATATAGCAGAAAAGATTGCACCGAAACTGAGAGTTTAGACATAAAAGCGACAGACGGAATTGCGTTGGCTATTCTCACCGATGCGCCATTGTATGCCACCAAAGAGGTGATGTACAAAGGCGGCGAGATGACGAAGAATTTGGTAGACTCTACTCCTTCGGTGGCAAACAAGCAACTCATCCCCATTGATTCAGACGAGTTGAAGATAGCCTTCATGAACAAAGATTTGCAAGAAGCCATTCAGAACGAGGACTACGAGAAGGCAAATCAGATAAAAAAGAGAATAGAAGAAGAAAAAAAGAAAAGCGGTAAGTAAAAAATTAGGGAATTACGGAACAACCCTTCTTTCATTACCTCTACAAAAGTTTTGTTAGCAACCATTTAAAAATGGAGATTACAATAGCAAATCCCATTTTCCAAACTGACAACAGCGAATACCCGGAAAAATATGAAATACAGTATATTATCTATTGCTGTCCGCTAAAACTCAAAAGAGCATAATTATCCTGCCCGAAGCCTTGTAAAATGGGACTTCGGGCTTGCCTTTTCAAAAAGTAAGCCCCCTCTAATCAAACAGACTTGGTTCTGGAGGCGATTCCTTTGCCTCTTGAACCATTTTTGCCCAGTCTTTTTCGGGTTCTTCAAGAAAAGTATAGCAGTTCACGTAATACATGAGCATTAACCTTACCATTGTAGCCAATCCGGAGAAGCTCCAGGGGCGTTTGATGCGTTTTTGTATGACCATCAGAAGAAGGTTGGCTATTAGGGTAACCCAAATTTGTATCTTGATGGCGTTGGCACTCTCTCCGTAAAAATATCTAAGCGGAAAATTTTGCTTCAGTTGCTTAAACAACAGTTCTATCTCCCATCTTTTGCGGTATATGGCGATGACATCTTCTAT
>CAVEVQ010000020.1:0-45106 GCA_963619325.1 Bacteroidaceae bacterium | reverse complement strand
TACGGACGTATTGGTATATGCGTTCGACTGAGACCATGCTGTAGCCTTTTACTTTGCAATAGCCTACAATCTGCTCTGGAGACATCTGCTCTTTCCGCATGTAGCGCTCTATGCGGTTTTTTGAACCTACATTCAAATTAATAATTTTAACACTATTCCTTTGTTAAAAAGTGTTGCATAAAATATTACGTTACCGTATCTTTGTACGATACGGGCGCATTGCGCAAAGTTGTGATGTGTCCGAAAAGAAGAAAAGAGGAAAATTGAACCATTAATAATGAATTAAGCATGAAATTTGGACATTTCGACGATCAGCGTCGTGAGTACGTGATCACCAATCCGCGCACACCATGGCCGTGGATTAACTATTTGGGTAATGAGGATTTCTTTGGTCTCATCTCAAACACAGCCGGAGGATACGATTTTTACAAGGACGCTAAGTTCCGCCGTATCACTCGTTATAGATATAACGGTGTGCCTATGGATGCGGGAGGTCGTTATTTCTACATTAAGGACGGAGAAACGATTTGGAATCCAGGTTGGAAGCCAACAAAGACTGCTCTCGACAAATACGAGTGCCGTCATGGTATGAACTACACCATCATCACTGGTGAGAAGAACGGTGTTGAGGCGGAGGCTCTCTTCTTCGTTCCTTTGAAGACTCATGCAGAGGTTCAAAAGATCAAGTTGACTAACAATACTCCATTCCAGAAGAGTTTGAAATTGTTCTCATTTGCTGAGTGGTGTTTGTGGAATGCTTCTACTGATATGGAGAACTTCCAACGCAATTTCTCAACGGGAGAGGTTGAAGTGAAAGGTTCTGTCATTTATCACAAGACGGAGTATAAGGAGCGTCGCGACCACTATGCTTATTATAGTGTGAATGTTCCTATTCAAGGATATGACACAGACCGCGAGACATTCCTCGGACTTTACAACGGGTTCGACGAGCCTCAGGCTGTTGTCGCTGGCAAGCCAGGCAACTCTTTCGCTCACGGATGGTCTCCAATAGCTTCTCACTATATTGAGGTGAACCTCGAGCCAGGGGAAGTCAAAGAATTCGTGTTCGTCCTTGGTTACGTCGAGAACAAGCAGGAGGAGAAATGGGAGTCTAAGGGTGTCATCAACAAGAAGAAGGCTGAGGAGACAATCGCTAAATTTGATACTGCCGCTAAAGTAGACGCTGCGTTCCTCGAATTGAAGAACTACTGGGATAACTTGTTGAGCATCTTCACCGTAGAGAGTGGAAATGACAAGTTGGATCGTATGGTTAACATCTGGAACCAATACCAGTGTATGATCACCTTCTGTTTCTCTCGTTCAGCATCATTCTTCGAGAGCGGTATCGGTCGTGGTATGGGATTCCGCGATTCAAACCAAGACTTGGTCGGTTTCGTTCACCAGATTCCTTCTCGCGCACGTCAACGTATCATCGACATTGCATCTACTCAATTCCCTGATGGTGGTTGCTACCACCAATACCAACCTCTCACGAAGCGTGGAAACAACGACATCGGAGGTGGATTCAACGACGACCCAATGTGGTTGATTTTCGGTACTGTGGCTTACATCAAAGAGTCTGGTGATTTCTCAATTCTTGACGAGCCAGTTCCATTCGATAACAAGGAAGGTTCAGAGAAGAGTCTCTTCGACCACTTGACAGTTTCTTTCAATCACGTTGTCAACAACCTCGGCCCTCACATGTTGCCTTTGATTGGCCGTGCCGACTGGAACGACTGCTTGAACTTGAACTGCTTCTCTTGGGATCCAAACGAGTCATTCCAAACTACGGAAAACAACTCTGAGGGTAGCAAGGCTGAGTCTTTGATGATCGCTGGTCAGTTTGTTATCTACGGTCGTGATTATGTAGAACTTTGCCGTCAGATTGGCAAGAATGACGAGGCTAATCGTGCAGAGAAATTTGTCAACGATATGGTTGAGGCTGTTAAGAAACATGGTTGGGACGGAGAATGGTACTTGCGTGCATACGACTTCTATGGAAAACCAGTTGGAAGCAACCAAAACAAAGAGGCTAAGATCTTCATTGAGTCTCAAGGTTGGTGTACAATGGCCGGAATTGGTTTGGAAGACGGTCTCGTAAAGAAATCTTTGGATTCTGTAAAGAAATACCTCGATTGCGAGCACGGTATCGTTTTGAACAACCCTGCGTTCACAGAGTACGTTGTTGAATACGGTGAGATTTCTACTTATCCAGCTGGTTATAAGGAGAACGCTGGTATCTTCGCTCACAACAACCCTTGGGTTATCATCGGTGAGACTGTTTTGGGTCGTGGAGACTATGCTTGGGACTACTACAAGAAGATTTGTCCTGCATACGTTGAAGAGAAGAACTCGCTCCTCCACAAGGTTGAGCCATACGTATACAGCCAGATGACAGCAGGTAAGGACGCTGCCAAGCCAGGTGAGGCTAAGAACTCATGGTTGACAGGTACCGCCGCTTGGAACTGGTACGCCATCACTCAATTCATCTTGGGTATCAAGCCTGCTTACACTGGTTTGGAAGTTAATCCTTGTATTCCTGCAGACTGGAAGGGTTACACAGTAAGCCGTAAGTTCCGTGGCGCAGACTACAAGATTACGGTTAAGAACACCGGCGTTATGAAGGGTGTTAAGGAATTGATTGTTAACGGCAAGAAAGTTGATGGAAACATTATTCCAATGCAGCCTGCTGGAAGCAACAATGTTGTAGAAGTAATTATGGGATAATAACCAAAATGCCAAGAAGACCTAAAAAAGGGCTCTTCTTGGCTTTTGATTTTTTTCACAATAAATAAAGAGGAACGAAAATGAAGAAATTTTTACTCGGAGCTTTAGCAGCAACTATGCTTGGTCTCGCATCTTGTGGAGGTAACACCACTGCTACGGTAGCACAGGCTGATTCCGTTGCTGTAAATGCTTTTCCTGAAAATTCTCCAGTGGCAAAATTTGGGAAATTGCACGTTGACAGTCTGCAACTTTGCGACAAAGATGGCAATCCTGTCCAATTGGCTGGTATGATCACCATGGGCTGGCACTGGTGTGGCGAATGTTACACCCGCGAGTCTATTGAAAACTTGGTAAACGAGTGGGGTATCAATGCCTTTCGTTTGTCTATGTACGTTGAAGAAGGAGGATATAATGAAACACCAGAAGAGACTTTCAACCAAATGTGCAATTTGATTGATATCTGTGGTGAATTAGGAATCTATTGTATCGTTGATTGGCATATACTTACTCCAGGAAACCCTCTCCACCCAGATTATGCAGGTGCAGACGATTTCTTCCAGAGAATCTCTCATAAATATGCAGGTGCAGACCATGTTCTCTATGAGATCTGTAACGAACCTAACAACTGCCAAGAAAAGGGTAATCCAGAGAAACCTTGGGAATGTACAAAAGAAGCTAACGTTACTTGGGATATGATCGCTGAGTACGCTAACAGAATCATCCCTATCATCCACTCTGAGTATGACGCTGTCGGCGCTCAACACCCTATCATCATCGTGGGTACTCCTCAATGGGATCAGTTGGTGGACGCTTGCTTGAAGGTAGGAATGTGCCAAGGAAATGGAAAAGACCTTTGCGACTCTCTTCCTGCTCGCGACGCTCGCTTGAAATTCGACAACGTGATGTACACTTTCCACTTCTACTCAGGAGAGCATAACGAAGGATTTGAGAAAGACGGTAAGCCAGACTATTACAATATGTACTCTTATATGTATGACGTTTTAGGCAAATTGCCTGTCTTCTGTTCTGAGTTCGGTTTGACAGATGCAAATGGTGATGGTGAAGTGGATTTCAACCGTACTGACAAATGGTTGCTCCTTCTTAGCGGAAACAACGCAGGAAAACAGATCGTCAGCTTCATGAATTGGAGCTACTCAGACAACGAGCGTTCTTCTTCTGCATTGAACCAAGGCGCATGCGCTGCTAAGAACTGGAACGATGTAACCGCTTCTGGTGAATACATCAAGAAAGTTTTATCAGTGGTAAATAAAGGCGTGGCAGACACAACTGTGTTGAAGCCATCTAATCTCTACACTAAGTAATAAAGTGATATATCTGATAAGGGAGGGCGACCTGCTCTCCCTTTGGTTTTCTCTATATAAAATTATTAATGGACACCATGAGAATAACAAAAGCACTTTTCAAAGGTCTCTCTCTGGCTACAGTTGCCAGTCTGACACTTACTCAATGTGCGCCTTCATCCTCCCAAAACAAGGGAGAGACTGAGTTTCCTCACGCAACCTATGAATTCCAAGCCAAAGATACAACTTGGAAAAACTTGTCCGTTCGCGAGAAAATCGGGCAGACAATGATGGTCGTTTCCAAATATTTCGACTATAAGGAGGTCGGAAACGGAGACATCAAAGCGTTCATGGAAAAATATCCTGTCGGCGGTATCTTCATCGCTCGCTGGTATTACGTTAACTATGAGAAAGAGCCAGAAGCCCTCATCGCACGCACTATGAAAGAGTTTAACGAGGCTTCTAAATATCCGTTGTTCTTCTCTGAAGACTTCGAACGCGGTATGGGCGAAACGTATGGTAAATACACCCACATGCCCGCCGAAATGTCTATCGGAGCGGCCAACGACACTGCTTTAGCATATAACTTCGGAAAATCAATCGCTACAGAGGCGAAAGAGATGGGCTTTAACTGGCTTCTTCACCCTGTGTGCGACTTAAATATGAATCCTCTGCAAGAGTTGGTTATCGAGCGTTCTATCTCCGATAGCGCCAACCTTGCTATTCCTTTGTTAAGGAATCAAATGCACGGTATCCACGACCAAAACGTCATCGCCACCGTTAAGCATTTTCCTGGCGACGGTGTAACCATGCGTAACCAACATATTGTCACGACGCCTAATTTCTTATCAAAAGAGGAGTGGATTAATTCTTTCGGAAAACTTTTCAAAGAGATGATCGACGGGGGTGCCGCTTCTATCATGGTGGGACACCTCACATTGCCTTTCTATCAAAAGGACTCAATCAACGGACAACTTCCGCCCGCTACTTGCTCTCCTGAATTGATGCAAGGCTTGCTGCGCGACAAATTAGGCTATAAAGGTGTCATTATATCTGATGCGCTGAATATGGGAGGTTGTGCAGGTTACTACAAAGACGAATTGGAACTCTCTGTGCAGGTGTTTGCCGCAGGAGCTGACGTCGTTCTTTGGCCGTCTCTTGCGTATATGGATACCGTTGAGGCTCGTATTAACAGAGGCGAAATCCCAATGTCTCGTTTGGACGAGGCTGTGGAGCGTATCTGGGCTTTGCGTGAACGTTTCGGCTTGCTTGAAAAAGTTTCGGGCGATTCTATCTTCACGCAGATGAGTGAATCCGATAAAGTTTTGGTGGCAGAGACAGGTACGAAGATTGCAGAAAAAGCCGTTACCCTTTTGGAAGACAAAAACAACGACATTCCGTTGACGACTGAAAAGGTGAAAAAAATCCTTCTCGCTCCGGTTGGCTATTGCATCGACGATAAGAAGTTCGACCTCACCAAGAGAGAGTTGGAGAAACGAGGCTTCGAGGTTACCATGTTGGTGAACCCTCATTTCTACGAGTGGGGTTGGCAGATCGACAAGTTGGATGCTTATGACAAAATCATCGTGATGTTTGAAAATCGCTATTTCTCACCTTTGGGAACAGCGTTGTTCAAAGACAAAGAGGCTTTTGGCGTTTGGACGGTCAATATGACTAACTCCGCTAAGAGAATCAGCATTTCGTACAGCAACCCATATTTGAACGAGTTGTATGAATCAATCTCCCCAGTGCAAATCAACGCTTACAGTTGCGACGCTTTCACACAAACAGCCGTTGTCAAGGCTCTTTGTGGCGAGATTCCTTTCTCTGGAAAATCACCTGTAAGATTGCATAGAGAAGAGTTAAGATAATCAGATAATAAATTTTGATATAATGAAAAACGGTAAATTATCCATCTTAGAAAAATGTTCGTACGGAGCAGGCGACTTGGCTTGCAACCTCTTTTGGGGTTTGATCTGTATGGCTACGGTGTTCTATACCGACTATTTCGGAATTGCAGCCGCCGCTGTAGGAACGATGGTGTTGGTAGTCTCTTGTATTGATATCGCGTTTGATGTCATCATTGGTGCGATCGCTGATCGCCACAACTCTCGGTGGGGACGCTTCCGTCCTTGGATTCTCTTCGGTGTAGTCCCATTCTGTGTGATTGGTTTCTTGACATTCTATACTCCGGAGTTGAATGATACAGGAAAGTTGATTTATGCTTACATTACCTTTTTGCTCTGCCGTTTGATGTACTCTGTTGTCAATGTGCCGTATGGGGCGTTGATGGGTGTCATCTCTCCAGATCCACAAGAGAGAACCGATGTGTCTGCTTTCAGAAACGTGGGCGCGCAGATTGGTTGTTTGTGCAGCTACGGTTTTGTGTTTGTCATCGTTCGTTACATTCAAGACAATCTGCAAGTGGATGGCAAAACAGCCTTCTCGTACACCGCAGCTCTCTATGCAGTTGCCGCATTCATTATGTTGATGTGTACGTTCTTCTTCACTCGCGAGCGTGTTGAGCCAGTGAAAGAGGCCAAGAGTAATCTCTCAGATGATGTGAAGGACTTGATGAACAACAAGCCATGGATTATGCTTACTGTAGCTGGTATCGCCATGTTGTTCTTCGTCTTCGTTCATAACGGATTGATTCCTTACTACGCAAAATACTGCGTGGCAGACTATTCTATCGTCGATGGTAAGGAAGTGTTCTCTGTTTCTGGAACGTTGTTCGGACGTGAACTCACTTGGGAGTTAGTGTCAACTCTTTTGCTGGCATCTGGTTCCATCTTCACTATCATCGGTACTTTGTTGATTCAAATCGTTGTGAAGAAATTCGGTAAGAAGAATACTTGGTTGGGTTGCTTCGCTTTGGCTTCCGTTCTTTCCGTGGCGTTCATGTTCTTGGATAAGAGCAATATCGGAACCATTATTCTCCTCAACATCGTCTTTACATTGGCAATCGGTCCTTCTGGATATATCATGTGGAGTATGTATGCCGATGTAGCCGACAACTCCGAGGTTGAGACGGGTCGTCGTGCCACTGGTTTGATTTATTCATCAGCCACAATGGCTCAGAAGTTAGGTCAGGCTTTGGCAAATTCAATTCCTGCCTACGCATTGGCTGCTATCGGATTCGTCGCTAACACAGAGCTGAGCGCAGAGACAATCTCCTCTCTGAAGACTTATTTCTCTGTTCTTCCATTGGTCGGTTCTGTGATTGGTATCATAGCGCTTTTGTTCTACACCATTGATGAGGATAAGATTCAAGAAAATTCCCGCAAGTTGGAAGAAATGAAGGCTCAACAGGAGAATTGTAAAAGAGGCTAATGATGGGTTTCCATTAATTGATAAAAGCTCGGTGCAAAAGCATCGGGCTTTTTAGTTGTATTGCAGTAGGGAGGAAAAACAAATTTTGTGTTATTTTTGCAATATATCATTTTAGAATGATTTTCACAGATTAAACTGACGTAATATGAATCTTTTCGATGTGTACCCCTTGTACAACGTGAATATTGTAAAGGGAAAAGGTTGTAAGGTATGGGACGATAAAGGTCAAGAGTACTTGGACTTTTATGGTGGTCATGCGGTCATTAGCATTGGTCATTGCCACCCTCACTATGTGGAGATGATGACAAAGCAGCTCAACGAGTTGGGTTTCTACTCCAATTCTGTGGTCAACAAACTACAGGTGCGGTTAGCAGAGCGGTTGGGCAAGATCTCCGGATATGAGGATTACCAGTTGTTCTTAATTAACTCTGGTGCCGAAGCCAATGAGAACGCTCTGAAACTCTCATCTTTTTACAATGGGCGTACACGAGTTTTATCTGTTGAAAAAGCATTTCATGGTCGTACTTCCTTGGCTGTTGAGGTAACCAACAATCCAAAGATTATCGCTCCTATTAATGATGCGAAACATGTGACCTATCTTCCTCTCAACGATTTGGCGGCTTGGAAGAAGGAAATTGAGAAAGGTGATGTTTGCGCCGTCATCTTAGAGTGCATCCAGGGTGTAGGCGGCATCAGAATGGTTGAGAAGGAGTTTTTGCAAGGTCTTCGTGAAGTGTGTGACAAGTATGACACCATTCTGATTTGCGACGAAATTCAATGCGGTTATGGACGTTCCGGTAAATTCTTCGCACACCAGCATCTTGGAGTGAAACCAGATTTAATTACTGTTGCAAAAGGAATCGGAAACGGTTTCCCAATGGCTGCTGTCTTGATCTCACCTAAGTTTACCCCAGTCTATGGACAGTTAGGAACAACTTTTGGAGGAAACCACCTCGCATGTACTGCTGCTTTGGCGGTTATCGATGTGATGGAGAATGAGAACCTTGTTGCCAATGTGGCGGAAGTAGGTGAATATTTCATCCAAAAACTTAAAGATGCGAAGTTGCCGCATGTCGTGGATGTGCGTGGCCGCGGATTGATGATTGGTGTCGAGTTGGATTGTCCGTATAAGGAGATTCGCAACGATCTCGTTTTTGAACAACACACTTTCACTGGCTGCAGCGGAACAAACGTGTTGAGAATATTACCACCTCTTTGCATCTCAAAAGCAAATGTTGACGACTTCATCGAACGTTTAAAGAAATCCCTTTCTAAAAACTACTAAAATAAAAAGAGATGGAAAGAAAGAACTTATTGCAAGCAGTAGTACAGGATGTTCGCGACCAGAAAATCCTAAGAATCGGATATGTAAACGATGAGGCATTAGCAAAGATGGACGAGACTAAAGAAGTCTATCTTTTGAATAACGACAACAGTGCAATCGAAGTGGTGACGGGAGGCGAATATTTCAAACCCGTAACCGTTGACGACGTTGTCTATAACACGGAGAAAACAGCAGTCGTGATCAAAGCTCGCCCTGAAGGCTCAACCACGGGTGCAGACACATTTCGGGGTGAGAAGAATCTTGAAGATTTGGCTTTCCTGTCATACTTGCAGACTTTCATCGAAAAACGCAAACGCGAGATGCCCGAAGGTTCATATACTACCAAACTCTTCACGAAAGGTGTCAACAAAATCTCTCAGAAGGTCGGGGAAGAGGCTGTCGAGACTATCATAGAGGCAACAAATGGCACCGACGAACAGTTCCTATATGAGTCGTCTGATTTGATGTATCACCTCATCGTGTTACTCACAGAGAAGGGCTATCGTATAGAAGATCTGGCAAGGGAGTTGAAAGCGAGACACAGGGAGTAAATCGGAGAAACATCAGTTCGCCGAATTGTATTCAGTAATATCATAGTTAGTAGTATAAACGGTCGTCAAACTCGGAGTTGGAACGACTTCCTGCATCGTGAACCCAATAAAAGACACAAACGATGAATGAGCCAACCTATATAAGTAGATTGTAAGATCCTTGAGAATTTACAACCTAAATATTTCGTATGTGAGAATGTGAAAGGTTCCAGACAAAAAAACGGAAATATTTTTGTCAAAGTCAAAAATATTTTTAACTTTGCAAAAGTTTTGAATGTATATAAATTGCGTGTTTTCAAAAGTGGGAACCCTGTTTGTGCTACAACTCAGAAATCAGAGGATAGAGATAGACGATCGGAAGATGGTCTTATCCAGTTTGTTTGAGACAACGCCAATGGCATATTTGGAGGTTGGTATGCAATCAGAAACGCAAAAAGGATACAGTGCTGAACAAGATTCAGCATAAAAACATTGAAAATAGACCATAAAATCTTGTCAAGATAAGATCTTGTCTTAAGCTAAACCTCTATGGAGAAAGGTGCGTCCCAACGTGGGACGCATTCTTCGTTTATAGGCACACCTTCTTCTGTCAAATGAAACTTTCACTGATATTTTTCTCCATTTCCTTTGCAAGGAAAAAAAACGTTTCTATATTTGCCGAGTTTTGAGTGCATAGCTGCGTATTTCAAAATAAAGGTTCTAAAAACAATCGTTATTGTAAATAAATTGTATAATATATAATAGGTATAGAGTATGAAATTTTTGAAATTTGCTTTAATTGCAGTCGTTGCAATATTTTGTGCTTCTTCTTGTAGCAAGAGTGGAGACGAAGAAGAGTTGACAGCGTATATGAAAGTTGACGCTGCAAAGTTTAAAAGTATGATTGACGCAGAAAGCAATCCCCAAATCTTGGACACAAGACCAGATACCTCGTATGCAAAAGGGCATATCCCAGGTGCAGTGAACATTGACGCTTCCAACGCTGCAGATTGGAGTAGCGATGATGGTAAGTTTATGACTGCAGTAAAGGCAAAGTTCGACACATCCAAAAAGATTTTCGTTTATGGGAAAGGTGGATGGAGCGCAGTTGGAATGTCTCTTCCTGGTCGTATAGCCAACACCTGGAATAATTACAAAACCATAAACTTGGAGTCTGGCTTCGCAGGTTGGGAAAGTGCAGGCTACGATGTTGAAAAATAGTTTCCCGTCAGAGGAACTTATAAGATATAAAGAACCATAAAATCTTGTCAAGGTAAGATTCTTGCCTTAAGCTAAACCTCTATGGAGAAAGGTGCGTCCCAGCGTGGGACGCATTCTTCGTTTATGGCCCTACCGACTTCGTCATATCGGTCTGAAAATCATCTCTAAAAATTGTGTGTGTTCTACCTTTTTCCGTAATTTTGCCAGAAAATTTTCGGAAAAAAACAAAATGAGCTTCAGTAAAGACGCCAATAAGTTGTTTGATGGCACTATAGCAGATTACCATAAGGTGGACAATGTAGATGCTCCAATGCATAATCCATACGCCCCACAGACTATTGAAAACGTGTTGTATCTCAAAAATTGGATCGACACCGTTCAATGGCACTTGGAAGACATCATCCGAAACCCTGAAATTGATCCCGTGGAGGCTTTGGCTATCAAACGCAGAATAGACAAGTCAAACCAGGACCGCACAGACCTCGTAGAGCGTATTGATAGCTATTTCTTAGAGAAATATGCCAACGTCAAAGTCAAAGCGACGGCGGTCATCAACACGGAGAGTCCCGCATGGGCTATAGACCGCCTCTCCATCCTCGCACTCAAAATCTATCACATGCAAGCCGAGGTTAGTCGCACAGATGTCTCCGCCGACCATATCGCAGCGTGCCAAAAGAAATTGGACGTTCTTCTTGAGCAAAGGGAAGACCTTTCCTCCGCTATCGATCAACTCATCAAAGACATTGAAGACGGGAACCGCTACATGAAAGTCTACAAGCAGATGAAAATGTACAATGATCCTAACCTCAACCCCGTTCTCTATGGGAAAAAATAATTCTTGAACGAAAGAAGGGCAATGAAAGAAGTCTTAGTAATGCGCTTGTCGGCAATGGGAGACGTGGCTATGACCCTCCCCGTACTTTGCTCGTTTATAGAAGCAAACCCCGACGTGCACGTCACCTTCCTTTCCGCTCCTCGTCTTGAACCCATTTTCAGCAATATTCCCCACCTCACCTTTTTCCCCGTAGACACGAAGAAAAGATACGCGGGGAACTTGGGGATGTTCCGACTTTTCAGAGATCTCCGAAGGACGACCCACTTCAACCAAATGATCGACCTGCACGACGTGCTTCGTAGCAAGATCCTTCGTACTCTATTTAAAATATTCAAGACCCCCGTCTCCGTCATAGACAAAGGAAGAGCGGAGAAGAAGAAACTCACCCGCAAGGAGAACAAACAGAAGATCCAACTCAAAACCTCCGTGCAACGCTACATTGAAACCTTCCAACGAGCTGGTTTTAGCGTCAATCCACTCAGAAAAGATTTTTTCCCTATCCAAAATCTTCCGGAGACGAAATCAATTAAAGAGATATTGTCTGCGAATCCACAAAGAAACATAATCGGAATAGCACCATTCGCACAGCATAATGGAAAGATTTATCCGATAGAGAAATGCGAAGAAATCGTTGCCCATTATGCACAAAGTGCTAATACACAACTCTTTTTGTTCGGTGGAGGGCAGAAAGAAAAAGACATTTTGGATGGTTGGTCAAAGAAATACAGCAATACGACATCGCTCGTAGGCAAGTTCAACCTAACAGAAGAGTTGACTTTGATTCGGCACTGCGACGTATTGCTTTCAATGGACTCCGCCAATATGCATTTAGCCTCATTGGTAGGAACACCAGTTGTTTCTGTATGGGGTGCCACACACCCCTACGCAGGCTTTTACGGTTTTGGGCAAGACGAGAAAGATGCCGTACAAATAGACCTTCCATGTCGTCCATGCTCTATCTTCGGCAACAAGCCCTGTTATTTAGGCGATTTTAGATGTATGACGCAGATTCAACCTGCCCAAATCATAGCCAAAATAGACTCACACCTCACAGAAAAATAGGGAGGAAACTATATATCTAATCTACACTCAATAAAATAGAAAGATTAACGGAAGCACAGAAAACAGCCGTAAAAAAGTTTTTCATTGTTTGCGATTTACATATAAAATTTCTACCTTTGCACTCCGAATTTCTATACATTAGGAAATTCATAGAGAAGGTAAAAAAGAATAAAGTAAAAAAATAAAAAGTCACGGCAATGAAAAGAACATTCCAACCATCAAACAGAAAGAGACGTAACAAGCATGGCTTTCGCTCTAGAATGGAAACTGCTAATGGTCGCAGAGTATTGGCATCACGCAGAGCACACGGAAGAAAGAAACTTACTGTTTCTGACGAACCAGCAGTAAGAAGATAATAAATACTTGTTGCAAAAGAACACGGCGTGCTATTTTTAGCACGCTTTTTTTATATTTTTTCTTACCTTTGTAGATGTAGAACTATATAAAAAAGACGGATTGCGTACACCATGGAATTTAATGCGAAAAAATTTTTTATCAACCCATACACTATCAGTTTCATACTATTGATAGTCATCCTTGCAGGACTCTATATCGGCACGTTCAATTGGCTGGACTCATACACCAACCATGGTATTGAATTGGTTGTACCCGATGTGAGCGACCTCACTGAAGCAGAAGCGACAGCCATCTTCAAAGAGAACAAAATGAAATGCGAGGTAGTGGATTCCATATATGTAAAAAAACGCAAATTAGGAGTTGTCGTAGAGCAAATTCCGGCAGCGGGTTCGAAAGTAAAAGAGGGTCGTACGATTTACCTCATCACCAACTCCAACACAATTCGTAGGATTGTTTTCCCAGATGTGAGGGAGATTTCACTCCGTCAAGCAGAAGCCACAATCAAGTCGGTTGGGCTGAAAGTCGACAGTATCGTATATGTGCCTTCAGAATACAAGGACTTAGTGTTGGATGCCCAATATAACGGCAAGGTTTTACCTCCAGGATTCCGGATTCCAGAAGGGGCATCCGTAGTTTTGCACGTTGGCCGAGGGGACACTAACGAAGGATTGCCAGCCCCTAGTTTCAGAGGTCTGACCGTTGAACAAGCCATTGACAAAGCGCACACTGTCTTTTTAAATATCGGAGAAGTGTTTTTTGACGTTCAACCCAAAGACGACAAAGACAAAGAGAGCTATTTTGTCTATAAGCAGACCCCCATCACGGGAACAGTCATCAACTATGGAACCTCAGTTTCCGTCTATCTGACCAAGAACCCAAATCTTTTAGAAGAACCTGAAGAGACCTTCACCGAACCAGGAAGTGAAGCTACAACCATAGAAAACTAAAAAAATAAATTATAAAAAAACATTTATTATTGCTGTTTTTGAAGTATGATACGAAGTACTATCGATGACAACAACGACGTAGATTTTCCACAATTGGGCGACTTTGAGTCGGGCGTGCCCTTACTCTCGGACGATTCGTGTTACGAAGAGTTTGAAGAAGAGGCAAACAAAGAGGACGAAAATAATGGAGGACAATACCATGAGCATTTCCGTTTTGTAGTAGAGAAAGGACACTCTTTAGTGCGCATAGACAAGTATTTAGTGAATTGCATGGCGGGGATATCGCGTAACCGCATACAAGACGCGGCGGATGCTAATTGCATACTTGTCAACGGCAAAGCGGTAAAGTCGAATTACCGAGTAAAGCCATTCGACCTCATACAGATAATGCTCTCCTATCCTCCATCCGAGTATAACATTATTCCTCAGGACATTCCGTTGAACATTGTATATGAAGACGAAGATGTGATCCTGGTGAATAAAGAGCCTGGCATGGTAGTGCACCCTGGGTTTGGAAATTTCGAAGGTACGTTGTTAAACGCATTAGCGTGGCACCTAAAAGACGACCCAAACTTTGACGCCAACGATCCCCGTTTAGGATTAGTCCACCGGATTGACAAAGACACGTCTGGTTTACTCGTCATTGCCAAGAACGAGGATGCAAAAACGAATTTGGGCCGACAGTTTTTCAACAAGACAACCAAGAGGCTATACAATGCCCTTGTGTGGGGCAACATTGTCGAAGACGAAGGCACTATTTCGGGCGATATCGGCAGAGATCCCAAAGACCGACTACTCTTCACGGTTTTCCCCGAAGGAGAGAACCCCAATGCGAAACATGCAGTAACTCACTATAAAGTGTTGGAAAGATACGGCTATACCACATTAGTGCAGTGCAGATTAGAGACAGGGAGGACTCACCAAATACGCGTTCACATGAAACATATCGGGCATACGCTTTTCGCCGACGAGCGCTATGGCGGTTTTGAGACATTGAGAGGGACAACGACAGCAAGATACAAACAGTTTATAAAGAACTGCTTTGCGGCATGTCCTCGTCAGGCCCTACACGCCAAAACCTTAGGATTCATCCATCCACGGACAGGAGAGGAGATGTATTTTGACTCAGAATGGCCAGAAGATTTCAGAATATTGATAGAAAAATGGCGTGCATTTTCACAAAGTAATATAAAAGAGTAATGTCAAAAAAAAATTAAAGTTTGACTTGAGTAAATGGATAACTTGCGAAATTTTATACTACATTTGTAGGTGTGAAGTTTTCTTCCATTAGGTATGTGGAAGAGGAGTCGGCGTTGAAAAAAAATTGAATGTATAACCATAATAAAAAAATAAACGGATGGAAATAAAGAAATCCCCCAAAGCGGACTTAGAGAACAAACGTTCGATGTTTGTTTTGATGGGTCTCGTTTTAGCATTAGGGTTCACCTATATTTGTTTTGAGTGGACCAATACAGAGGTTACGGTTCACGAAGGATTCCAAGATGAATTCATAAATGAGGGTGAAGAGGAGATTATTCCTCAGACACAGCAGGAGCAGCCACAGCAAGTACAACCTCAGACACCGCCACCAGCACAGGTAGCGCAAGAGGTGTTGAAGGTAGTCGACGATGACAAGGTGGTTGACTCAGAGATTAAGATTGACAACGCCGAAGACGACAACAAAGCCGTGGAGATTCAGAACAATGTGGTAATTGAAGAAGAGGAAGAGGAAGCAGAAGAAGAGATCTTCACGATTGTAGAGAAGCAAGCAGGATTCCCTGGAGGAACTGCCAAGTTAATGGAGTATTTGAAGAAAGAGTTGGTATATCCTCAGGTTGCCATTGACAATAATATTCAAGGACGTGTATTCATAGAGTTTGTCGTTAACAAAGACGGATCTATCCAAGACGTAAGAGTAGCACGTGGAGTAGACCCAGTGCTTGACCAGGAGGCAGTGCGTGTCGTCAAGAAGATGCCTAAGTGGATTCCTGCAGAGCAGCGTGGAAAGAGCTGTCGTTCACGTTTTACCTTGCCAGTATTATTCAAATTCAAATAATTAGGAACGAATATAAAAAAGGCGGTGCTGAGCATCGCCTTTTTTGTTTTTTCTGAGAAACAGAACAGCACAATTAAAATGGGCAAATAGACAATTTTGGGGTACAGAGAAGGTTGTCATCATTGTCTTCTACAAAGCGTAAATCTGACGACCCCACCAAACTATTGAGCATACATAGGCTCAACTTAATGTCATCTACATTTTTCGAGATTTTATCAAAATCACAAAAAAATCTAATGTTTGATTTGTCTCTCTCAGCTGAGACATATATCTATTGAAGTTTTTAACCATAAATATTGTTTATCGTTAAAATAACTCAGAGGAATATCACAATAGTTTATACATTTTCATGTATTATCACCTCCTCCACAGTTTTCCAAAATTCCGGATATGATTTTGAGACGACCTCTGGATCGTCTATTTGAAGACGACCATTTCGTTGCAAAGCGATGGGTGCGAACGCCATAGCCATGCGGTGATCTTTGTAGGTGCAGATAAGGGGAACTTCATCGGGCGCAACTCGCTCGCCACTCCAGGAAAGTTCGCCTTCTCCTGTCTCTTTAAGGACATAGCCCAATTTACGACACTCGTTAATTAGAGCGGCAATGCGGTCTGTCTCTTTGATTTTCAAGGTTTTCAATCCCGAGAAACAGAAAGTCGTGCCAATCGCGCAACAAGTGGCAACCAAGGTCTGCGCCAAATCGGGTTGAGAAGAAAAATCGTACTCATAATGAGAAACCGGCTCATCGGTTTTCTCCAAAACAACGCCCGACATGGTGAATGTGGAGGTGATACCCAACGGCTCGAAGATTTTGCGAACCTGCGAGTCACCTTGCAAACTCTCCTCATAGAGGTGTGGCAAGGTGAATTTTGTGGCGTTCTTCGGCAAGAAAGAAGCAATCTCATACCAATAGGAAGAGGCAGACCAATCCGACTCTACTGTGTATTCTATAGGTTTGTATTCCTGCGGTTTTATCTGAATCGTATTCTCATCCTTCCACTCAGCCTCAACGCCAAATTGAGCCATCAACAGAAGCGTCATCGTAATGTAGGGACGCGAAATCACCGCTCCCGTCAGATGAAGTGTCAAGCCATTTTCCAGATACGGCGCAATCATCAGCAAAGCAGAAATATATTGGCTACTCACACCACCATCAATATCTATCTCACCGCCCTCCATAGCGTGACCTTGGATTTTGAGCGGAGGGAAACCTTCAACTCCAGCGTAATCAATTGTAGCACCCAAACGGCGCAACGCATCCACTAAAACCTGGATTGGTCGTTGTTTCATACGTTCGCTACCCGTAATCGTCCACTCACCTGGCTGCAAACATTGGTAAGCCGTCAAGAAACGCATTGCCGTTCCCGCCGCACCAATATCAAAGTGTTTTCCGTTCGACGTGAGTGCAGTCACTAAAACATCGGTGTCATCACACTTTGCCAAATTATGAATCTCCTTGCCTGATCGACTTAACGCATTGAGAATCAACGCACGGTTGCTTATACTTTTGGAAGCTGGCAAAATAACCCTCATCTCAGAAGGCACATTCGCACACCTCTTTATATCGTAAATCATTCCTAACTCTTAATTCCTAATTCAACATTGATTAGATTCCCATCGTGTCGCAATAGAAATCCAATGCTTCGAAAATTTCCTTTTTCTCAACGACCGTGTTTATTTTCACCTCGCCAATGTTTGAAAGCAAGGTGAATAGAATCGTACCTGCCACATCGTTCTTCTTGTCGTGCGTCATCAGTTCATACAGTCGATCATACTCCTTGCAAGAGATTGCGAACGGTCCATACAAATCTTTAATCAGTGAGATAGCCTGCGAAAGAATTTCTTTAGGGAAACCACATTTCTTGTAAGATAGATACAGTTCGGCAATCATACCCCAAGCAACTGCGTAGCCGTGAAGTTTCGTTTCTCCACGTTCAATGGCATGACTCTCAAAGGCGTGTCCGATTGTGTGACCGAAATTCAACGCCTTACGGATATTCTTTTCAGTCGGATCTATCTTCACTATTTCTTCCTTCACGTTTATTGACTCAGCCAAAAGCGCACCAAATGTATCGTAGTTCACATTGGTCATATCAGTTTGACAGATATGTTTCCAAACATTTTCGTTGGAAATCAAACCATGTTTGATCATTTCCGCGAAACCAGAAAAAAGATTTTCTTGAGATAGGTGCTTAAAGAAACTGATATTGATCAGAACACTTAACGCAGGATTAATCACGCCAATTTCGTTCTTCAAGTGATTGAAGTTGAAACCTGTTTTACCACCGACAGCCGCATCCACAGCCCCTAAAAGTGTCGTTGGCACGTTCACATAGTCGATTCCACGCTTAAAAGTTGATGCGGCGAATCCGCCCAAATCAGTAACCATACCGCCACCCAAGTTGATTAGGAGCGATTTCCTGGTCGCACCTTTCTCACTTAGTTCTTGCCAGACATGGCAAACCGCCTCAATGTCTTTGTTGTCATCATCGGCTTTTATCTCAATGACATGAGCTGGGTTTATCTCATAGTCTACCAACAGTTCTGGCAAACAGAGGCGATGCGTATTCGTATCCGTAAGGATGAAAACCGACTGGCGACCAAATTTCTTCAACTCCTCCGCAATCGGTGCTATCTTATTGTCAATCAATATCTTTTGCATAGTATATTTACTATTTTGATTTCTTTATTTACTCTCTTGGAAGATGGTTTTGATACCCTTGATCTTCTCATTTTTGATTCTGCCCAGCACTTCCTTCAACTCTGTGCGAGGAATAGAAACAAATGCGCAGTTGTCTTGCACCTCAATTTGTCCGACTTGTTCCTTCGACAAAAGTCCTTTCTTCATCAAGAATCCGGCAATGTCGCCTTTGCTGATTTTATCCTTCTTACCTTTGCCAATATAAAGAGAAACCCACTTAGAAGGCTTCAAAGGCATAGCTTCTCTAACAAGTGCGAAGTCTTGAAAATCGGCTTCATCTAAGTAATCTGGCATTTTTTCTTCACCATGAAGGATGATATACGCATTACCTTCGGCGAACATTCTTGCCGTACGACCATTACGATGCGTATAGGCTTCTTGGTTGACGGGGAGATGATAGTGAACGACATGCTTGACATCTAATATATCCAAACCGCGTGACGCCAAATCCGTTGAAACCATCAAATAAGATGTACCACTTTTGAATTGAAAGAGTGATTTTTCGCGATCCACCTGCTCCATTCCCCCATGGAAGGATTTGCAATCAACACCTTTCTTACGTAAGAATTCTGCAACACGATCAACGGATTCGCGATAGTTGACAAAGATGAGTGTCGGTTCATTGCCTATTTGCGAAACCAACTTTAAAAGCGTTTCCAACTTATCTTTCTCAGGAGAATGAACGATATAGCGCGTTAATTTAATCTCCTGGCCATTCTCTCCTAAATAATCCAAAACCATCGGATTATGGATTTTTACAAACGATGGGATCTCTTCGGCCTTAGTGGCTGAGGTCAACATTCGCTTTTTGACATTTGGCAATTCCTTGATAATATCTTCCATATCATCTTGAAATCCCAACTCAAGCGCCTTATCAAACTCATCTAAAATAAGGAAACGGACACCATCCGTCTTAAATGACTCCTGGTCAATATGATCAAGTAAACGACCTGGAGTTCCAACCAAGAGCGACGGTGGCGTTTGCAACATACGTCGTTCCTGCTCAAATGAATGACCACCATAGCAACAACCCACACGGAAATCTGACTTAAACGACTTAAACACCTCTTCAATCTGCAAAGCCAACTCACGCGAAGGAGCAATCACAATGGCCTGCACACCTTGCTCATCTGCTTTCAGTTGACGAAGAAGAGGAAGCAAAAAAGCTAAAGTTTTCCCTGAACCCGTTGGAGAGAGCAATATGACATCACGTCCCGACTCGTTCGCCTTGAGAGAAGCCGTCTGCATCTCGTTCAAATTCGCAATTCCAATCGTCTGTAATATCTTGTTAATCAGTTCATTCATTTTATTTATATTGCATAAAAAATTCTACAATAATGTCTTATACACATTCATCAAATTTTGGGCGATCGCCTTGTCTGAAAATTTCTCCGCATGAATAATTCCTTTCCTTATCATATCATTTTGAATCTCTTGACTACCAAGCACTTGCACAATCGTATCTGCCAGTTCTTCAGCATTATCAGAAGAAACATATTGGGCCGCTTCGCCTCCTGTCTCCTCGAAACAACTACCTTTTGAGGTGATGACAGGCGTTCGCATAGTCAGAGCTTCCAAAATAGGGATTCCGAATCCTTCAAAAAGCGATGGATAAACGAAAAGCGTCGCCAATTTATAGAAAATCGGCAACTCGCTTGTCGCCACCTCATTCAAGAAAATGACCTTTCCCTCTAAATGGTATTGAGCAATCAACTCTTGCAAATGTTTCTGATATTCGGAAGGGCGACCAATGACCACCAAGGGAATATCGACACGAGGGTCTCGCATTGCCTTTAGAATCAATTCGTGATTTTTACGCCGTTCTATTGCACAGACAATCAGCATAAATTGGTCGGGAAGATGCAAATTCTGCTTGACTTGCAACATTCTATTCTCATCAACAGGAGATTGGAAAACTGGATTGCAACCTTGATAGACTACTTTGATACGTTCCTCTTTTTCACCCAAATATTCAATAAGATCTGCCTTCGTCTGCTGACTGACAGCCACCACACAATCGGCAATCTGACATCCATGCGTATATTTTTTTTTAAAAGAATATCTATCGAAAAACGGAAACAACTCGGGATTTTTCAAGAAGATGACATCATGCATCGTAACCACCTTGCGCACGTTCATCTTCTCAATTCCGTATGGCAATTCGTGACTCAATCCATGGTAGATATCCAACTTATCCGCTTCAATGTTCTCACACACCCCTTTCGTCCGCCATAGGGAAGAGAGAATACCCACGGAAGAGAGTCCATGAGGCGTAACCACTCTACAATTCTCTTTGTTATAGGGGAAATCAATAGACTCTTTAATCTTAGGCGTATATAAAAAATACTCATTCCCGGGAATGAGATTAGACATAATACGGACAGTGTCCCGACTATAATTCCCCAAACCACGGCGGTTGAAAAAAGCGCGTTTGGCATCATAGCCAATTTTTAAAGGACTCATACTGTTTGGATTTTTGATGGATGGAGAATGGATTGTTATTTCATGGTTACCTCTCTGGAACCATCAGATTGTTCCGTAATCGTTACGACGGTGGCATCTTCAGGCAACAAATTGACGATTTTCTCAGGCCATTCCACAAAACAAAGTTTACCACTATAGAAATAGTCCTCATAACCGAAGTCGTATGCTTCCTCTTCTTTGTTGATACGATAGAAGTCGAAATGGAAGATTGGAGAACCATCACCGGCTTTATACTCGTTAATGATGGCAAAAGTCGGACTGTTAATACTCTCTTTCACCCCCAATTCCTCACAAATGGCACGTATGAAAGTTGTTTTCCCTGCGCCCATCGACCCATAAAACAAGAACACCTTCTTATCCCCCATCGCTGCGATAAACTCCTTCGCAGTCTGGTGTATCGTCTGTAAATTTTCAATCTTCATTGTCTCTAATATTTTGAAACTAATGGACAAAAGCCACTTTCGTAACCATCTTCATAGAGCCATCCTCCTGAGCGGCAAAAATGAAATAAACACCTGTTGCAACCCTTCTCCCACTTTTGGCATTTCCATCCCAAGTAAAAGTTCCACCATTCGAATACCCTTCATAAATCATTCTTCCCTCGGGGTCAGCTATCCTCACCAAACTGTTCTCTGAAAGACCCTTCACAACAACATCACCATCATAATCTGGTGTAACAGGATTTGGATAGACATAAACATTGGAATAGTCCGCCGACGGCTCTGTCGCATCGATCACATACGAAAAGAGTCCGCCAGATGTGGCGATGAACAGTTCTCCCGTCTCTTCGTTGATTGTCATATCAATGACAGCGTTTGAAGTCATCGGACTATTATCCGTTGTGAAATGCTTCAAAGTCGTCTTCCCATCTTCCGACAACAAATAAACACCTGTAGTAGAAGAACCCAACCACTTCCTATTTCCTCCATCTACAATGATTTTATTGATTTGGTTACTGCTCAACAAAAAGTCGGCATAGTTTTCATCATCCTCACGCGTTATTTTGACACGGTCGAAACGGAAACTATTGGAAAAGATATCCTTTTGAGAACTCACCAAAAATGGACCAGAACTTGTACCGATCCACAAAACATTGTTGCGATCCTCAGCAAAACAACGTACTGCAATCGGTATCACTGCATTTCCATCTTTATCGGTGAAAGTACTAAAAAATCGAGACTCATCATCCGACGAAATAAAAGGTGTGTTTTTCGGATCAATGACAGCCACTCCTACTCCACGATCGGGGGAGGCAATCCACATAAATCCATTCCTTGTAACCGTCAAAGCACGCAAGCTCTCGTGGTTCGCCAATATTGAATAATAGAGCGACGTCCATTCGCCATCTGCCTTTTTAATAACAATCGAATTTTGCGCCAACATATTCAACATATACATATTATTGTCGGCGTCAAAGTAAAGTCCATTCGTCAGTGTTTGGTTTCCTATGTTAGACAAAGGAGTCGAACCAGCCCAATATTGCTTAATCGGCACATTATCATAGAATTCAAAAATACTACGCCAAGAAGCGACATACATACGTCGATGATCTGCAGGATCTATCGCAACGTCCAACACATTCTCAAAGGCATTTTCAACAAGGCCAGTCGAGTTTAAAACGCTTTCGAAGTTTTCATTACTCCCATCGATGACAGTCCATTTGCCATCCTCATAAACTTGAACAATTCCAGGAGTATGATCATCCTGGAGATCGTGGGGACCGCCGCTACCCGTTATCAATTTTCCATATTGATAACGAACACAATAAACACTCGACTGCACCAATCCATCATTCATGAACACCTGCTCTTCATCTCCGACATACTTGTAAAGATTATAATACCCATAGGTATTGCGAACACTATTCGCAGCACGACAAATCCAATAGGCATCTGAATTAGTATCATAAATACCATCTACCGCAAAAGAAATCTCACGCGACTCCTTTAAAGTCAAATCATCATTATAATTATATAAGGTAGAATCATCCAATATAATCATTGAAGAGCCATCGCCATAGATGAATTTCAAATCGCTCAATTGCCGAAGAATTGCTATGGTATCCGCATCCACATAGTAGACTGCGTTAGCATCCGCCACACAGATTTTCTCGCCGACATTAGCAATTCCCTTAATATTACCTTTTGAGTACGTACGCTTATTCCACTGTTTGTAATCCACCAAGTTGCGATTGGTATATTTCGCGGAACGCACATCACTCTGCGTCTGCGCATAGATAGAATCACCCTGAAATATCACCTTATAGACACTCATATATGCCCCATTGTCACCTATAACATAGGTGTCTGATATTTCATCCTTTTTCATATCAACCACCACAATACCCAAGTCGCACGCAAGGTAAGCATATCGTCCGTTTGTCGTGATGGAATGAACCGTCTTACCACTGATTTCCTTACGTTTCAAATCCGAGATGTTGTAGACATTGCCTTTTCGAAGCAAATCAACATTTCCGTTGGAATAAGCAATCACGAGCGTCTTATACTCCTTACTATACCCCACCGTGGAGACTTCATTGTCAGACAACCCGTCTATCTTCGTATAAATCTGCGTCATTCCAGTCTCCTTCTCAACAGAAAAAAGCGCGCCATTAGAGATTGAATAGACTTTATCATCAACATCAAACACCTTTTTCGCTTGGTTATATGAGAAATAGGCAGTCCACTTCCCCACTTCCTGAGCGGAAACACCCATCCAACTGACAACGATAGTCAAAACGACAACCCAACTAAAAAAGAAACTTTTTCTCATCATTTTTATCCATTTATGAAACAACAGACTCTATGAAAGCAATACACCGCAACTTACATTTTATTCTTCAGAAAGTTCAACAGTTTTTCGACTGCACGACCTCTATGGCTAATCACATTTTTCTCTGCCATGGATAACTCTGCAAAAGATTTGTCATACCCCTCTGGTTGGAAAATTGGATCATAGCCAAACCCCTCCGAACCATGTTTCTCTGTCAAAATCGTTCCATAAACAACTCCTTCAAAAAAATATTCGGTTCCATCCCAAAAAAGAGCTATTACAGTGCGAAAACGCGCCTTTCGATTTTCGTTTCCCTGTAGCTTTTGCAACAACTTTGACATATTAGCTTCTGAACTCTTCGTCTCACCAGCATAACGAGCGGAGTAAACACCCGGCTCGCCATTGAGAGCCTCAACCTCCAAACCCGTATCATCAGCAAAACAATTGCATCCAAATTTTTCGAACAAGAAACGGGCTTTCTGGCTGGCGTTTCCTTCCAATGTATCACTTGTCTCTGGAATATCATCGTGAAAACCCAGTTCATTCAGCGTTTTTATCTGCAAAACACCCTCTAACTTACTTCTGATTTCATCTACTTTGTGAGGATTGTTAGTCGCTAACAATAATTCTTTCATTATCGCTCTTTTTATCTGTTGTACATCCTACTGCAAAGATACCTACGAACGAACAAATATGCAAAAAGAGACCTTTAGAACTCAACTTTTTCAACTATTGATAATTTGAATAAAAAAGTAGCACTCATGTAACGTAGATGCAACATTTTTCTCCCCTTTTGCGAAACCCTTTCGCAAAAAATTCGCAAAAAATCAACGCAAGATTTAACAAAACCACCTTAGTTTCACTAAAGAAATTTATAATGAAACAAAATTACACCCCACAAGAAACATATTTCGCCCCACAAATCGCAGATTTCACCCTATTTTTGCCACATACGGAATTAAAAATATTTTCGTTCTCAGGAAACATTTATACTTTAAGGATTAACCATCGCCACGTTGTGAAATGTCAGCGATGGTTTTATTTTTTTTATTTGAGGGTAAAAAAAAGATTTTGATGAAGGCAATTTCCATAAATTTTTATCGTTGTTTTCAACAATCTTTTTTTTAAATTTGCCCCCTATTTCCATAAAAACAAAGATGGCGAACAATTTTGAAATGATAGCCAAGACCTTCCAAGGGTTGGAAGAAGTGCTGGCGAAAGAGTTGCAGGACTTAGGCGCAGAACAGGTAGAGACAATCACTCGTGGAGTCCGCTTTTGGGGAGACCAAGAGATGTTGTACAAAGCAAATTTTAAATGTCGTACGGCATTACGCATCCTTAAGCCTTTCCACAAGTTTGAAGCAAAAGACACTGACGAGGTGTATAACGTTGTAAAAGCATTCGACTGGTCGCAATACCTCAGTGTTAAAAAGACTTTCGCTATTGACGCCGTAGTCTACTCTGAGACTTTCCGTCATTCCAAATTTCTTGCCTATAAAGTAAAAGACGCCATAGCCGACCATTTTAGAGAAAAATACGGAGAGAGACCTTCTGTCCGAATCACTAATCCCGATGTGCAACTAAACATTCACGTCAACCAAGAAACCTGTACTTTGTCGTTAGACAGTTCCGGCGAACCGCTCTACCTACGAGGATATAAGGTTGAACAAACCGAAGCCCCGATTAATGAAGTGTTGGCAGCAGGGATGTTGAAACTTGCCGGTTGGGAGGGAGACACCGACTTTATGGACCCAATGTGCGGTTCAGGAACCATCGCCATTGAAGCCGCCCTTATGGCGCTCAACATCGCCCCCGGCATATATCGAAAAAGTTTCGCTTTCGAGAAATGGGCCGATTTTGACCAGTCTATTATGGACAGACTCTTCGAAGACGATTCAGAAGAACGTGAATTCACGCATAAGATATATGCTTCTGACATATCATCAGCGGCTCTGCGTGTCTGCGAAGAGAACGTGAAAAGGGCAGGATTGTCCAAATACATAGAGATTTCGCACACTCCATTCCAATCTGTTGATCGTCCGGACGAACCAACAATGATCATGTTCAACCCTCCATACGGAGAACGCATCAAGCCCGCTAGTCTTGCCACCCTCTACGAGGAAATCGGTGCAAAACTGAAGCGAGACTTCACGGACATGTCTGCCTGGATCATCACAGTGCCTTGCGAATCTACAGACCGCATCGGACTACGTCCGTCTGTGAAATATCATCTTCTGAATGGTGCTATCGAGTGCGAATTCCGCAAATACGATATGTTTAAAGGTCGCCGCGACGATTTCTTGCGCGAGCGAGCCGACAAACAAGAGGAGTTTGACAAGAAGAGAGAGGAGGAAGGAGTATTAGGCGAACACAAAGGCGTTTACATGCTGCCAGCCCAGGACCGTTGGAAGAGAGAGACAATGAGCGAAGATGAACTCAGCGAATACCGCGCCCGTCGCCATGAGGCATTTGAGAAGAGACAAGCTAATATCGCAGAAGCCAGAAGAGAGTATAACGAACGCAGATTCCGAGGCGAAAGAGGAGAACGCAGCGAAGGAGACACAGAAAGAAGAGAACGTCGACCTTACCGCGACGATGACGATAGAGACAGACGAGACTTCAGAAAGCGAGACGACCGCGACGGCGACCGCCGCAGAGAAGAACGCAGAGGTTTCGACCGCCGTGATGACAAAAGAGATGACCGCCGTGATGAGAGAAAAGGCGAGCGTCGTGAAGGTGGGAGAAGAGATGGTGACCGTGGAGACAGAAGAAACTTCAGTGGCGACCGTCGCAGCAACTACGGAGATCAAGACAGAAGAGACAGAAACGACCGTGGAGGAAGAGACTCTCGTCGTTCATACGACCGCAGAAGAGACGGTTCCGACCGTTCAAACAATCAAGAGAAAAAGTATGTCGGTGGCAATTATTTTGACCCAACAGCAGAATAAAATTTTATAGAAGGAATCATACAGATTTTTTCTGGCCCATCCCCACAAATGGCTATAAAAAAGAGCAAAAACCCAAGAAATCGGGTTAAAAAATAGCCATTTGTGGGGATTGTTTTGCATTACAAGTAGCCGTAACTTTGCACAAATTTTAGAGACGTAAAAATATGAAACATTGGCTACTCTTAATTGCCGCTACTTTATACGCTTTTGCAGCTAATTCGCAGAGTGTATCTGAAGACTCAGAGTTACAACCTGAGGCATTTCCGACGGGCATTGAAAAAACAACGAACAACCATAACGAGCAAACCACAAAAGAAGCGGAAGAAGACGATTGGCGCTTCCGTGTCGGAGGATATGGAGAAATGCTCTTTCAAACATTCAACTACGGACGTAACAGTTTCTACTCATACGGATCAGACTATGACAAACGTGCAGAAATCTCAATTCCTCGTTTTGTCATCGCAATGGACGTTAAATTCAATGACACTTGGACATTAGGCTCGGAAATCGAGTTTGAGTATGGCGGAGCAGGTTCCGCTATCGAATATGAATACAACGAGGCAGGAGAATACGAAATAGAGATTGAAAAAGGAGGAGAGGTCGCACTTGAACAATTCCACATCACCAAATCATTCTTCAAAGGATTGAATCTCCGTTTCGGACACATCATCGTGCCTTTAGGCTTGACCAACGCACACCACGAACCACTCAATTTCTTTAGAGCAGTCCGTTCTGAGGGAGAAAGTACGATGATCCCATGTACATGGCACGAGAATGGTATCGAACTCTTCGGTACGATCGGGAAATTTGACTACGAAGTGATGGTAGTCAATGGACTAGACCCAGCTTTCTTCTCAAAAGCTAACTTCATACAGAAAGGAAAGCAATCAATGTTTGAGAAAGCGACTATGACCAACCCGGCATTTGCCGCTCGTACAGACTTCCGTTTCATTCCTAACACTCGTATTGGTTTGTCATTCTACGGAGCAGCCAAGACAGCAGGGAACTCTACTAAATACGACAAATTAGAGACATACAATGTGAAGGCTTCAGTCCTTTTGAACTCTGCCGACATAACCCACCAAAGCAAGTGGATTACCGCACGCGCCAATTACATTTGGGGTAAAATCGGCGATGCCGAAGAATTGTCAAAGGCAAATCTCACAATGCCTAAGTCCGGTAAGATTTCCATCTTCCCTCGCCAGCAAGTGGCACAAGTGGCAATGGACTGGTACGCAGAGGTCGGTGTGAATGTATTAGCAAATTCAAATACAACTCAAAAGTTACTTCCATTCATTCGCTATGAGTTCTACGATATGAACTATAAAACGACAAACTCGGTTGTAAGAGACGGACGTTACCACAGGCAGATTTACACCGTCGGCGTGAACTATTTCCCTTTGCCAAACTTGGTAGTGAAAGCAGACTATAGCCACAGACAAGTAGACAGCGGACGATTCAACGGAGAGGAAAACTTCTCATTAGGCGTTGGGTACATCGGATGGTATGCAGTAGCAAAAAAGCATAAGAAATAAGAGATAATAAAATAAACAAGTTTTACGTACAACTAAACATTTCTAACAAAAATGAAAAAAAGTAAATTCATTTGGGGAAGTTTGATCGCACTTTCTCTTTTCGGATTCACAGCATGTGATGACGATGATGACAACAGCTCAAAAGACAGCTCTGCAACAGAGAACGCAACCTACAAAGCTGCCATCGACAACTACGTTGACAACATTGTGGTTCCTACTTACGCCGATTTGAAGGAAAAAGCCAAAGTATTGCGCGAGAAGGTAAACGCAATGTATGAGGCTGAAGAATTGACTGACGATTTAGTCAAGGCCGCTGCCGATCAATGGATTGAGACTCGCGAGCCTTGGGAGGAGTCTGAGTCATTCTTATTCGGTCCTGCCGCAACATACAACTTAGACCCATCATTGGATTCATGGCCATTGGATAAGGCTAACATCACTGCATTGTTGAACTCAGAAATGTCTTTCAACGGAAACACATTAGGACACGAAGTTCGTGGATTCCATACTTTAGAGTACTTACTCTTCTCGCAAGGAAACGCTAAGAAAGCATCAGACTTCAGCGGTCGTCAATTGGAATACGCTGTTGCCGTTGCCGACATCTTGGTGGAGAACACAGTCCAATTGTACTACGCATGGAATGGCGAAGTTACAGGCGACGACAAGGAATTGATGGATGAGGCAGAAATCGAGATGACCGGCAGTTTCGCAGAGCGTTTCAAGTCGCCTAATCTATACGACTCACAGTTCAAAACACAGATTGATGTTATCGGTCAGATTGTAGATGGCGGTTTGGATATTAGCGACGAAGTTGGTAGCCAGAAAATCGGTGGTCCTTTCGAAACAAAGAACGTTGAGGAAGTAGAGTCTTGGACTTCTTACCACTCAAAGGACGACTACGAAAACAATATTGTCTCAATCCAACACTCTTACATGGGAACTATGAGCGACGACATCGCTGACCTTGAGAATGTTGGTGGAGATAAGAGTATCTCAGCCATCGTTGCTGCTGCTGACGCATCATTAGATAGCGACATCCGTGCTGCCATCAAGAACGCAAGAAATGCTATTCAGAACATTCCTGGTTCTTTTGCTAACTGCATCATCAACAAAACGGGTGAAACCGAAATTCAAGCTGCTATAGCTGCATGTGCCGACTTGAATGAAAAGTACGCTAAGATCAAAACTGTTATTAAATAATAGTGTTTCTTAACATAAAAACACCTCAGAGGGAACTTTTTAGTCCCCTCTTTGGTGTATATTTGTATTTCCTTGTTTCTGCAAGAATTTTTACAACAATGAATACGAATTTTTTTAAATTTCTGACACTGCTTGTCCTCGCATTGACTTTCACATCCTGTGATGATGCCACTGTCGGCTATGAGGAAATCATCAAACCCAATGGCGAAGTTGCCACCTACAAGGAACTTTCAGCTGGACGCTCCACCATCTTCCTCACTTCAAGTAAGGCTTACGACTCGCAGGCAGACTGGGTTACAGGAACACTCAACACTCGCTTTAACCTTGGCGACGTGCTTTACGACAACCCTAATGTTTCAACCAACGGTTTAGGTCCTGTCTACGCAGGTTTTTCCTGTGGTAGTTGCCACAAAGATGCAGGAAGGACGCCTTCTACCCTGATCTCCAACGGAGGTAGTGGCAGCTACGGATTCTCTTCTATGCTCGTCTACATCACCCGAAAAAATGGCGCCTACTTCCGTAACTACGGTCGCGTGCTTCACGACCAAACCATCTACGGCTCACAAGCCGAAGGTAAACTACACGTTACCTACACAGAACAAGAATATTCATTCCCTGACGGTGAGAAATACTCGCTTCAGACCCCCCACTATACCATCACCGACTGGTATGCTGATAGCATCGCTCCTGAAGACCTATACATTTCGGTACGTATCCCTAACAGACACGTCGGAATGGGTCAGATGATGGCTCTTGACAAAAACGAACTTCTTCAAGTGGAGAAAAACTCCAACTATCCAGAATACGGCATCAGTGGCCGCCTCAACTACATCACAGAACGTGGCGTCTACCAAATCGGCGTTTCGGGTAACAAAGCGCAACACGCTGACCTCACCGTCGAGCTCGGCTACTCCAGCGATATTGGTATGACCAACACACGCTATCCTTACGAGGTATGTGCGGGTCAGGGGCAACACCCTCAAATCTATTCTGGCATTGAAGTCAGCACCGAGGATATGGAGAACGTAGACCTCTACTTGCATTGTCTGGGAGTTCCCGCTCGTCGCTACGTCAACTACAAAGAGGTGCAACAAGGTGAGGAAGCCTTCCACGCATGCCACTGCGACCTCTGCCACTTGCCAACGCTCCACACGCAAGCCCGCGGGGCGACCCTTCTCAACGGAACAGAATTGCCTTGGCTCGGAGGTCAAATCATCCACCCCTATTCCGACTATCTGCTACACGATATGGGGCCAGAGTTGGACGACCACCTCAAGAGCGGTCTCGCCTACGGATGTGAATGGCGTACCACCCCTCTTTGGGGCATTGGATTGCAAGCCACTGTCAACGGACACACCCAATTCCTCCATGATGGCCGCGCTCGTAACCTTCAAGAGGCCATCCTCTGGCACGGAGGCGAAGGCGCCGTGTCAAAAGAACTCTTCCGCCGACTCAGCAAAGAGGAACGACAAAACTTGATTTTATTCTTAGAGACACTCTAAATATTGTCAATTCACCATAGAAATAAAATTTTTCACCATAACTTTTCATAACGCATAGTATGAAACTGAAAAAATTTCTCCCCCTTTTCTTGGGAGTCTTGATGCCAACTTTCGCTTTGGCTCAAGAACAAAACGACGAATCTATTCAATTGCAAGCAGAACGTGAGCTTCCCGCAAATCCTGCCGACAGTACAAAGCACCACCGCGGTCGCCATCACCATGGCGATAAAGAGACTAAGTTCACTTGGGGTCCTATCAATGACAAATATGTTGAGAGCGACGTCGTTCGCCTCGACGACAAGAAAGGTTTCACCCTGCAGACACGTGCCGGCGACTTTCTTTTGAAGCCCTACGTACTCGTACAAACCGCTGCAACCATCAACTACTATGACGACGAGGGACTTGACCTTGCCGACCAGGATAACATAGCCAACTCCGGATTCTCTATTCCTTACGGAATCATCGGTTTCTCAGGAAAGGCATTCAAGAAACTGACTTTCAACGTGGCTATCAATGCGGCTAAGACGGGCGCAAGCCTTTTGCAACAAGCATGGTTTGACATCAATGTGAACGACGCGTTCCGTTTTCGCGCAGGTAAGTTTAAAGTGCCTTTTGCACAAGGCTACCTCGTGACATTAGGTGAGACAATGTTCCCTTCCATGCCACTCTCTCTCACGACAACTGCCAATGTCGACATGAGTTTGAACGCAGCCAACCCAACCGTCGGAATGGGTTTCGACCTCGGTATTCAATTTCACGGACTTGTAAAGGATAAATTTCAATACCAAGCAGGTATCTTCAATGGAACTGGAGGGACCAACTCTGCCACTAAAACTATGAGTGACGACCACAAGTGGTTGCCGTCTCTGCTCTACGCCGCTCGTGTTGCCTTTATGCCATTGGGCGTTATGCCAGGACATCAAGGAACACCAACAGACTTAGACAACAACAAGTTACTCTTCGGAGTGGCGGCCAACTACAACGTTGAAGCAGAAGACGAATGTTCTAATGACCTCCGTCTCGGAGCAGAAGCCTCTTGGCTCTTCAAACGTTTCTTCTTCTCTGGCGAGTTCTACTACCTTCGCATGAACTGGCAGAAAAAGATGATGAACTACGCACCAGACTTCAACCTCATCGGAGGATATGCGCAGGCCGCATATTTCGTATTGCCTAAAATGCAACTCGCACTACGCTACGATTGGCTCAACCGTAATGGTTTGAAGAAAAACGGATACTTGAGCGACGCTTCTGTCGGCATCAACTATTTCTTTGTCAACTACAACTTGAAGTTGCAAGTTATGTATCAATACATGGGTAAAGCCAACCACGACACCCAACTCGACCGCGACAACGACGACAGCGGAGTGCCTACACACATGGGAATGGCTTTGTTACAATACACATTCTAAAAATCAGGTGATTCTCAAACAATAATCCTATAAAGGTTCTGAAGAGATGAAACTATTAAAACACATAACGTTCGTTTTGCTGGGATTAACCACTTTGTCCTCTTGTTGGATGGACACAGGAGACATTCCCGAAAAAACGTCCAACGGAAACAACGGCGCCTCCTTCAGGGTGCGCGTCGCTTTCAAAAACACCAACGCCTGGCCTACGAACAACCAGATTGCTATCTGTGCCTTCGCCGAGGATTCTGAAAACCCTTTCACATGGAAAGTCATCCAGAAAAACAAGATGGCAGACACATTAGACTTGGCGTTGACGGGCATCACACAAGAACCGGAATATGTCTCCCTCTCGCTCATCAACAAAGCGAGACGAAGAATATACAACTTCTACACTGCGAAGCTGGCGGAAAGCGACTCAACCATGCTTTGGACAGTCGACTTGCTTGAAATGGGTCGCGTGCAAGCCCAATTCTTCAGCAACTGTCAAAACTGCCACGGAGCAAGCTCTCACGCCGCTGCCGACCTCTATCTAACAGAGGGTAAAACCTACAATTCCCTTGTCAATCAGTATTCTACAAAAGAAACTTCTCGTATCTTAGTGGTTCCTGGGGTTCCCTCCTCAAGTTTCATAGTAGACGTCGTTGACGGGAAAACCGACAAAGTGCATTACGACCATACACAAGTAGGTTACAATAACGAAACAGAAGATATTCAGTTGTTGAAGAATTGGATCTCAAGTCTTGACAACGCTGAATAACTTAATACAACTAATTAACAGATAACGATTTATGCAAAAAATGTCTTTCTTTAACGTCACCCTTCAAGGTGGGAAAGTATGCGCGGAAATCGCTATGTTCGGCCATAATTCCACCCGCGAGTATCATGCCATTTTCCATGTCTTAGATACTTGTCTTCCCTACTCAGAACAGGTGGAATTCTTACAGAAAGCGCTTCAGGAGGTGAAATCCTATCTCAACGACCCTTTCACCATCTTTATGAGATATTTCCTCAGCGATGCCGCCAACCAAAAAGAACTGTTGGATCAACGACACGCCGACCTTCAATGGCAAGTTAACTACTCCGTCATTCAACAACCGCCTTTAGATGGCTCAAAAGTAGCCGTTTGGGCGTATTTCGCTTCCGACCTTGAACTCGACGACGAAAACGAAGACCTCTGCGTCACCCACAACGGATACAAACACTACTGGCGTTCGTCAAAAGAACTCACTTCAGGTTCTTCTTTCGAACAAGCCGAACATCTGTTGCAAGAAGAAGACAAATTCTTGGCCCGCCACGGATTGACCATGTTCAACAACTGCATCCGAACCTGGTTCTACCTTCAAAACATTGATGTCAACTACCAAGGCATGGTCGATGCTCGCAACAAAAATTTCTTGGAGAACGGACTGACGAAAGACACCCATTTCATCGCCAGCACGGGTATCGGAGGAAGAATGGATTCATACAAATCTATCGTCCGCTTAGACTCCTATGCTATCGAAGGGTTGAAACCCGAGCAGATCCAGTTTCTCTATGCGAAAACCCACCTCAATCCAACCTACGAATACAACGTGGCGTTCGAGCGTGGCGTGCAGGTCATCTATGGCGACCGTAAACATTTGCTTATATCAGGAACCGCAAGCATAGACAATAAGGGGCAAATCGTGCATCCGGGTGATATTCGCAAACAAACGTATCGTATGCTTGAAAATGTGCAGGCTCTACTCAACGAGGGAGGTGGCGAACTGAAAGACCTCGCACATATTTTCATCTATCTTCGCGACGTTGCCGACTATGCCACCGTACGCGACATTTTTGCCGAGCAATTGCCTCAAACCCCTAAGGTGATACTCCTTGCCCCAGTATGCCGTCCAGGATGGCTCATTGAAATGGAGGGTATCGCCATCGTTGAACATTCTAATAAGAATTTCAAAAATTTCTAACAGAGCCGTTCCAGGATAATTCCATCTGCATATAAATACATCGCAAGCGTGCGCCTCTCTTATAAAGACGCACGCTTTTTTACTGATATTTTCAATCAAAAATTCGCCCTTCGTATGCAAAAAATTAGTTTCAGCAAGATACTCCATAAACTCCCTTTCATCCTCCTCGCCATTCAAGTCTCCATTTTCGCTTTCCTGTCTTTGCGTAGTGCCAACGAATCCCTCTACGCTTCCCCCCTTTCATTGATTCTTTGGAGCGGCATCATCCTCTCGGGGATATGGGTCATCTTCAGACATGGCAAACGCCCATCATTCTGGCTCTTCCACCTCTCCTTCGTGCTTATACTCATCGGTGCACTGGCTACCCACCTTTCAGGAGAACGAGGAATGGTCATCCTCAGAACAGGAGAAACGGCTCGTGGGTGCATCTTGGAAGACGGCAACGTGCAGGCTTTCCCCTTTGAAATCACACTTCTCGACTTTCAAATCAGACACTACGATGGAACAGACGTCCCTGCCGACTACACCAGCGTTTTAATCATAAATCATAGGAAAAATATTGATAATCAAATAGATACTATTTCCGTCTCTATGAACAACATCTATAAATCCGATGGGTTCCGTTTCTATCAAACCTCTTTCGACCCCGATATGCAAGGCAGTACGCTCACCGTAAGTTACGACCCCTGGGGCGTCCCCATCACCTATACAGGCTATCTTGTCTTATTAATCTCAATGATCTGGATTCTCCTTGATAAAAATAGCGGTTTTAGAAAACTGCTCAACAGCACAATTTCAAAAACCATTTGCCTTATCTTCATTCTTTCTTTCATAAACATTTCAAAAACAGAGGCCAAACAATTACAAACATTCGACCGTGAAACAGCCGACGAATTTGGCAAAATCCTCATTCAGCATCAGAACAGGATAACAACGATAGATACATACGCAAATGATTTCCTCCGTAAAATATCTGGAAAAAGAAGTTACAAAGGATATACATCAACGCAAGTACTATGTGGATGGATTCTCGCGCCTCAACAATGGCAAGAAGAACCAATGATCAAAGTAAAAAGCGACCTCGTACGCCAAAAACTGCGTATCGGGGAAAAAGCCCGCCTAATCGACTTCTTCGACAACAATCGTCAATATAAGCTACTATCGCCCGAAATAGGACTTTCCACTCAAAATTTCTATGATAAGAAGATGAAAGATTGGGCTCAAATGGATGAAAAAATCGAAATCATCGTGGCTCTTCACGCTGGTGATGTTGTCCGTGTATTTCCATTTACAGAAAACAATAGCGACAACGAAAACATCCGTTTGCTTTCTCCTAACGAAATGAAAAACAAGCACTTATCAAAAGAAGACAGTCTGCTCACCAACTGCTTCTTCCCACTTCTCTACGAGAATTTTCAACGAGGCGACGATTGTAAAAAATGGATTCAACATTTTCGCAAATACCAAATAGAACGTTTAGGCAAAAACGCGCCGTCGCCCACCAGACTCAAAGCAGAACAAATCTACAACCACATCTATGCTATCCCTATTTGTAGCTACATCACCATCTCCGTCGGACTGATAGCTTTCATCTTCGCCTGTTTAGAACTCACTCGAAAGATAAAACGAGTGCCAACCATCCCCATTTATAGCTATATCACCCTCGTTTGGCTTTACCTGACCACCATATTAGTGCTACGAACCATAATATCCAATCGTCTACCTATGTCCAATGGTTATGAAACACTTCTGCTCATCTCGTGGCTGTCGCAAGGCATTTCCCTATTATTGTGCAAGAGAATGAAAAAAATATACTTACCAGGACTTTTACTTTCTGGTTTTGCCCTTTTAGGCGCATCCATCAGCGATATGGATCCTCAAATAACCCCTCTCATGCCCGTGTTGAACTCGCCATTACTCACCGCACACGTCTCTCTGATGATGATATCCTACACCTTGGCCGGGTTCATCACTTTAGTCTCCCTGCTTTCTATCACACTGCACTTCACGACGAAAAACCCGGAAACAGAAGAGAAATTAGTACTAATAAACAGAATCCTTCTCTACCCCACCGTCTTTTGCATGGCAACAGGCATCTTTATCGGAGCCGTTTGGGCGAACGTATCATGGGGAAGTTACTGGAGTTGGGATCCCAAAGAGACTTGGGCTTTAATATCAATGATTGTCTACGGATTCGCATTCCACTGTCAAAGTATTAGATTTTTTCAGAAACCCCTCTTTTTCCAATTCTATTTGCTCCTTTCAATCCTTTGCCTACTCATCACCTACTTCGGAGTAAATTACTATTTAGGAGGAATGCACAGCTACGCAAATTCGTGAGTATCCCCACAAATGGGGATATAAAACGACCATTTTTTGCAAAAAAATACCAACAAATGGGGATTTCACGGAATAAAAAAAGAACATACCTTTGTAATGCTTAAGGAAAGGAACTAAAAGCCAAACCTTAAGCAACCATAATAAATGAGACGCTTTTTTTCAGAGGAAAAGTTGCGCAAGAAGACAGTTAAAGTCATATACAGTATAAGCCATAATTAATAAAACAAGTTACTGTCTTTGCAACTTCTTACAATGGAAATTAGTTATAGCACATAAGGACAAGTGAATAATTCAAGAGAGACATTTCTTTGTGATAAAGAGGAGTCTCTTTTCTTTTTTAGCACATAACAACAAATAAATAAACATCTTTCAAGAGAAACGCGTCTTTTATCGTTTTCCCTTCCCTAAATCTGCCGAAAAATTACAACTTTTTTTCATATTGCGAAACCGCTTTGCTCATTTTTTACAAGACAAAACAGCATCTCCTCCTTACATTTGCTTTCATAAAGTCAAAAACTATTACACAATGAAACATTTTCTTTACTCATTTACTTTTATCGTCGCATTTTTACTTGCTCTTTTTCATGCGTCGAATGCCTGCGCAGCCGAAAAATCACGCGGACTGTGGGCTTCATACAATGTCAAAGCAAACGGCGTCTTCGTCAGCTGGCGTATGCGCGCCACCGACGCTCCAAAGTCGACCACCTACAAACTCTATGCCGACGGTAATCTCGTCAGCACGCTCACCGACCGTACAAACGTTACTCTCGACACTAAATATGCATCATCGACTTTTTCACTCGAAGTTTACGACAAGTTTGGAAACATAATCGACTCTCAAAACGGCGTTAAATGCGATGAAAAATTCTACCATCACATCAAATTGGACACGCCCAGCAATTACATCTTGAACGGAACGGAAATTTCTTACAGCCCGAACGACTGTTCTGCATACGACATGGATGGGGATGGCGAACAAGAGATTATCGTAGGATTCCAAGGGGGCATCGGCGCCACTTGCACCCCTACCGCACCACCCATCCTGGCCTGCTACAAGTTAGACGGGACAAAACTTTGGGAAATCAACCTCGGACCCAACGTCTTGGGAGGTTGCCGCTTTGTCTTCCTCTGCTACGACTTTGACGGCGACGGCAAAGGAGAGGTGATCGTGAAGACGGCACAAGGCGCAAAAGACGCTACCGGCAACTATCTTTCTATGGGGGCCGCCAAGGGGGCAGACCACACCGCATCTTCTGTTAACTCGGCCGGAGTCATCACCGACGGCGGTAAAGAGTGGATCACCTGCTTCGACGGCGTAACAGGAAAAGAACTAGCAACCATTGACTATTGGCCCTACTTCAATATTCATTCCAACTGGAATCCAAGCGGCACGAATGACACCAACACCTACGGACATCGTGGCAACTGGTTCAAAGGATGTGTCGCATTCCTCAACGTAAACGGTCAGGCTAAGCCTTGCGCCGTCACAACCCGTGGTATCTACACATATTCATACGCCGCCGCCTATTCCTGGGACGGAAAGAACCTCTCAAACCTATGGAAACACTCTTCTGACGTTCCTGGACAAGGCATCTATGGCAAAGGCGCACACAGCATCACTTGCGGCGATGTTGACGGAGACGGATTCGATGAAATCATCGTCGGAGCTGCCTGCCTCGATCATGACGGAAGCGTTCTTTGGCGTGCTGAAAACGGACACGGAGACGTAACAGCCTTGGGCGAATTTGACCCTACTAACGACGGACTGGAATATTTCTTCATCAAAGAAGATGGTCAAGCATACGACTGCGCCATCTTAGACGCAAAGACTGGTAAAGTATTGTCAAGCAGACCTGTAACCTCTGGAGACGTGGGTCGAGGCCTGATTTTAGACTGCGACTCTACCCACAGCGGTTCTGAGTACATGATTATCTCTTACCCCAATATGTATAGTTGCAAGGGCGATTCTATCGCTCCATGGCATGTCGGAACCACCAACAGTAGTTCGCTCAACATGCGTATCTATTGGGATGGAGACCTGCTTGAAGAGTATCACGACCGACAACATGTAGATAAATGGGACAATGTAAACCACACATGGGGGCGAACCATGACTTTCTACAGCTACAGCTACGCAACCACCAACAACTCTTCTAAAAACAACCCTTGCTTGCAAGCCGACCTCTATGGAGACTGGCGCGAGGAGGTTGTCTACTGGGGCGCAGATGGCAATGGCACTCAATACCTTTGCATCTACACCTCAACCATTGACAGCCCATATAAACTTCCTTGGCTCCGCGACGACCACGTCTATGATATGGCGGTGGCTTGGCAAAACTGCGGCTACAACCAAACCCCATATCTTGGTTATAGTCCGATAGAGTATTACAAAAGCCTCAATAAAGTGCCTACACTCACTAAAAACGGCGCTGGCCCAAGCAAGCAGTCTATCAACAAAGGCGAAGCAATCATAGCTTTCTCATACGTTTGGGAAGATGCAGATGGCGTAACCGTTACAGGTCTTCCCGAGGGCGTCAACTACACCATCGACTACACGGACAAACGTGTGTCTATCTTCGGGACACCAACCGCCGAACCTGGAGTCTATAACTTCACCGTTACGACAACAGGCAACGAACCTGAAGCCGTAAAGAGTGGATCCATAACAATCATATACGATCCAACTAACGTACACGACATTGCAGACAACAATGTTTTCATTGCCCCAAACCCAATGACAGAAAGTGCCACTCTCTACATAGATAACATAAGCGATAACGTTGAATGGGCTATTTATAGTGCCAATGGAAACCTACGAATAAAAGGAAAAACCTCGGGCGCATCTGCTAAGCAAGGAATAAGAATCGAGCGAGAAAACCTGCCTGCTGGACTATACTTCTTAGTAGTGAACACCTCGCAGCAACACAAAACATTCAATTTATTGGTAAAATAACATAAGAAGAAAACAAGAAAGGTCGGCTCTGCGAGTCGACCTTTCATCTTTATAAAACCGCTACAAACTACTTTTATTGTGTAATTCGGTGAAAAATTCTTTCCTGTAATGAAATTATACTTATATCTTTGCAACGAATTCAGTGGAAGACTCTACTGCAGATTCAGAACCTACGACTACTAACCGGAGCATAATGTTTGAGTTACTTGTTCTTTATGAAATTGAAAAGCCAATGGCTTTGATATTTGTTGAAGCGACATCCGTACAATGAAGAATGTACACTTTTGAGGAAGATTGATTTTGAGAGACCCTGTATTGATGATGGAGGTGGTTTTGTTTAGATTAGTTAGTCGCTATTTAGAGTGTGTATCAACCTATAATAATAATAAATATGCGAAGAAAATTTAGTTTTAGTTGGGTTGCGTTGGTTTTTGCATCCCTGCTATTTTTTTCGGTTTCGTCATGTAAGGATGATGACGAGACGAGCTCTGGCTCCCATGCAGGCACTTATCACTACATTTTAAACGTTGCAAATGCAAATGACGAGGTGTTGGTTGTGTTAGACAGCATCTCCTCCGCTGTGAGTTCGGTATATCATTACCCAGACTGGGCAACGGTGACCATCTTAGACAGCATGGTGAACGGACATCCAGTGTTGAAATTGACCTTGACACAAGGCGACCCTAACACATCCGACAAGGACGATGTTGTTGTCTATTCTGCAAATCAAGACAAGGTTATCTTGACCTTGAGTCGTGGTTACCGCTATTACAACGACAATAACTCTGGCAACGACGAGTTCTCCACCAACTGGGAGAATATGACCTCAGTAAAAGTTTTTTACAACAACAGCGAACATGACGTTAACCTACCATGGGCTGAATCCGTTAAGGCATCTATTCCCGACAAAATCCGTAAAGATGTTAAGCAAGAGGATGGTTGGGAGATGGCGTTTAGCACTTTGAATGTTAGTGGACTTGACGATTGTAACTATTTCGCACTCTACAACCGTTGGTTAGGTACTTTCAGAGTATTCTATTATGTAACCAACTCGACAACCGATGGATCTGAATTCTCATTCGAAACTAACTTAGGTTCCACTGGTAATTCACTCAACAAAACTCCATTCTACCACGCATTAGCATATGCCATTCCAAACAGCCACACCACTATCTCTAATTCGGTGAGTCTGATTGAAGGCATATCTACTTTTACCACATTCAAAGGATTTTACACTCCTTACACGACTTCCTCTTCTACTTCCTTAAGTCAAGGATGGTTGGCATTTGACATTCCTGCTACGGCATATTGCCCAATGAACCAATGGAAGAAATCCTCAGAAGGCATAAATCTTTCATGTAGAACATTGTCGAAAGAGAGTATTTCATTGAATGGAACTCTTGAAGCTAGCCTTTCTGGTAAATTTAATGACGGTACCGCTGTTTCAACAGACGCATCTACCTCCTCTTCAAATGGAATTACTAGTATGCTCTCAAGTTTAGGAAACTTTGCTGGAGGCAACTTCGCTAAATCTATCGTCACTAAATTGTTAGGAAAGGATGCTGCAGGCTACTGCTCCACAGTATCTTCTGTAATTAACGTGGCTTGCTCCGTATTAGACTACGCTTTGGAAAATAAATACGCAGAGGAAGAAGTGGTCGACTCAATGCCTGGAAGAATAGAGATGAGTTTGACAGGAGACATCAAGTTGAGTGGCTATATCAGCAAATTAACTTCAAACAGTGTTTCTCCGCTTACTATCCAGGCTTCTCAATTCTCAAAAACCACTCACTTTGGTGAAGGTGTATGGAACCTTGCAGAAGACCCTGTCATCTATGTTGCAGACGACCTGTTTATGGGAGACGTGGCACGTGTCACCTTAGGTGTAAACGAAGACAAGACCTATAGCAATAACGATGTGCCAGACTACCACCTCCGTACTGTCTCATTCTTTGACCCAACAAGTGTGAAACTTTTAATCAACACGAACGAAGGTGTCTTCGACGACATCTCAGACGTGGATGTATACTGCGACTATGGAGTATATACTGGTATCGATAATGGATATACCTCTAAGTATGTAAGTTTGTTGGGATTGTCTCGTCCGACAGTTGACATTGTTAAATCTGGCGAAGAAAAAACCTCTTACAAATCTTTAAGCGACGACAACAAAACTAAATACTTGTGTTTACCTCACACCCAGTTCATGTCGGAACTCTATGGAGAAACAGAGAGTACTTGTAGTTTGATCAAGCAAACAGGCGCTACTTCAGATTTCTATTTTTACGGAAAAATTTCTAATGAGAACAACAATGTCATTATGCAACCTCAGGTATATTTCAACTATTCAAGTGGGAATAGTATAAAACTATACAATGCGCAGGTGCCAGACTATGTCGTTTTCGTAAACGTCTCCTTTAAATCAAAAGGAAAGACGTATTTGTTTAGCCAACGTTTCTTGCCAAAAGTCGTTGCGATTTCATCGTCAGAGCTAGAGGCGAAGTATAACGAGTTGCAAAAATACGCCGATAATTGCGAGCAAGGCGTTGCAATCAACAATCTGGAAAACAACTTGAATGTGGAAGTCAAACATTCAACAGGTAAGCAAACCATCCAGAAAACGTTGGATATTCTAAACGCAGTTGTCAACTACAATAAATAAAAATAACTAAAAACATATCGTATGAAAAAATTAAAATTTTATGCAATGCTGATGTCCATGGCTGTAGGAATGGCATCATTCACTGCTTGTTCTGATGATGACGATGAAAAAGGAAATGAAACAGAGTCAGCTCAAGAAGGTGGTGTGGTAACAACATTTGACCAAATCGATTTCTTCCAAAACAATATCGTTAGGATTGATTCATTTGGCAATATGGTAGAAAGGATAAATGGTGTGAAATTAAACGCTGCAGATACCACCGAACTCTATATTGGTGCAGAAAGCGTAGAAGCCGCTTCTGAAATCGCTAAAAGTTGGCTCTCGCCAGATGCAGAGGTAAGCACCGTTGCTCCATCTTTGGTCAATTGGAAATCCGAATTGAAAGATGAGGATGGTAATGTTAAAGCCACTCTTCTTTTCACAGCCATTGAAGACTCTGAAGATAAAATTGCAGAAATTACTTTCGACTCAAATGTCATGAAACATTTCTCTCGTATTGTCTTTATTAAAGCAACTGCTTGGCCAGAAAATGCAAGTGTCTCTCCTTATGAGGTTGGTGATATTGTACAATTCGAGACAGAAGAGGGATATAGAGGTGATGATGGTGGTATTTATGTCAGATCTATGGGAATGGCAAAGTGGGTTTGTATCAGAAAAGCCACAATGGGTCAAGGTGGTATGTGTATGTATATAAGCAGTGAGCCTTACCAAAATCAATTAGCGAGCGCACCAGATCGAATCGCTTCTAAATCAACTGCCAAAACAGCCTCAGATATATTGAAAGGGAACTGGGATTATTTTGTCAACTTATTCAAAGAGTGTGACCGTGAATTAGTGTCAGATGATTTTTACTATATCGGCGAAGTTACATGGTGGATAGGTTTTCTTAAATCGTATGTTATCAAATTGTCCACAGGAGAAATTGATTGGAAAGAGACAATGTGGAAATCACAAAAATTCCGTGAAATCCAGGTTAAAACTTTTGGTCTCATTGTAGCAGACTAATATTTAAACATAATTCGATACAAAAAAGCGTGTGTGTCATCTGGCATACACGCTTTTTTACGACTATTGGAACAACCCCTATAAGTTTTTTTAACAACTATAATTTGTATATCTATTGAGGATGAAATAATTTCGCCCTGCATTGAACCAATTAAAAAATATTATCATCATGAACTTTTACGATATTGCATCTTTTGGTGGTTTTGCATTAATCGTTACATTTTTGTTGGCTTTAGATTTAGGCGTATTCCATAAAGACGACCATGAGATTACGTTTAAAGAGTCCGCTATATGGACAAGTATCTGGGTGGGAATCGCACTACTATTCGGCTTAGGAGTTTTCTTCTTCGGAGAATATCTGCACGGCATCTCGTCAATACAACAACTGCAGGAGATTAATATCAGCCATGGACATGGACTGAAAATAGACCCTGCTGCGACATTGTCAGAGAGCTTGTCTCAGTATCGCCAGGCACTGACATTGGAGTTTTTCTCGGGATATTTGATTGAATTCGCTCTCTCAGTCGATAATATCTTTGTTATGATATTGATATTCATGAGCTTTGGCGTTGAGCAAAAATATTATCACAGGGTGTTGTTTTGGGGAATTATCGGTGCTATAGTGCTTCGTTTAGCGTTCATTTTCCTTTGTTCCGCTTTGATTCATAAGTTTGAATGGATATTGGTAATCTTTGGCGCTATCATCATAATTTCCGGAGCAAAGATGTTGTTCACCAAAGAGAAGAAAGAAATAGACACAGAACATCACCCGGCGGTGCGTTTCGCCTCTAAATACTTCAATTTAGTGAAAGAAGTTGTCGGTCATGACTTTTTCGTGAAACGAGATGGTAAATGGTGCGCAACAACCTTGTTCCTAGTCTTGTTGGTGATTGAGTTTTCAGACATCATCTTCGCGGTCGACTCTATCCCCACAATCTTTTCCGTAACGCACGACCCATATATCGTGTTCTTCTCAAATATTTTTGCCATTATGGGTCTGCGTTCATTATTCTTTATGGTAAGCAGCGTAATGAATATGTTCAGTAGGCTTAAGACGGGCTTAGGAGTACTGTTAGTGTTTATTGGAGTAAAGATGTTGCTTAATTTCTTTTGGGATATAGAAATTGGCACTGGCACATCGTTAATCGTCATCATTGCCATTGTTTTGTTGAGTATATTGGCATCCATTCTTTTCCCTAAGAAAAAAGATTTGAAAGAGGCAGAATAAAAACACAAAAGGAATAAAGCGAAAGTCTGATCAGAGGTGGTCAGACTTTTTTTTGTTTTAATCGGAATGATTTTTTTGAAAAATTTCACCTGTTGAAAAAGTTTTCTTCCTGATAATCAAGAAATTATCAAAATCACGTTATAAAAATAGACTCACGCAATTACAGTTATTAATGAAAGAAACAAATCAGTGTATGTGTATATGTCTCTTCGTGTATGGATTGGATCTGGTGCAGGAAAGCAGGAAATGATAGTTTCTGAATATGTTGTAGACAATGAAGGTAATTTCTACTATAATTTTAGGCATCATCGTAGTTCTCCTGGCGACATGATGGTACTGGGATGAATATCATTCAACAACACATAAGCAAGTCGAAGCGCAATACGCCTACGATTGACTTGCCTCACAATAGAGGTTAAAAAGAATATTTATGGGAGTTTTATCTTTGCTTCAAAAAGTCCACAAGTTCAGAGTCTGCTGAATTCAACTTCCTTAAAATAGTTTTCTTCTTGTTAATAAAAGGGAGGCTTCATCAAGCCTCCCTTCCCCTACAGCTAAATGAATCTCGACAGGCAAGAAAACAAACAAATCAGACTTCAAAACCATAAAACCCTCCACAAAAAGAAAATCCGCATCCAAGCACAAAAAAAGGAGGCGCGAGACAAACGTCTCGCACCTCCTGGAAATGGGCGGCGACCTACTCTCCCGCGGTCGCAGTACCATCGGCGCT
>CAVEVQ010000019.1:0-46457 GCA_963619325.1 Bacteroidaceae bacterium | reverse complement strand
ACTATAGTCAGAGAAGTACCTTATCGAGAAAAGTAAAAAGAAAATATTCGTATTTTGGACTACGAATGGATAATGAAATTTAGTAGGGAAAGATATATAAATATAGTATATTATATAATGTAAACTATAATTATTGCAGCCTTAAATTGCTGAAAAATAATTATTTAATAATTCAATAGTGATTTTGCAATATCAATAATAGAATAAAGGAAGAAAATTGTTATCTTTGTGATGTCAAGATGACGGGATACGCTTGTTTTAATGCAATGTTGTTTTGTAACAACAATCATAAAAATTTTGAGTGAGTTTAGAATAAAAAAATTGTTTTGTTATGCTAAGTAAATTTTGTAAAAATGCATTTAAAGATTTTTTCTTTTTCTCAAAAGGAGAAAGGAATGGAATTTGTGTTTTGGTGTCGTTAGTAACACTTATGTTTTCAATAAATTTTTGTTTGCCAATACAGTCTTATGAAGAAGAGATGATTTCCGAAGGCTTTAGGAATGATTCTTCCATGAATGTATCTGCTGTTTCTTATACATCAGTTGAAAAAAATAGTGTTGAAAGATTTAAAATCAATGATAAATTAGAAAAGAATAAATCTGAAATAGATTTCAAATCTGAAAAAGAAAAAGTACATAAAGATAATTTATACGATAATGAGTTGGTGAATAGAGAGAAAGTTATTGTGGATTCACAATTTGTAAGTAGTGAAAAATATGTTAAAAAAAATGATGAAAAAGAAGTTTGGAAAAAGAAAGATAGTTACCGAAAAGAATCTCGCAACAAATATGAGAAAGATAGAGTAGGGCAGTATTATGAAAAATTTGATTATGATACCGTTCGTGTTTATGTCAATAGTGCTGACACAACTGAGTTGAAGCGTTTGCGAGGAATCGGTAGTGTGTTATCTGCGAGAATCGTAAAATATCGAGATAAAATTGGTGGATTTAAATCTTTGGAACAGATTCAGAAAATTTATGGATTGTCAGAGGAAACTTACCGGTCGATATTGCCCCATCTAATTCTTGACAAATAAACTTTTTCTTTCTTCTCGAGATATGAATTTCCTATAAAAAGCGTTTAGGGGAATGGGGGTAGGAGGAATAGTGTGTGGACGCAATCAAACGATATAGGGAAAAGTGTCATAAAGCAAGATTTTTTCGCTATCTTCGCAACTTGCTATTATCTGATGGGATTCTATCGGTGTGGTGGCAGGAAAAAGGAAAACTGAAAAATAATAAAGTCATATATATTTAGTTGAATGAAACGTTTCAAGTTGTTAAACAATGTTGTCGGATGGGTGGTCTTTGCCATTGCTGCGATGACCTACTTATTGACGATTGAGCCAACAGCCAGTTTTTGGGATTGTGGCGAGTTTATTTCTACAGCAGACAAGTTGGAGGTTGGTCACCCGCCGGGAGCACCGTTTTTTATGTTGACGGCTCGTTTTTTCACTCTTTTTGCATCCGACCAGGCGCATGTCGCAATGATGGTGAACGCCTTTTCTGCCTTGTGTAGTGCGTTGTGTATTTTGTTCCTCTTTTGGACGATTACGCATCTTGCCCGCAAATTGGTGGTATCTGACGAGTCGGAAATTTCTTTGGGACAAATCATAGGTATTTTAGGAGCTGGCGCAGTCGGCGCTTTGGCATACACGTTCTCAGATACATTCTGGTTTTCGGCTGTAGAGGGTGAGGTTTATGCCTATTCATCGCTCTTCACCGCCGCTGTTTTCTGGGCTATCCTGAAGTGGGAGGATGTGGCAGACAAACCATACGCCAATCGTTGGCTTGTCGTGATCGCCTATCTGATGGGTCTTTCTATTGGAGTTCACTTGTTGAATTTGTTGACCATTCCTGTTTTGGCTTTGGTCTATTATTACAAGAAATACACTCCGACGGCGAAAGGAACATGGCTCACATTGTTTGTTTCGTGCGTCATTCTTGGATTGATTCTTTATGGAATTGTTCCTGGTTTTGTCGAGGTGGCAGGATGGTTCGAGCTTTTCTTCGTCAATGTTTTAGGATCCAGTTTCAACGTTGGAACTGTTGTTTATGCAATTCTTCTCATATCATGTCTTGTTTGGGGAATCTATGAGACGAGTGAAGGAAAGAAGATAGCTTACGAAAAGTATAATGCGTCGTTGAAACCAGGAGGGCGGAAAAAGGCGTACACGAAGGCGAATATCGCTTTCATCTTGTCTGTTCTGCTTTTGGGTATTCCGTTCTTAGGAGGAAGACTCAGCATCTTCGTTGGTTTGGTTATTACTGCTGCTTTGGCGTATGTTTTGTTCAAGAAGCAAAATTGGGTTAACTTGGCGATGCTCAACACCATCTTGCTTTGTTGTACGGTGATCATTTTAGGGTATTCAACGTATGCGACGGTAATCATTCGTTCTGCCGCCAACACGCCGATGGATCAAAACTCGCCAGATGACGTGTTTGCTTTGAAGAGTTACTTGAACCGTGAACAGTATGGCGACACTCCGTTGCTCTATGGCGAGAGTTACGCTTCTGATCTCAAACGTAAGAAGACTAACTTGGGTTGGGAGGCAGATATCACTGAGGGAGAGGCCTACTATGCTAAGAAAGTGAAAGAGTCGGACAATGAGCCGGATTCATACGTTGCTTATGATCATAAGAAGAAGTACAACTATGACAACTGTATGTTGTTCCCTCGTATGTACAGCAAGCAGCCTTCACACATTGAGGCGTATAAGTCATGGGGTGGTAGTAAAGGAAAGAAGGTGCAATACACTTCAATGGGGGAGACGAAGACGAAAGTTGTTCCAACCTTCGGCGAGAACTTGAGATATTTCTTTACCTACCAGGTAGGCTTCATGTACTTCCGCTATTTTATGTGGAATTTTGTGGGTCGACAAAATGACATTCAAGGTCATGGTGGAATTCTTCATGGAAACTGGGTGAGCGGAATCAGTTTTATAGACAACGCGCGTTTGGGCGATCAAGACGCTTTGCCAGATGAATTGAAAAACAACAAGGGACACAACGTTTACTATTTCCTTCCATTCCTTTTGGGAATAATTGGAATCCTCTATCAGTTCTCAAGAGGGAAAAAAGGTCAGCAGAGTTTTTGGATCACCTTTATCTTGTTCTTTATGACGGGATTGGCGATAATCCTCTACTTGAACCAAACTCCATACCAACCTCGCGAGCGAGACTATGCGTATGCCGGGTCGTTCTATGCGTTCTGTATCTGGATTGGTTTAGGTGTTCTTTTCATTGCCGACCTTTTAGAGATGTTCTTGGACAGGCGTATTGCCGCGACGATTGCGACGTTGATTTGTCTGCCAGTGCCTGCGTTGATGGCTCAACAAAACTGGGACGATCACGACAGGTCAGGTCGATATACATGTCGTGATTTTGGTCAGAACTACCTTCTTTCGTTAGAGCCGAATGCGGTCATCTTCACGAATGGAGATAACGACACTTTCCCATTATGGTATAATCAGGAGGTCGAAGGTGTCGGTACGGACGCTCGTGTGGCCAACCTTAGTTACCTACAGATGGGATGGTATGTTGATCAGATGAAGAGACAGGCATATACCTCGGACCCTCTTCCCCTTTCATTGGAGTCCAAGGACTATATGAATGGAAAGTTGGATGTGGCGTATCTTTCGAATGGCGTTCCTGAGATGAGCGTTGATTTGGCTTTGGACGTGGCTAAAAACCCTGTCAAGTACGCTAAATTCAATCCATACAGGGACGAGAGTTTGTGTTTTATTCCGTCTAAGAATTTCTTCATTAACGTGGACAAGGATGAGGTTGTTTCTAATGGCGCTGTTTCAGAGTCAGAAAAGCACCTCATAGTTGATAGGATGGATATGAAGTTGGGCAACAAAGGCTACCTTGGCAAACATGAGTTGATGATTATGGATTTGCTCCAGAACAATCATTGGAAACGCCCAATCTATTATGCTGTAACCGTTGGTAGTGATAGTTATTTAAGTCTCGGCAAATACCTGTCATTGGAAGGAATGGCTTATAGAGTTTTGCCTAAGACGGGTGGCGTGTTAGCGAGAGGAGGCGAGTATGTCAATACAGAAAGGACGTATGACAATTTGATGCATAAGTTCAAGTGGGGTGGCATTGCGGAGAATCCAGACATTTATATGGATGAGAACAACCTTCGCATGACTTCTACATTGCGTTATATGTTCGTAAGACTTTGTGATGCGCTTATGAAAGAGGCACATCAGGCAGAGTTGGAGAAAGACTATTGTGATGTGTTGCGTTGGGCGTTGACTCAAGATCCTGTCAAGGGGCCAGATAATGCATCGTATATGGGTGTCTATAGAGCAGAGTCAAGAATCTATTACGACAATGATAGAATATCAAACGGTGCCGCCTATTCTGATTCGTTCCTTTTGGCTAGCGCGCGTAGTGTGGCTGCCGAGTTGCTCGCTGTTCCTGTAACGACTCCAATCAACGAAATGATTGATAAATTGCAGGCTAAGTCGAACAGCTACGATTCAGTCGCAGTTGCTAAGATTGTAGCGGAGAAGTATCAGAAAGTGGAGAACGCATTGGACTATTGTCAGAAAGTTCTTCCTATTCCTCAGATTCCATACACGACGGCCAATTTGATGATGGCCCGCAACTATATGCAGATTGGCAAGAATGAGAAGTCGTTGGCGATCTTGGATGTGATGGAGAAGACCTCGTTGCAGTATCTGAATTGGTTCTCTAAATTAAATCCGCGTATGTTGCGTAATGTGAAAGAGGATTTCACTGAACAATTGTCAATCTTCGCCGAGATTTTGCAAATGAAGCAAACGATGGGAATTGAAGATGAGACGAGGTTGGATAATTACAATCTTTATATGTCTATCTACAAACGATTGTAGTGATGAAGAATGAAATAAGAGTTTCTTATTTCGTAGCATAAGCAAGGTTCAGAAACTACACATATCTCTTGAGGTGCTGTAGTTTCTGAGTCTGCTATAAAGATTCATTGGGAGATGTTAATTGAGCAAGTACCAGAATTCATTAGAAAGATATATCCGAATACGATTTGGAGACTGCCCAAGCGGGAGAAGACGGTATATTTGACATTTGATGATGGCCCGATTCCAGAGGTGACACCGTTTGTGTTAGATCTGTTGAAGCAGCATGGCATCAAGGCGACTTTCTTTTGTGTAGGGGAGAATGTGAAGAAACACCCGGAGGTGTATCAGAGGTTGTTGGATGAAGGTCATATAGTGGGGAATCATACTTTTAACCATTTGGCGGGTTTCACTAATTTTGTGAAGAAATATCTTTGGAATGTTGAGAAAGCACACGCTTATATCAATAGCACTCTTTTTCGTCCGCCACATGGCACGTTTAGGTATGGTCAATTTATTTATCTTCGGCATCGTTACAACATAATCTTTTGGGATGTTGTAACGCGTGATTATAACAATAAAATTTCCGGGGAGAAAGTGCTTTCGATTGTGAAGAAATATACGCGAAATGGCTCTATCATCGTATTCCATGACTCTTTGAAGGCAGAAAAAAATATGCGATATGCTTTACCTAAGGCGATAGAGTGGCTGAAAAACGAAGGATATCGGTTTGAACAATTGACGGAAGAGAACATAAAACAAAATTCAAAATAGTTTTAACACTCACAAAGGCGAGTGCGTTGTGAGGCTTTATATTGAAAATATATGAATATCTTATTGTTAGGATCTGGTGGACGTGAGCATGCTTTGGCGTGGAAGATTGCACAGAGCAAGCGTGTCGAGAAACTTTTCATTGCGCCTGGAAATGGCGGAACGCAAGGAGTGGGCGAAAATGTAAACATTTCGGTGAACGATTTTCCTGCGTTGAAGGATTTTGCTTTAGCCAATAAAATAGACATGGTTGTCGTAGGTCCTGAGGATCCATTGGTGAATGGTGTTTACGATTTCTTTGCTAACGATGTGCAATTGAAGAACATCCCCGTAATTGGTCCGTCAAAGAATGGTGCTCAGTTGGAGGGTAGCAAGGACTTTGCAAAGGGATTTATGATGCGTCACAATATTCCAACCGCACGTTACAAGAGTTTCAACGAAACGACCTTGGCAGATGGGTTGAAGTTTCTTGAAGAGTTGTCGGCCCCTTATGTTTTGAAGGCAGATGGTTTGGCGGCAGGTAAGGGTGTGTTGATCATCAATAACCTTGATGAGGCAAAGAGAGAGTTGAAGAATATGCTTAGCGGTAAATTCGGCAAGGCTAGTTCAACCGTTGTCATAGAAGAGTTCTTGGATGGAATTGAGTGTTCGGTGTTCGTTTTGACAGATGGTAAGAACTACAAGATTTTGCCAGTAGCTAAAGACTATAAGCGAATCGGTGAGGGCGACAAAGGTTTGAATACGGGAGGTATGGGAGCTGTTTCCCCTGTTCCATTCGCCAACAAACTTTTCATGCAGAAGGTTGAAGAGCGGATTGTTAAGCCAACTGTAGACGGATTGAGAGCTGAAAACATTGATTATAAGGGATTTATCTTTTTGGGATTGATAAATGTCAAGGAAGAACCAATGGTCATTGAGTATAATGTTCGAATGGGAGATCCTGAAACTGAAGCCGTTATGCTTCGTGTCAAGTCCGATTTGGTAGATCTTTTTGAGGGTGTGGCGAATGGTACTTTAGGTGATAAGGAGATGGAAGAAGACGGGCGTACTGCCGTAACAGTGATGATGGTGTCTGGGGGTTACCCTGAAGCATACGAGAAGGGTAAAGTTATCACTGGACTCGACAAAGTGAAAGGAAGTATCGTTTTTCATGCAGGTACGAAAATGGCAGATGGTAAGTTGGTAACAAGTGGTGGTCGAGTTCTCTCTGTAAGTTCGTACGGAGATAGCATTGAAGAGGCAGCCAGTAACTCATTCGCCAATATTGAGAAGATTGATTTCGAGAAAAAATATTTCAGAAGAGATATTGGACAAGATCTTCAGAGATTGGGAGAAAAATATTCAAATTAGTCAGATTTATTAGAAGCAGATATGGAGTATCGAGACCTAGCCGATTTAATTCGTCCGAAGACATCAAACATCTTTGTGAGTCTTGTCATCGTTGCGTTGATATGGAGTGGGGTGGCGGAGTTAGGTCTTGACGTATCAATGAAAACGCCAGAGGGTAGCCTTGTTTTAGGCTGTTCCCCTTTGGCAAATTTCTTACACCAATATGTGTTTGATTTCACCTCATATGTTGGAGTGGGGTTATCGTTGTTTCTCTTGGCGATTATCGCTGCAGAAATGGTTTGGATGAATGAGGTTTATTCGTTTATCCCCTTGCGTTCAATCCTACCTGCTTTTTTCTTCATTGTGGTCTCTTCGTTAATCTTCCGTCCGCATTTTTTGTACGCTGGTTTTTTTGTGGCGATGTTGTTTGTATTCGCTATGTATGAGTGTTTTAAACTATGCGAGGAGGGGGGGGGCAGTGCTTCGTTGACAACTTTCAACATTGGATTGTTGTTTGGGCTTTCTATATGTGTTTCTCTTTCTACGGTGGTATTTATACTTCCATTGATTTGGACAACCTATCAAGCACGAACTTTAAGTGTGCGTACCTTTATAGCCTTTCTATTAGGTTTTTTTGTGCCGTTGCTCTATATGTTTGTATTCTTGGTGGTGACAGACAATCTTTTCTATTTGGAACATTACATAGACACGTGGAGACTCGGATCGGGTGCAATGTGGCGGATGATTTCGGACTCGACGTGGATCTATCTGCTCTCTATGGTTGTGATTACGATGTTTGCGATGGTGAGGGTGTTGATGTTCAGTGATCATCAGTCTATACGAAGTAGGGAAGAGACGATGTTTATTTGTTTTAGTTATGTTTTGTCGTTGGTCGTTGTGGTGATTAGTCCGACGGACGTCTATCTGATTTTACCAATGTCAATTATGTATGCGTCTTTTTTGTTGGGGCAGGCGTTTTCAATGGAGTATAGTTTGTTGAATAAGGTCGTTTTCGGAATTTGGTCACTCTTGTCTGTAGGCTATCTTTTTTTCCCGAATTATAATTTTTAGAGTAGGGGATAGGGTAGACATGATGGCGCAGTTGGTAGACTTCTTAACACAATATGGTTATTGGGGTTTTTTCTTCGCTTCGTTTTTATCCGCTACGATATTGCCGTTTAGTTCGGAGTTGATATTGACGGGTTTGTTGGTGGCGGGGGCATCGCCGCTTTATTGTTTACTATTAGGAACATTGGGAAATACCCTAGGAGGGCTGACCTGCTATTGGATGGGGCTGATTGGGAAAGAAGAGTGGCTATATAAGTATCTAAGAGTCAGCAAGGAAGAGATAGATAAACGAAAGAAATGGATACAAAAGTTTGGCGCATTTGCCGCGTTTTTTTCGTTTCTCCCTGTGGTTGGTGATATTATCAATATTGCGTTGGGCTATTTTAGAGTCTGTTGGTGGAAAGTGGCTATCTATATGGTGTTAGGCAAATTTGCTCGCTATTTAGTGTGGATGTGGTTGAATCTGACGCTGATCTCAATGGGGTAGAGTAGGCTATTACTCTTCTCCATGGAGATACCAAAGGTGCGTTTCTGTCGTGTAGCCCATCTCTTGCAGTAACCTTGCATATCTTTCCACTTGCTTCTTGTGTTCATTGTCTGGTTTACCAGTTTTGTAGTCTATGACAATCATTTTGTTGCCCTCCTGAATAACACGGTCTGGACGATGCTCTAACAATTTTTTCGTTTTGGGGTCTAACGAGAGGATGGTACATTCATTGAAGGTTTTAAGACCGGGTTGGAACCATTCTTCATGTTCCTTGATTTTCTCTTGGGCTAAGAGAATCAACTCGTCTTTTTTCTCCTTAGATTTGATCATTCCGTTGCTGAGCAACTCTTTTGCTGCGTTCTCAATATCCTCCTTGGTGTTAATGTTTTCAAAAAGGGCGTGAAGCAAGATACCTTTCTCTTGAGCCTCTGCACGCTCTTTTTGTCCTTCGTCTGTATTCTTTGTTCCTATTAAACTTCCAATGTATTCAGACGCTTTGTTAGAATTTCTGAATTTGGCATGGCGAGGCTCATAGTGGAAATGACAATTGATTGTGTCCACATCCGCCTTGAAAGGGTTTGATGATTTCTCCTTCTTTTTCGGTGTGAAAGAAGGCATAATGACCCCTTTCTGATAGTGGCGGAAGACAACCTGTTTTTCTGCATCCTCGGTTGCATCCTTGTCTTCTACTTCGTATAGTTTGTCTTTTAACACATTGAGTAATAATGTGTTAAACCGATTAGGCACTTTAGGCTTTTCGTTATCTTTTTCAACCACATTATCACACATAATAAAGAGGTTGCAAACTGCGCGTGTGAAAGCCACATAGAGGAGGTTGATAGAGTCGGCGAGGGTCAATACTTGGTTTCTATTCCAATCTTCCTTGAAGATGGAGTATTTCGCTTTTGAGGATCTTATGTTGATTGGCCAGACTGGGAAACCACTAAAAGATTTATTTTTCGTTGGAATTTTACACCAAGCAATTTCTGTGTTACCGTTGGTGTATGTATCGTTGCAGAAAGGCATAATCACAGTGTGGTATTCCAATCCTTTCGACTTATGGATTGTTGAAATACGGATACCATCGGCATTGTCGCCCATTGGTATCTTTTGTTGTTTCAGATATTTATCCCAATAATCAATAAAATAGGCTAAATCGGGAGTTTTTCGTTGGATAAACTCATTGAGGGCATCTAAGAACTTGAAGATGAAGGAAGATTGATCCTTCATCTGATCTGAGTCTAAATGGAGTAGGTCGATAAGTTTCTCTGTCATTTCGTAGAGTGGCAGACTTGAACACTCTAAAATCTTTATCTTAAAGTTTTTGAAGTCATCAGAATCCTGGAACCCTGTGTCTTTGATTGTCTGACTGATAGCGTCTGGCAGGTTGTTTTTTCCACTTGAGATTGCCTTGTGGCGGAAGTAAACCTCGGTCATTGAGATGAGATCGTTTGGGTTGAGTATAACACGCATTGCATCTATCAACGTTGTCAATGCAAAGGACGATTCCAGAAGATATGCTTCGTCTGAGATGATATCTAATTTGAGGTTGTCTGTTTCAATTGAATGTGCATTCTTGTATTTCGCAAAGAATTCTGCGATTAGTGAAATGTTTTTTGACTGTCTGACGAGAATGGTGATGTCCTTGGCTTGAACACCTTTGTTGAGTTGAAGGTCAATGATAGTTTGGAGTAGGTGATTCAACATTCTGTTGTCCTTACTTGGTTCGCTGTCCTTATCCTCGTCCGCCTCCGTTTTATTTCCTCTTTTTTCTTGCCCATCCCCCAGAAATTCGACGGAGACAAAGCCTTTCCCTTCCTGTTTCTCCTTTTTACCGAGATCTTGATGAGCAGTTTTGTAAACGTTGGTTAGCTTCTTGAAAAGTTTTCTCCCTTCATCTGTCGCATCTTCTCCATTGCAATAGACATCAATGTAAGGTTGCAAGATTGGAGATATATCATTTTCATCTTCAGCATCTTTCGGCGCGAAAAGCATATTGTTGAAGCTGATGATTTCCTGCATACTGCGATAGTTTCCTGAGGCAGGAATTATAGTTGGGGAGACACCGATTTGTTTGAACGATGGTTCGTTATCCAAATCTTGGATGATTTGCCAGTCGCTGTTTCTGAATCGGTAAATAGCCTGTTTAGCGTCGCCCACGATGAGGTTTGTTTGGTTGGAAGCAAGACACTCGTTGATGAGCGGACGGAAGTTGTTCCATTGTGTTAGGCTCGTATCTTGAAATTCGTCGATCATGATATGATCCAATTTCGTACCGATTTTCTCGTAGATGAAAGGAGTGTCGGAGTCATTGATCATACCTTGCAGAAAATTGGCGGTATCGCTTAGAATGAACTGGCCACGCTCTTCGTTGACCGCATGCACGATTTCTGACATTTTATAAAGGAGTCCAAATTCATTGACTTTTTCAAGGATTAGGTCGCAAGATATTATATCCTCTTTATTTTCTTCCACCTTTCCAACTAATTTCTTTGCTATTGGAATCAGTTTATCTTTTGCAAGTGTTTGAATTTCATTTCTATATGGAGAATTTAATGTTGTCCAAGCATTAAGATCTTCGTTTTCTATTCCTTTGTAAGAAGTTTTCTTGTCAGCAAAATTGATGGTGTATTTTTTATCTTTTATATCTTTTATGTAACCGTAAACTCCGTATTTAAGGTCTTCTTTTTTTATTTTACCCTGCAGATAAGAGTCAAATTCGGAAATTATATCGTCAATTTCTTTGATTTTAGAATTCTTTAAGGAACGAACCGAATTTTGATACTTTTCTATTGCTGAAGAATTCGCTTTCAATATCTTGTCGATCTCCCCTTCAAATTGCTTAAAATCCTCTTTGAAGATGTTTTTGCTAAAATCTTTAATGTCAGACGCGATATTAGTGTTTTTGTTGTTGTCTGACTTTTCTCTGATGAAATCAATCAATTTCTGACGGATATCGTTATTTGTATTGCATTCTTCGGTCAATACATCAACGGCATCTGCGAGGGGTTCATCTTGGTCGATCGAGATATTTAGATAAGCGCCGACCCCCAATTCGTGAGCCAGATTTCGGAGAATGATTTGGAAAAAACTGTCGATGGTGCTGATTTGGAAACGGCTGTAGTCGTGCAAGATCTTGTTCAGTGCGGTGCCTGCGTTTTTGCGTACGTCATCTTCTAAGAGTGAGGGTTCGTTGTTTTGACGATCCTCCTCGAGACCCCTCATCAAATTACCAAGGAGAGCTTGGTCTAAGTTGTTGGCGATTGTGAAGAGGTCGGACATAATGCGACTCTGCATTTCTGCCGTAGCCTTATTTGTAAAGGTTACCGCGAGTATGTTTTTGTAGGAGTCAGGTTTGCGCACAAGTAGTTTAAGGAACTCTAAAGAGAGCGTGTATGTTTTGCCAGAGCCTGCGGATGCGCGATACAATTTCAATGTGTTTGAGTTTGCCATAGCATGTAAGATAAGCGGATCTTCTTCAAAAATAGGAAGAATAATTGAGAAAGAGAAAGGAACGACGAATGTGGTCTGTTATATAAGTTGGATTATGTTAAATAGAATATTCTTATAAAAATTATAGAAGTTCAACACTTTGCCGAAATTTTTCCCTCCTTATCTCTGAGATTCCTGCTTGTATCTATATAGGGCTACTAATTCAAGACCTCAAAATCGCTAATTTTGTTTTTACCCCGCCCAACCCTCTCTGTCTAAATTCCGATAGTTGATGGCCTCATTGATGTGTTTCGCCAAGATTTGCTCTGAATTGTCTAAGTCGGCTATCGTGCGACTAACCTTCAGTATTCGGTCGTAGGCGCGGGCAGAGAGATTGAGTTTCAGCATGGCGGTTTTTAGGCGACTTAGTGCTTCTTCGTCCAAAACCGCATATTTGTGGAGCAATCTCGAACTCATTTGAGCATTGCAATGAATACCCGACTCATTCTTGAACCTTTCTAATTGGATATTGCGTGCTGCCACGACTCGCTGACGTATCTGCGCACTCGACTCTGCCGGAGCGCACTCCGACAGTTTCTCAAAGGGCACAGGGACGACCTCGATCTGTATGTCAATACGATCTAATAATGGTCCCGATATTTTGCTCATATATCGTTGCACCATCCCCGGCGCACAGACACACTCCCTCGTAGGGTGGTTGTAGAAGCCGCACGGACAGGGATTCATAGCGGCTACTAACATAAAACTGGCAGGATATTCCACGGTTGACCTTGCCCTTGAAATGGTGATTTTTCTATCCTCCAAAGGCTGTCTCATCACCTCCAAAACCGTTCTTTTGAACTCGGGTAACTCGTCTAAGAAGAGTATTCCGTTGTGTGCCAACGAGATTTCTCCCGGCTGAGGGTAGCCTCCTCCTCCACAAAGAGCGGCATCGGAGATGGTGTGATGTGGGTTTCGGTAGGGTCGCTGCGTCATAAGCGACGTCTCTTTGCCGATTTTTCCTGCTACGGAGTGTATTTTGGTTGTTTCCAACGCTTCATGCAATGTAAGAGGGGGAAGAATGGTGGATATTCGCTTTGCCAACATTGATTTTCCTGCTCCTGGAGGACCAATTAGAATGATGTTATGGCCACCTGCCGCCGCCACCTCAAAAGCACGTTTTACGTTCTCCTGTCCTTTCACATCTGAGAAATCAATATCGTAATGCCCTTGATTCTTTGCAAACTCGGCACGAGTATCTACGAAAGTGGGTTTTATCTCAACAACTTTGTTCAAGAAATCAATAACTTCCTTGAGATTTTTCGCTCCATACACGTTTAGATTATTGACGACGGCGGCTTCTCGGGCATTTTCCGCAGGTAATATCAAACCTCTGAAACCCTCTTCTCGTGCCTTGATGGCAATGGGTAATGCTCCTTTGATAGGTTGTAGAGTGCCGTCTAACGAGAGTTCTCCCATGATGATGTATTGTGAGAGCTCCTCATGTTCAACTTGCCCTGCTCCAGCCATAATTCCGATGGTGAGTGGAAGGTCGTATGCAGCACCTTCTTTACGAATATCTGCGGGAGCCATATTGACAATCACCTGATAATGAGGAAATTCCAAGCCGCATACACCAAGGGCGGACATCATCCGTTCATGACTCTCTTTGATACAGTTGTCGGGCAGTCCGACTAATGAGAAGCGGATGCCAGGTGTTACATTCACTTCAATGGTAATGGTAGCAGCGTGAATACCTTGCACGGCGGCACCGTATGTCTTGACTAACATAAACATAAATCTTTTTCGCTTTGAAGACTTTTGCAAACGAGGCAAAAACAGGACATCTCACAAAGCAGGTTAAATCTTCTCTTGCAAATATAGTTATAACTACGAAAAATAACCGCGTTCAAACACTCGTATTTCTGAAAAAATCTTAATTTTACACGTTGCATATATTACTAACACGGATTGAAAAGCAATTGATTCAGATATGAAAAGAGTATGTATCATAATAGGTATACTGCTGAGTTACGCTATGACGCTTTTTGCGGAAGATAGTTGGAACTTGGTGTGGCGTGAGGATTTCGGTGTGGCTGAAGACACCGTTATCAAGGATTTCCCAGATCCCAATTCAACGGTGCCTAACCATTGTTTTATGGAGAATCTTCGTTATTGTCTGAAGGAGACGCAAAATCCAACGACTTATCAGATGGAGTGCACTGGAGGTTACGCATGTAAGGAAGGTGATGGAAAGTGTGGAACTATTGATGATGGATATTATGGAATTACCAATAGTACTTGGTGGGCATATAATCGTTGGGGTGAATGTAATAAATCTGCTGGACACTTTATTGGAGGTCGGGATCACACGGGCAATAAGAATGGTGCGATGTTGGTTGTAAACTCTGGTGTCGGCGAAGGTGATGCCATTTTCTCTAAAAAAATTGAATTTAACCTTTGCGATAGTCGAACCTACCGATTTGTCATCTATGTGGCAAGTATTACTTCTTATGGGAATGATACTCCCGATGAGGATGGCAAGACTTCTGGTGGAAATGCCAACCTTGAGCTGAAGATTGTCAATTCTACAACGAACACGGAAATCAAGAACATCATGACGGGAGACATTCCATATTGGGTCGCCACAGGCTGGGGAGGAACAGGCTCTGTCGCTGATGCATACGCTGAGCGAGAGTGGTCAATGTATTCTTGTGAGTTTACGGCAAATGATGGCGATGTGTTAGACTTGCAGGTCATTAACTGGGGAACTGGATTCAATGACTTTGCCATAGATGATATTTCCCTCTTCAGAAATGATGGTGACATTGATGTGGTTGACCCTGTTATCTCGACCAACACTTTGGCGAGCGGAAGCACGGTCTCTGCTGATGCTTGTATCTATAAGGCGGCCTTCTCCTTGAAGGCTGATGTTTTGGAAAGCTGGAAGAAGATATACGATAAGGTATATTTTCTTTGGCAGAAATCAACCGATGATGGTTTGACATGGGAGAATGTTACCGAGGTCAGCGGCGTAGACCAGACGTATGTGGAGATTGAGGTGAATAAAGATATTCCAACTGTTTATCGCGTGATTATCACAGGTGGCTCTACCGAGTCTGTAGCCGAGTCCCAGGCTTTAGAGATCGCGGAAAAGGGTGCGCCAGAAGATGGTTGTGCTTACTACTCTATTTCTAACACATTGGCGGGTGTCTCTCCCACTCCTGATTGTACATATCAAGAGGGTTTAAGAACTGTTTGGAAAGAAGATTTCGGTTTTGTGGATTCGTTGACGACATATTCGTATGATGGTGCGGTCGCCACTTATTATGAATATGGGAATCCGAACAATGAAATGAAGGGTGGCGAGTATGTCATCACTTCCGCTCCTGATTACGCTATCAAGACGGACTCGTGGAAAAAGCCCTCTGCAATGGCAGATTATTCGGGTGAGACAAACGGCGCATTTTATTACACCTATTTGACGCAAGCCTCTGACGAAGAGAATGGAGATGTCCTTATCTCAAAGAAATTAGCGGGACCTTTCTGCAAATGTAAGAATTTCGTGTTTTCATACGTTTTCTATTCTGGCGACCAATGGGGGGACGGAACGATGGAGGCGCGAGTGTTGGATGATAATGGGGATTTACTCGCATCTACACCTTATAATATTAATAGCGAGAATTATCAAAAGTGGACGAGGGTTAGTGTTCCTTTCACTTTGGCAACAGATTATACAGGTGGTGTCACGATTCAAATTGTCAATACTGCGGGTACAGGTTTTTATAAGTCTTTAGGATTTGATAATTTGGAAATTTTGGTTTGCTCCGAGTCTGCCCCACAAGGCAAAATTGGAATCGATAAAACGAGTGGCAAAACAGCATTGATGAATTTTGAGTGCAGTGAAGAACCATTACATACTGTTGATGTTACAGATGCCTCGGAATGGAAGACGCAATATGCCGACTTTGGTGTTGCATGGCAGTATTCCATTGATGGTGGCTCATGGCAGTATCTCTCATCTAAAACATCTGAGACTTACGAGGATGCCGAAGGGGCGTTGATCAACTATCGTGCTGTCTTTGCCGAGACTAAAGATGCGGCCGAGCAAGCCGCTAAGAATGGCGTTCCCGATGATCCTTGCGTTGTCTTCGGTTTCTCAAATTCTGTGGCTTTGAAATGTAAGGTAACAGGTTGTAAGCCGCCTGTGTTTGCTTTCGTTACGGAAGATACCATTAATATATGTAGTGACACAACGGGGAAAATCAAGTTGGAGGTTGAGCAAACCAACAAGGTTAATGTTGATGGGATGCAATGGTATTCTTCTCCAGCTGATAAAAATATATGGTCAGTCATCAATGGTGAGACCACTGCTATATTGGAGGTGCTGCCGACCGACTCGACAGACTATATGTTCATTGCTGTGAATGATACTTGTAAGGACACCGTCTATGCTCGTATCAATGTCTATGAAGCCATTACATTTGATGATTTGGAAGACATTGATGTATGCGAAGGTTCTCCGTTCTCTATTACACCAAATTTGTTGACGGGAAAGCCGACCGACTATATTTGGGATGGAGAAAAATTTGACGAAAAAACCTTTAGTGAGGAGGAAGCAACGGAGTCTAAATCTGTAATCTTCTTTGCAACGGATGGCGTTTGTACAGCTAAGAAACAAACGGTAGCAGTGAACGTTGAGAAGAAATATGTGCCTAATTGGACGAAGTCTGATTTCACTATTTGTGAGGGAACATCTGTCCCATTGGCGTTCACGTTTGAGCCAGATAGTGCGACTTTCGCCGCTATGCATACTTCTTCGTGGTTGAAAGATGGAACTGAAGTGTCGACCAATTTCTCAGAGAATTTCAAAGTAGAAGAAAGTTGCGCATTGAAGCAAATCGTCACTTCAGAGATTTGTGGTTCTGTAGAGTCTGATTTTACCATCACGGTAGAGAAGAAAGCAGAGCTAACGCTTATTTCGGATAAAAACGCTATTTGTAGCGGTGACGAGGTTATATTTACAATCACTGCTGATGCACCTAACGGATTTTCGTTGATGTCTTACGAGTCGGAGGCAAAGGCATCAAGTTTGAAGGATTATGTTGCAACTGATAGGGAGGTTTCAGAAAATCTTACACCGACAAAGGAGACGTCATATTATCTTTATGTGGCAGAAAATATTTGTCCTGCGGTATCGTCCGATATTGTCACAATCTCCGTGGATGAGCCACTTGATTTCACATTTGGAGAAGTTCCGTCTACAGCATGTGAAGGCGAAGAGTTGACACTTGAAGCTATTAGCAATGGCGGAGCATACGTTACTGCGGGTTGGTTTAAGGAAGAGGCTGCCGTAACTTCAGAAGATCCTCTTAAATTCACTGACAAGCCAACAGAAAGTACGTCTTATACCTTCAAGGCCACGAGCGGTCAATGTCCTGCTTTCTCGCATACAATAAATGTGGAATTAGATAAATTGACTGATTTGGAAATCCAATCAGACAAAGAGAATGTCTGTGCAGGCGATGAGATCAAATTGGATGCCATTTACACCACTACGCCAAACGTGTTGGGTTGGGAGTACTCTACGGATAATGTCAATTTCACTAACTTCTCGGATGAAGTCACAGATTCGAAGAACTTCACCACCACCACGGATATGAGTTCTCTCTACTTCCGATTAGCGACTGAAGGAAACTCAAGGTGTCCGAAGAGCTGGTCAAAGACGATTAAGGTGAGTGTTGAGTCTCCGTTGGAGATTGAATGGCCTGAAGATCAAACCATCTGCGAGGGTTCTACTTTAGCATTTTCTTTCTCGGATGTTACTGAAAAAGAGCGTGAGCTTTATACCTACTCGTGGACGAGAAACGGAGAGGAAGTATCAACCGAATTAGATTATAGTGCGGATTATGACGAGAGTGCGACATTGAAGTTGACAATTACAAGTGCAGTCTGTCCTGCCGTTGAGCATACTTTCAATGTGGAGGTTCAGAAATTAGTGAACTTGGAGTTGTCCGCTTCCGATGCAGCTATCTGTCAGGGTTCATCGGTAACGTTGACGGCGGATTATGGCACGGCGACTTCCCTCGTATGGGTGGCTTCTCCAACTACAGGTTCTGCAGGTCAGTCGGATGTTTCGGAAGAGCTGACTACTACGTTAGTTCAAAAACCATCCACATCGACAATGTATTGGATTGAGTATCGTGGAGATGAGGTTTGTCCGCAAGTTCGAAGTTCCGATTTTGTGTTGGTAGAAGTTGAAGATTCAATCGACTTTGAAATAACGGGAGCGGTTGAAGCCGTATGTTATGGTAATGCGGTCAATCTGACGGCAAAGCAGAAACAAGGTCTTACAGACAATCATGGTTGGTTGAAGGATGGTGCAATGTTCAGTTCCGAATATACTTTGACGGATATCCCTGAGAATGACGTCGTTTACACTTTCTCGGCAACGGGAACGATTTGTCCAGAGAAGAAAAAGGATGTCTCTGTCATAGTTGAAAAGACTGCTGAGTTGACTCTGACTTTATCTGACTCCAAGATTTGTCAGGGGTCGGACGTCGCTCTCAATGCAGAGTTTGGAGAGTCAACGTCTCTGATTTGGGAGGAGTCGACGGATGGTAAAAATTACACAACTTTCGATGAAGGATTGGCAGCTACGAAGACCCAAAGTCCAAGCAAGACTACAACCTACCGATTGAAATCCGCAGCAACTGGTGTTTGCGAGGCAACCTATTCAGATCCACAAACTGTCATAGTTGAAGATTCCATCTCTGTGGAATTGGCAAGCGTAAAACCAATCATTTGTTTGGGCGATGAGGTAACACTCTCGGCAAATGTCAAACAGGGAGCGAAAGACAATGTAGTATGGAATGATGGTAGTACGGACATTTCCACTACCCTAACGAAGTCTGTCTCTCCAACTACGTCGACCACTTACACATTCACTGCAAAAGGGGATGTGTGCGAGGATGTCAGCAAGTCTGTTTTTGTCGAGGTGGAAGAGCCAACGACTTTGAGTCTCACCTCCTCAGATGAGAAGATATGTAATGGATCAAGTCTCACCCTGACGGCTGATTATGGTACGGCGAAATTGCTTAATTGGGAAAGTTCAACAGATAACAAGACTTTCACGATGTTTACAACGGAATTGTCGCCAACGGTGGTTCAGATGCCGGAGAAGACGACGTATTATAGATTGAAGACTCCGGCAACTGGTGCCTGTCCTCAGGTATTTTCAGATGTCGTAAAAGTTGAGGTTGAGGATAAAGTGTCAGTGACTCTCTCCGAGGCAAAGATGATTTGTCCTGGCACTACGGCGACAATAACGGCAACAATAGGTGGAACACCAACTGAGATGATTTGGTATAGCAAGACAGAAAGCACCGAATATTCAGAAGAGTCTTTGGCTGGCAAGTCGGTGACGGTTAGTCCATCCGTCTCTTCAACCTATAAATTGTTAGCGAAGGCTGATGTGTGCGAAGATGCGGAAGCCGAGGTGGGTATCACAGTGGATGAGATTCCGACGTTAGAGTTTGCTGTCTCTGCTAATGAGGTTTGCGAAGGGGATGCGGTAACGTTGACTGCTACCTATAAGATACCAGACAATTTGGTATGGTATTCGAGAATAGGAAATGCAGCATACGAGAAGATGGAGCAAGGAACCTCGACAATGGACGTGGTTCCTGAAAAAACGACAACCTATAAAGTAACTGCCACTTCAGCGGCAGGTTGCCAAGCAGGCGAGAAGACGGAGCAAGTGGTAGTCGACGAGGCTGTATCAATCACTTTAGATGGCAAGCAGATTTGTGAGGGAGATTCAGCGACGTTGAAGATACAAGGATTGAAAGAGTATACGGAAATCGTATGGTCAAATGGAGAGTCTGCAAAATCAATACTTGTCAAGCCGACCGCCACTACAACCTATACGGTAATGGTGAAGAACGGACTTTGCGAGGCAGAAACACAAGCAGATGTGGAGGTTATTCCTTCTCCGAAAGTATTGTCTTGTGAGGAAGTGGAGATTCGCTACTATCAAATGGAGGTAGAGAGCGAGCTGCAACCTGTCTATTTTGATTTAGGAGATGGAAGAGCCGTAACGACGGATGACAAGTTCTCCGTTTCATACGGGAAGACCTACAACATCGTTGTCTCGAATGAGATCGGCTGTTCGACAGTCTACACGTTGGAAACCCCAGTCTACGATATCTCTATACCAGAATTTTTTGTTCCTGAGAACGATAACTGGCGGGTTGAGAATTTGGAAAGGTATGCCAATAGTTCTGTTAAAATATATGATCGTTATGGCAAACTCTTAGCTGAGATAAAAAGCGCGGACAATACAGGTTGGGATGGCACTTACAATGGTAAAAAGATGCCATCTACCGACTATTGGTATGAAGTGAGTGTAGGTGAGGTCGCGAAAACCTATGTTGGCCATTTCACGCTATTGAGACAGAAAGAATAAAAACTCAACAATGTTTAGAAAAGTCATATCGTTTGGTATGACTTTTTTTGTACATTTTGCAAGTAATGTTTTTTGACTATCTTTAAAAAGATTCTGTTTAATTTTAAAAACAGATATGATTATATCTCGAAAAAGATTCAAGGAGATAGATTAATTGTTGTGCAATTGATAAATTATTAGAGATGCAATAAAAACGTAATACATAGAGAATCAAAAAAAATTATCAATAGTAAAAATCCTACAATGGGGCAAAAACATCATTATTCTGGCTTGACTGACGCCGAAGTACTTGAGAGCCGAAAAAAATATGCTGCCAACATTTTGACACCACCCGCAGAACAGTCTGTATGGGACAAGATTAAAGACTGTATGCATTTCTGGCTGTTGAAGGTTGACTTGGCTATCTTCGTGATTGCTCTTTTGGCAGCAACTGTGTTACCTCTTTCGGGTATCTATCAGCATGACGGACTCTGGATAGCACCTGTCTTGTCGTTCGTTCTTTTCGCTTTGACCTACCTTGTAGCCTATCTTGGAGGGGAATGGAATCAGGAAGAGAAATCGTTCGACATTGATTTGTTGTTTACCATTTTGCTTTTTGCCCTTATTCTTTCAGGAGCAATCGCATTTTCTAACAGCGTCTTCGGTGGCGTTCCGGGCTGGGAGCCTTATCTTGAACTTGTTGGCATCGCTGCAGCTGTGCTTTTAGCAACGACAGTCGCACATATTCTTGAATCTCAGAATGAAAAGACATTCAAGAGCCTGAATGAGGTCAACGATGATACTTTGGTTAAGGTTATACGCAACGATAATGTGTGCCAAGTTCCCCGTATATCTATTTCCAACATACTGAAATTAATTGCTTGACTGACATTTTAGATTACTTAGGAAATAAGTATCTCTTTTTTAAGGGGGTGTATTAGCCACCCCCTCTCTCCTATTTATAGAATTGCAATCAGAAAAAATAGAATCGTGGATTTATCTCCGACTCTCACTCTTATCCAAACAAAAAGGGTTGCCTTAATGACAACCCTTTTTATTATTTATTCTATCTGACGAACTACAGATTCAAACTTTTCTTTATCGCTTCAACCTTCTCGCTCGCTGCCGCATTAGCGGTCGGATAATCAGCAGGCGATTTCATTTCGCCCTTCACCTCAACATAGAACTTTATTTTTGGCTCAGTGCCTGACGGACGGACGCTCACCTTCGTACCATCTTCAGTGAAGAACTGAAGCACGTTGGCTGTCTCCGGCATATTTATGTCTTTCACTGTGCCACATTTGATGCAAGTCTCCTTCAAAGACTTGAAGTCTTTCACCACTTTCACTGGTGATCCCGCCAACTCCTTTGGAGGGTTCTGACGGAAATTCTCCATCATTGCCTTGATCTCGTCTGCACCGCTCTTTCCTGGCTTCACAACACTGATTGCGCTCTCCTTTTGGAATCCATACTCCATATAGATGTTCATCAACAACTCGTAGAGAGACATTCCATTATCTTTCGCCCATGCGGCAATCTCACAGATCAAACAGATGGATGCTGGGGAATCTTTGTCTCGTACCTTATCGTATGGCAAGAAACCAAATGACTCCTCTCCACCACCGATGTACTTCTCCTTTCCTTCATTGACACGTATTCTGTAGGCGATCCACTTGAAACCAGTGTACTCATCGTACAACTTGACATTGTTCTTGTCTGCAATCTCGCGAATCAACTCCGAGGTTACGATTGTCTTCACCAAGAACTCATTGCCTTTTAGCTTCCCAAGTTTCTTCATGTTGGTGATGATGTAGTAGCAGAACATCATACAAGTTTGGTTACCATTGATGATGACCCACTCTCCCTTGTCGTCACGACATACAATCGCTAAACGGTCGGCGTCGGGGTCTGAGGCAATAACCAAGTCGGCTCCTAACTTCGTTCCTAAATTCATGCCCATCGTCATGGCTTCCGCATTCTCAGGGTTTGGAGACTTCACTGTTGGGAAGTTCCCATCAATCACCATTTGCTCAGGCACAACGTTGATGTTTTGGAATCCCCAAGAACGTAAACACAAAGGAATGATCACACGTCCTGTTCCGTGAAGTGGAGAATACACGATGTTAAGGTTTTTCTGACGAAGAATAACATCCTGGTCGACCATAGCCTCTTTCACAGCGGTCATATAGTCGTAGTCCATCTCTCCACCGATAATCTTAATGAGGTCTTTGTTAGGTTCGAACTTAACATCGTCTACCTTTACCTTGTTAACCTCATCAATGATGCCTTTATCATGAGGAGCAAGTACCTGTGCACCGTCTTCCCAATATGCTTTGTAACCATTGTACTCTTTAGGGTTGTGAGATGCGGTGATGTTCACACCACTTTGGCATCCTAATTGACGAATGGCAAATGAAATCTCTGGTGTTGGACGAAGACTTTCAAATAAATATGCCTTAATACCATTGGCAGAGAATATGTTGGCTACGATCTCAGCGAAAAGACGCGAGTTGTTACGACAGTCATGTCCTACAACAACACTTAAATCGTTCTTTCCAGGGAAAGCCTTCTTCAAGTAGTTTGCCAACCCTTGAGTCGCCATTCCAACCACATACTTATTCATGCGGTTTGTTCCGACACCCATGATTCCTCGAAGTCCGCCTGTTCCAAATTCCAAATCAGTGTAGAATGCATCGATGAGGTCTGTTTTGTCAGAATTATCTAACATACGCTTTACCTCTGCCTTTGTCTCTGCATCGAAACTACCATTCAACCAAGAGTTTGCTTTTGCGGTACACTCTTGTAATAAAGCATTATCCATAAGGTTTTTAATTTGTTATATAACTTGTATCTCATTCTCAGTTTTTTCACTTTCCCGTCACCTTTAAGCCACCTGCTGCACAAATTTGTCTACCCGACTTTATCAAAAGGTAGATGCCCCAGATTATCAACGGAATACTCAGCAACTGACCCACATTTAAAATCATATCATCTTCATAGGCTTCCTGACTGTTTTTTATAAACTCCAACATGAACCGTGTTAAGAACACGCATATCAGAAAAACACCAAAGATGAAGCCCTCAAATCTCCTTGCGTTCGTTCGCCAATAGAGGAACATCACAATAGCAAACGTTATAAGACAATAGAGACACTCATAAATCTGGGTCGGATGACTGGGAGCAGAAAAGATAGGCTCCGCCCCTGCCTGCCATCTGTGTATATTCGTGATAAATTCAAATGCCCACGGCAAATCCGTCGCATGCCCGTAGATTTCATGATTCATCAAGTTGCCAAACCGTATGCAAGCCCCACAAATAGCAACCGACAATACGATTCTATCCATCACCCATATAAAGTTCTTTTGTATCACTTTCTTACTGAAAATATACAGCGAGATGATGATACCACAGGCGCCTCCGTGGCTTGAAAGCCCTCCTTGCCATATATACAAAACCTCTGCAAGATGTTTGCTGTAGTATGCGAAATCGTAAAAGAAGCAGTGTCCGATACGCGCTCCTATTATCGTACCTATCAGCATATACATGAAAATCTTCTCGGATATTTCCTCTGCGATACCCTCGCGCCTGTAAACTTTCGTCACAATCCAGTAACCTACGAGGAAACCGATTGCCCACATCAGTCCGTACCAACGAACTGATATAGGTCCAAAGGAAAATAACACGGGGTCAACCGTCCAATGAATGAAATCAAGCATATTCTGTCTTACTTTTCATCTTTCGTAGGGTTACATTCCCTTACCGTGGCAGAATTTGTATTTCTTTCCTGATCCACAAGGGCATGGGTCGTTCCTTCCAATCTTTGGTTGCGCGCGCGCAGGTTCTACTACTCGGCGAGGCTGTGGCTGCGATTGTCTCTGCTCATTTTCCTCCACCCGGTTTGTCTGATATTTTGACGTGTCTTCATGTTGCTCGGGCGCGGCCTCTTGCACTTCGTCTGCCTGTCGCTCTTGCATTGGAATTTGTCCTCTCATCAAAATAGAGACTGCCTGCTTGTTGATAGAATCCACCATCTTCTTGAAGAGGTTGAACGACTCTAATTTATAAATCAAAAGAGGATCTTTTTGCTCGTAACTAGCGTTCTGAACAGAGTTTCTTAACTCGTCCATTTGACGTAGATGCTCTTTCCAATTCTCGTCAATGACATGGAGAAGTATCATCTTCTCAAAGACCTTTACAATCTCTTTTCCCTCGGTTTCGTATGCCGCTTTCAGATTGACTGGCGTATTGTAAACTCGTCTACCATCTGTAATCGGAATCAAAATACGTTCAAATCTCTCCCCATGTTCATCGAAGACTTTCTGAATCACAGGATTCGCGACCTCCGAAATACGAGCCATCTTACGCTTGAACGAATCCATAGCCGACTCAAAGAGTGTTTCAACGATCTCATCTGTCTTCTTCTCTCTGAATTCTTCCTCTGTCATCGGGGAATCGATAGCAAACACCACCATCGCCTGTTCCTCGAAGATATCGTATGCCATGATTGGCTTTGATTCTTCAACGATTAGCTGACAAGCATCATAAATCATGTTCATGATGTTGACTCCCAAACGTTCTCCCATCAAAGTTTGACGACGTTTTTTGTAAATTACCTCACGTTGGGCATTCATAACATCGTCATATTCAAGCAAGCGCTTACGGATACCGAAATGATTTTCCTCTACCTTTTTCTGCGCACGCTCAATAGATTTTGAGATCATACTATGCTCGATAACCTCACCCTCTTTGAAGCCGAGTTTATCCATAATTCCTGATATCTTCTCTGATCCGAAAAGACGCATCAAATTATCTTCTAATGATACGTAAAAAATAGAAGATCCTGGGTCTCCCTGACGACCTGCTCTACCTCGTAACTGGCGGTCTACTCGACGAGACTCGTGTCTTTCCGTACCGATGATCGCCAAACCTCCCGCCTGTTTCACCTCGTCGGAAAGTTTAATATCCGTTCCACGACCTGCCATGTTAGTCGCAATCGTAACGGTCTTGCTCAAACCTGCTCGTGCGACAATATCAGCCTCCTTTTGATGAAGTTTCGCATTTAACACGTTATGCTCAATATTGCGGAGCTTCAGCATACGACTGAGCAACTCTGAAATTTCCACAGACGTAGTACCCACCAAAACAGGACGACCAGCGTCTACCAATGCGCAAATCTCATCGATTACGGCGTTGTATTTCTCACGTTTCGTCCTGTAGATACGGTCTTCCATATCAATACGGGCGATTGGTTTATTTGTCGGGATAACAACAACATCCAATTTGTAGATGTTCCAGAATTCACCTGCCTCCGTTTCTGCCGTACCTGTCATACCTGCCAGCTTGTGGTACATACGGAAATAGTTCTGAAGGGTGATAGTCGCAAAAGTTTGTGTGGCGGCTTCTACTTTCACCCTCTCCTTTGCTTCAATCGCCTGATGCAAACCGTCAGAATAACGGCGTCCTTCCATTATACGGCCAGTTTGTTCATCCACAATCTTTACCTTGTTGTCGATAACGACGTATTCCTGATCCTTATCAAACAACGTGTATGCCTTCAGCAATTGGTTAACGGTATGCACACGCTCCAACTTGATGGCGTATGTCTGCATCAGTTCGTCTTTCTTGTTTTGATACTCCTCCTTTGACATAGAATCCTTGTCCAACTGAGAAAGCTGAGTCGCTATGTCGGGCAAAACGAAGAATTCCGAATCTTCGGAAGCTCCCGTCAACGCATCAATACCTTTATCTGTCAATTCGATGGAACGATTCTTCTCGTCTATCACGAAATATAACGGATCGGTTGCGATGTGCATATTACGATTCTGCTCAGCCATATAGTACTCCTCCGTGGAGAGCAAGATGGACTTGTTCCCCTGCTCGCTCAGATACTTGATGAGCGGAGTGTTCTTTGGCAGAGCCTTATATGAGCGGAACAATGCCAACGCACCTGCTTCCTGGTCTTTTTTATCGGAAGATTTAAGTAGTTCTTTGGCTTCAGATAGGTAATTCGTTGCTAACGTTCTCTGTTTAGCAACTAATTGCTCAACACGCGGACAGAGCTGGTCAAACTGCTGCTCTTCCCCCTTTGGAATTGGTCCAGAAATAATCAGCGGTGTACGTGCATCGTCGATCAAAACTGAATCGACCTCGTCGACAATGGCGTAATTGTGCCTTCTTTGGACAAGGTCGTCTGGATTGACAGCCATGTTGTCACGAAGGTAGTCAAAACCAAACTCATTATTTGTTCCAAACGTAATGTCGGCTTGGTAAGCCTTACGTCGCTCTGGAGAGTTAGGTTGATGCTTGTCAATGCAGTCAACAGTCAAGCCGTGGAACATGTACAATGGTCCCATCCACTCAGAGTCACGTTTTGACAAATAGTCATTGACAGTGATGACGTGTACGCCATTACCAGTCAGGGCGTTCAGGAACACTGGCAATGTAGCCACAAGGGTCTTACCTTCTCCTGTCGCCATTTCAGCGATTTTACCCTTGTGAAGGACGACACCACCGAAAATCTGCACATCGTAGTGTACCATGTTCCAAAGGACATCATTTCCACCCGCAACCCAATGATTATGGTAAATAGCCTTGTCTCCATTGATCTCCACAAAATCATGGGAAGTGGCCAATTCACGATCCATATCGTTAGCGGTAACCTCAATGGTCTCGGCAGAAGCGAAACGCCTCGCAGTGTCGCGTACAATAGCGAAGACCTCCGGAAGAACCTCCTCCAGAACCTCCTCATATTTCTCCACAACCACCTTATCTAAACGGTCAATCTCTTCATAGGTACGCTCACGCTCCTCTATCTCTTGACCCTCTATCTGACTTTTGAGTTCTGCGATCCTTGCGACCTCAGTCGCTACATAGTTTCTGACCTTTAAACGGATAGACTGCGTTTTATCACGCAACTCATCATTAGATAAACGTTCCATTTCAGGGGCAAAACCACGTACTTTCTCAACGTACGGCCGAATTTCACGCATATCTCTTTGCGCCTTATTTCCAAATATCTTGGACAAAAAGCTATTGATTCCCATACTGCAATTTAATTATAAACTACGCAAATTTAGGGCAAAAAAAAAATCTACCCAATTTTCTATTATATAAACTTACTATTAACTTTGTAAATACTTTCTTACGAAAAATGTTTTTATGTAAATAAGATTCAATATTCTCCTTAGTCTTTATAACATATTGAATTTTAACAACTTTAAGAGAATGTTGACCATTATTTTGTTTATCTATCATGGAAAGGAAAAAGAAACAATATCAGCATATACTAAGCATCAAGACAATAGTGTCGTTGGGCGATTTCTTTTTGGTCAATTTTGTTTTTATTGTTCTGTTTCTCTTAAAATACAAAAATGTTGATATATTCAATAACCATACGCTGAAATATTCGGTGGTTCTTCTGAACATGGCATACGCAATCAGCCTGTTCAGTTGCGGTATTCTGCTTTTTAAAAGATACGTGCGATATGAAAAAATCATAGAGTTGGTTGTAAGGACGATAGTTGTCTTTGGTATGATCTTCCTTGCGGGACTCTATTTTTCAGGATTCTCGGTCTTTTCCGTTGTCTACTGGGTTTTATTTTTTTGTTTAATATTCCTTGTCATTCTGTTATGGCGCATCGGATTCCGACTTACACTCAAGGCATACAGACGGCGTGGAGGTAACTCGAAAACAGTAATCATTTTAGGTGCGGGTAGGATAGCCAATCTCGTCTATCAGAGTAACATGACTAATGAAACGTATGGCTATCGTTTCATGGGATTCTATGACGATCGCGCGCCAGTGGATTATCGGGTAGATGCTAATCTTGTCAAAGGGACTCTGAAAGACGCTGATGATTATATCAAAACAGGTACGGTTGATGAAATTATTTGCGCACTGCCGTCTGGAGAAGATAGGAAGGCAATGCCATTGATGAAATATGCTGAAAATCACTTGATTAGATTTTTAATTGTGCCGGATTTCTTCCGCTTTGTGGCTCGTTCTGTCTCAATGGAGTTTATGGACAATTCTATCCCGGTCATATTTCTGAGGGAAGAACCGCTCCGAAAGGGCTACAATAGAGCATTGAAGCGCGCATTTGATATACTTTTCTCTTTGATTTTTTGTGTCACCATCTTCCCTATACTTTTTATCGTTCTGGGTGCATCCATCAAACTGACTTCTAAAGGACCTGTTTTCTTCAAGCAAAAGAGAACTGGTGAGGACGGAATGGAGTTTAACTGCTTAAAATTCAGAACAATGCAGGTGAACAAAGAGGCAGATTCCGTGCAGGCCTCTAAAGGAGATTCCAGAGTGACGAAAATTGGTGCGTTCATGCGTAGGACGAACTTGGACGAGGTGCCCCAGTTCATCAACGTGTTAAAAGGAGATATGTCGGTTGTGGGACCGCGTCCGCACATGCTGAAACACACAGAGATTTACTCCCAGCTGATTGACAAGTACATGGTGAGACACTATGTAAAACCGGGCATTACAGGATGGGCGCAAGTTACAGGGTATCGTGGTGAGACGAAAGAGTTGTCTGAGATGGAGGGACGTGTGCGCCAGGATATCTGGTATATAGAGAATTGGACATTCTGGCTGGATATCCGCATTATATTCAAAACTATCGGGAATATGATTCGCGGGGAAGAAAAAGCTTATTGACGACGAGTCTTTCCCTTTTCCATACATCATAGCATATTATTAACCAATACACTTATATCATGAAACACAGTTTTACAAGATTGCTAACGGCAATCCTGATTTTCTTCTATGGGGTCAGTGCGTTTGCCGACTACACGGATGTACCTTATCAGTTGAACAGCGATGGAACATTCATCGGTCAAGACAACTTTGTCTTCAGTACGAAAACAGGATACTACCAAGAATGGGATCATTATGTTATCTTCTGGAGTACGAACTACGGACAACAGTCTGGGACACCCACTTCTATCGGCAGCGGAGATTATTTCCTCAACCTCGCCGACATGAAAACGTATGCAGAAAAATGCTATGAGGCCTACACAAAATTAGGTTTTTTAGATCCTACCAGCAACGATGGTAAAAACCACAAAATCATTATTTTAGCATATTATTCTACGGGGTGGTATGCGACGGGTTCTGGCTATGGAGACTATGGGACTCTGAACATTTCACATAGTTCTGCGAATCCGTCAGCAGAAAATCCTTATTACACATTCTGTCATGAAATCGCCCATGCATACCAGTACCTTGGCAATATGAAGAATGGTGGGAACGCGGGCTTCCAATATGGCGACTACTACGGATATGTCTCGTATTACGAGAACTGTGGGAACTGGCAGGCAGCACAAGTCTATCAAAACTGCTACTTCCCTCAAATGTCCCCTGTGTTCGTGAAGACAACCAATCTTGCCTTCCTCAATCAGTGGCATTGCTACCAATCATACTTGATGAACGATTATTTCACAGAAAAACGTAACACCACGGCCATCGGAGATATTTGGACAATCAATACTAACACAAAATATGCCGATGCTCCAGAGAAATACATGAAAAAGTATGGCATTTCAGCGGAAGACCTTTACAAAGAGTTTTTCTTCGCCGCCATGCGTATGGTTACTTGGGACTTGAAACGTTGGGATGCCTATTTAGCGGCAGGGAACCAGAATCGTTCCACTTACATGGATCATACGCCAGGTACGAAGGCTGGATACAGTTCAACTTCTACCCCCAATACCTACAACGACAATTGTTGGAGACACCAGTCAACTTACCAATATGTTACAGTGGATGCCAACAATGCCATACATCAAGTGGCTTACTCAAGTGCGCCACAGAGTACTGGCTTTAATATTATCAAGCTGAATGTACCAACAGGGACAGACAGAATCATCACGACAACCTTCACAGCGTTGCCAAGTGGCAGTGCGTTGGCCAAAGGAGACAACAAGGAATACTGGTGTGGTTCAATGTGGGCAACGAACTCATCCATAAGCAATTACAATTCATCTCAGACAAATGAATGTAACAGCAACTATAGCACCTACAAAAATTGGAGGGGTTTTCGTTTGGGATACGTAACTTACAACAAGAGTACAGGAGAAAGAAAATACAACTTCGTTGACAAGGTGTTCTGCACAGGAACAGACGAGAGTTCAGTGAGTCTGCAGTTCACTGTGCCAGAGGACGTTGATGAATTGTGCTTAGTTGTCAGTCCGGCTCTCTCTCAATATCTCCGCATGGGTTCGCAAGACCCTTATAACATCACATCAGACGACGCGTATCTGTCTGCCCAGAAAGAAAGAGACCAGTGGCCTTACAAGGTTCAGTTCTACAACACCAATATCTACGGATTAAGCAATCCAACAACCACATTCACAGGCAATGCGGAGGTGGGTAAAACCTATTCTACAGATGGATTGCCAGACATGGGTACAGGCATAGCTGAAGATGATGGCTCTCAGGATGAGACAGACATAACTTACACGTTGACCAAAAACGCAACCATTGACAACACAGATGGCACAACTGAAGCAGTTGTTACAATCTCAGCAACCGAATTGTTGACAGCCGCCGCACAGATGCAGGTAAACACTCAAAACTATATACAAGCAGCAGCAAATGTGGTCGACTACTCTGAAACGCAAGAAGCCAACACTTTAATGTTTATGCCGGCGACAACTGACGGGAAAACGATCAATGCCGCAAGTAATAGCATATCAGACGATTACAAATTCGGACATTGGTTTACAAAAGATGGGACATTTGCTGAAGCGAACAGTAGCGAGGCCGTAATATGTTCACAATTAGATCCAACGAAGATATCCTTTAAAGTGAGCATTCCAACGCCAAAGAATGGAGACTACAAAACTGCGCAAGCCCTTCGATACTATGATGGAGAGGGTTATGCCACGCTATTTGTCAACTTGAACATTGTAGTAAAAGGAGCAATCAAACATAACACATCAATAGTAGAGATTTTTGATACGATCTCTTTTGAAACAAGTGCGACTGATTACACAGGTGAGAAAATTGCGTTAAGCGAAACAGACCTTGAAGCTGTTTCAGGGTGTTTTGGCATTGGATTGGATGAAATCAGAGATAGCAATAATTGGGAAGAATGGAGTCTAAACGGACCCTCGGAGGGAAAGATAACTCTTTACGGAGTGCAGTCGGATGGCAAAACATTAAAAGATACTTGCTCGACGGCTGAAGGCTATGGGTTCTGGTTCAATGACAAAAATGATGTTTGCGCATGGGGAACAAATTTCAATAGTACTGTATTCGCAGAATACGATGTTGAGAACGCTGTATTCCAAATTGGGCAGTACCCAAAGGCTCTCACCGCAGAGAGTACACCCAACATCACATTAGCTATGGTTTTCACCGAGAGTGGAATGAAATATATCGCTCTCTTTCATATCAAGATTAACCCGACATTACCTACACAAAACGTTGATATTCCTACTGACGGAGCAACAATCTCAGAAATTTATGCCATTGACGGACGCAAGGGGAATACCGTTCAAAAGGGATTGAACATTTTAAAAATGAGTGATGGCACAACAAGAAAAATTTACTTTGATGAAAACCGATAAACTTTAGAAATGTGAAGATGAATTAGAATCTCATTCAATAATCCAAAGGGAACAGCTCATGTAGTATGTCTTGAGCTGTTCCTTTCTGTTTCTGATTTCATCATTGGGATTGCGAGCCATAACAATTATGTCCTATTTGAGAGTTTTTGCCTCTAATAATACTTTATTGGGGACAGTGAATTTCAAATGTCGACCTCCGTTGCGTTCAAACAACTCGAAATGCAGACTATGCTTCCTTGGGATGGTGAAACGATTGAAAAAGAAAATCCTTGATTGTTTCTCACCTGCATGAACGATTCCTGTCTGCGGTTCTACAAAGGTATAAAGCGGACTCTTTTCATCGGCCTGATATGCTTGTTTCTTCGTAGTTTTCTTGTTGTTGATAATGTAACTCTTGATAAAGTCGATTTCATAGTCTACTTTCGAAAGATTATCTATCCGCAAGAAGAACATCATAACATCCTCCCTCACATAAATGCCGTAAAGTGAAAATGCCATTTTATCGCGCCAACATCCTAAATTTCGAATAATGCCACCCTGCTTAAGCACTTCCTCTCCCAATTTTTTCATTTCCGGCTCGTTGATTGACATTGAAGAGAAAATGGCGTCCAACTTTCTGCCTCCCTCCACCTGCACGTTGACAAGCTCTGGATTCTCTTTGTAACGAACAAGAAACGGATAAATCTCTCCGTCCTCGGATATGACAGTCAGTGAGCTTTCCTCAAAATAACCAAAGCCTTCCGTTAATGTTTTGCACTTGACAATATTGTCAATCTCCTCTGTTTTCATCACTATCACTTTATCACTTCCCGATGCCACATCAACTACTTTTAGAGGGAAAACAATATGTGAAGTTTGTTTATGAGACAAATCTAAATGATACACATCCTTCAATTTTAGACCATCTGATTTAACTAAATAGGCAATTCCCGAAGGATTCTGAGAATAATGCAGAGCGAAAGTATGAACAATTCCGTCTAATGTTATAAATGTGACTGTTGTGCGTTCAAACACTGCAACTTCGCTCTTCACTCTAACGATAGAAGGGATTGCAGTAATTTCAATCTTTATATCATCCGTGCCCCGATCTGCATATTTAACGTTCGAATCAAACTTAAGATATACCCATTTCACGTCAGAAACCTCCAATGGGGTTATCTTCACATTTGATAGGGTGGCTGCATTAGTAGTCATTTCAAACACGGACGCCAATGCTATTAATATTGATAATAACAGGTTTTTCATCAATCAAATAATATTATACGTTTCTATTTAAGACCAGATGTTTTAATGATTAGCTTGTAGTTGGCAGGGAGAGTAACTTTCGTTTCTCGAACCGAACCGTTTACAACATTCTTGGTTGCATTAATAAGTGCGTTCGCCCCAGTGTTTACGATACCGGTTAATCCGCTGACATTCACATTGGTTGAAGTAAGTGTCTCACTTCCTGCCTCCGTTTTTGCCTCATTGACTAAGTTGTTAGGGAAATAGATGCCCTGAAACCCATCTTGGTCGTATATAGTTCCTTTAAATGGATAGACGTTATTTGAATATGCTATGTTCTCAATATTGATGTATACTCGATTGCTGTTAAATCTAGCCATTCCGATAATGGTCGTATTTCTGGGAATAACCGTCCCCTCAATCTCTACAGGATCTAAGATTCTTAAGACAACTTGAGAAGCGGTTGTTATGTTCTTCTGTTCTCCATGAATGACAGCACGAATACTTCCATGATACTCTTTTTTAGAAGATTCCTTTATCGGCTTAAACCCATTGGCAGGAGGTGGAGTAGCTGCTACTTGAAGCTCTTCTTTTACTCTCTCCTCGGTATTTTCTCCCACTTCTTCCTCCTCTTCTCCATAATAAAGGGCTTTAAGTCGCTTCAATTTATCTTTCTTCTCCCTCGCTTTAAGTTTGTCTAAATCGATCTCCTCCTCTTCCGAATTTGACACACTTTGTTGGCGAGAAGCGTTTGATGGCACTACTTGGGACGAATTGGATCTCTTTGATGTCGTTACCGTTCGTATAGGAGACACATCAGACGCTGGACCTTCTTCAGTTCCATTCATGATATTTCGTATTTTTTGTAGTTCTTTTTCATTGTTCAAATCATCACTAAGATCTTCTGTCTCATCATCATTTGAGATATCTTCAGCAAAGAAATGAAAAGAGTTGTGCTCTTCCTGCAATTCTCTCTCCTTCTCCTCTCGTTGGATAATCATTGCGGCTTGGTTGTAGGCATCAAGACGGTTGTCTGCCACCTCGTCCGTAACTACATCCGGCAGTTCATCCACCTTTGCGTTTGCTGGTTCATCCACAAGAATAGGTTGCTTTTCACCCGTTCCCCCATCTAAAAGGAAAAACAACAACGCCAAGCCTACAAAGACAAACAGTGCGCCCCCATGGATAAACCAAAATCTGTTGGTTCTCTCTTTCTGTCCTTCCATAATCACTGCTTTTCTATTGATTTCTGTATAGAATCAGCCTCCGCCATCGCTACTGCCATAGAATCTTTTATCGTACCAAATGTGCGTTCCATATCTGCAATCTCCAGCTCTATCTTATCTAAGCCACTTAGCAAAGATGAATCCTGACGCATCTCAGCCAATCTCGCTCTATCTTTTGAAACCACAACAATAGTTTTCGTAAGGCCTACCAAGGCAATACATGCAAATCCTATTATAATCCACATCTTACGATCACTCAATGGCACTTTGTCAAAAAGTTTCTTCAAGAGAGTCGGCATCTCAATAGTTGTTTTATCATTATTAATATTATCTTGTTTTTCATTGTTTATTTTGTTCATATCCATTTTGTCATATTTTTATGATTTCTTTAATATTTAATGTCATCTAGCGACGGTCGTTAACTCTGTCATCCTATTGACTTCCCAATTTTCAATGATAAAACCATGCGGGTTTCTATCGGAACGAGGGCAGTTAACTAACTGACACTGTGTCTCTAACTGGTAGTAAGTTACCGATGATGTTCGCATAACCGAAGTCGTCGCGTAGGTCTGCGCTACATAGGGGTATTCTTCCATATTGACTTTCACTGAATCAACTTTAATCTCGTTGATGATGCCTGCACCCACCAGTTTTTGGTAATATCCATTCTCTTTTCTCGTCTTATAAAACTCCAACACAGAGTTATCCGCAAGAAATAGAGCCTGTTGCACATTGTACTCAATTGCCTGACCATCGGGGACTAACGTAAAGAATAACTCATGAAACCAACGTATATGGGCTCTTGCCTCTGCCGGTTTATTGATGTTAATGTCTTGCGAGAGTGCCATCATCAACGATTTACCATTGTCCATTACATATATTTTCTCACGTTGTTTCTCAGCAAACTCGTATGACTTGTAAATGGCATATCCGGAAGCAATTACGGCGAAGATAGAGATGCCAATCAGATAAAAACGCGATAGTGCGAAAGCACCTTGAATATTTCTCAAGCTCTTTAGCATATTTCCCCCCTTTCTGCGAGTTTATCGCTTCCGCTACCAGCCGTCTCCACCCATTGCTGTTTCCATCTCTTTCGATTAAACAACTTTAAGATATTAGGCGTCAACGGATTTTGAACTGTCCCACTAATCATCTTTGAAGCAGCGGCCGATCCTGCCAATGTTATACCTCCTGTGAGGCTCTCCATTCCCGCCGAGTTGACGATATATGAAGCTATAGATGGAATCATCATATAAAGCACTAAAAATGCGAGAAGGAAAATGATATATGAGATAGTGAGTGTTGTCATAGTGCCATCTAATGCGTTCACATCTATTGAAACTTGATCTATTGCCTGTTTGTATATCTCAATATGTGAGTTAATCAATGACAAATGCATCTGATTGATAATCAAATCCATCAGATTTGCAATAGGTATAAAAAGACAAACATTGATGTATTTGCTCAACCACTGTTTCCAATTCCCTTTAAAAATAGGTAAAACAGATAAAGCAAAGGAAAAAGGTCCAAAGACAATCAAGACAATTCTAAAAGCCAAACTTACCGCTCGAATCACCAACTTCACTGCTCCGAAAAGTATGCCCGCTATATATTCCAACCCCCAAAGCAACAAATCAATGCAATTAGAATAGAGATTTGAAAAGAAATCAGATATTGAACTCAGTACTTTGACGTTTCTCATAATGCCACCGTTCTCATCGTTCATTTTCTTTACCGCATCCTGATAGTTAATCTTTAAAGTTTCTAACTCCTCGCATGTACTTGTCAAACTCTCTTGATTGGAGGTGGCGATCTCCTCCGTATAGATATTAATCGGACTGAAAATGCTATCTACCAAACCGTAAACGCAACTGAAATTGATGGTTATCACTCCTATGATAAATGGTCGTAGTAAAGCACTGAAATCAAACGCCTCTCCCTTCGCCCATGTTTTCATCAGGATATTTGCAAAATAGGCAAACGAAAAGAGACCACATAACAGAAAGCATATATTTGAAACTCCCGACAACTCCCCTACTACCTTATCAAATAGGGTTTCCATGAAACCATCTGATAAATAAGAAGATAGGCTGACGGTTGGAACTGAACATAAATCCATAAGCTCTAAATTTAAAAGTTAAGGAAAGAGAACAATGATTTGTCCTTTGTGTTCGACACACTCTTCGTAAACGCCTTGTTATATATTCTGTTTAATTCTTTTTGAGTGGTCTCCATTTCTTTTTTCAAAGCTCTCAATTCTTGACGTCGTTCAAAATCACTAAGAGAAACATCGTTTTTATCTGTCTTGTTTTGAACCACGGCGCTCGCTTGCTTCGCAATTTTGCTTACATTTGAACTGCAGTCCGCAAGATCTAATATTGTTTGAGCCTTTTCCGTAATTGTCAATGCAGCCGTTTTTTTAATGTTTTTCCGCATATTATTCGAAGTCTTCACGATATTCTCACCTATCGTTACAATCTCAGCCACCTCCTTAGCATCTTTCACATACGAAGAGACTTTCTCAACCTTCTCTTGCATCTTTTTAGCACTTTCAAGCGATTGTTTTGCTATTTGAATCTGCTCCATAAACTTGTATTTCTGGTCAATTTGCTCTTCCATTTGTTCGGCAGCCAATGTCAAACGCTGTACAACCGACGTTGGGTCTGACACGACCATCGCCCCTTGAGAGTAAACATTAAAACAAACCATTGCTAAACAACTTAGAACTAACATATTTTTCATCTTCTTTTCTCTTTTAAATAACAATTTATTGCTTTTTTATACGATCCTTCTTGTTGGTAATAACCTATTATTCGTCCTTTTTCCTCTTTATCTGTTGTGAATGTGCAATACTCCTCCTGACTCACCTCCACTCCATACACGGCGCAGAACCCGCGCAGAGAGATAAAAACCTCCTTATATTTGGCACGGTTTTCAAAATCCAACGAGCAGTTAACCGAGAATAAGATACTTTGTTCTTTTGGAGAAAGAGACAGCAATTCCTGTATCATCTGCGCCTTTTCTTTAAAATCTCGAAGGTCTAACAGAATTTTACAATGCGATTGAGTTATCATAATGTCTTTAATAAACCTATTGCCGACCAAGTCATCCGGCTCCTGAGTCACAATTGCAATCTCACCAAAATGCTTTCTTGCAGTGCGATAAAGATACCCGATAAACGACGCCATACCTTCCTTCGCAATGGCTTGCCATGCTTCCTCTATCAACATCAACTTACGTTGGTCTGATGGTAACCTTCGAATCTTATCCATAAACGTTGCCATAATGATCAGCGTCACAATCGGAAACAGCGTCTTGTTATCCTTAATGCTATCCAACTCGAATACGATGAAACGCTTCTCTAACAAGTTCAAATTGTCCGTTGAATTGAGCAAATGTGAGAACATTCCCCCCTCAGCAAATGGCTTCAGCACTTGTATCATATCATCTACATCAAAATTGTCAATACGTACTTTCATCTGCTCTGTGATATAGCGTTTAAAATCTTCTTTCAAATACTGAAAGAACGTGTTGAAACAAGGACGTATGGAATGATCAGCGCAAATCTTATCAAGATAATTATAGATACATACCTTGATATGAACGCTTTCGCTGTTTGTCAATGTCTCGTCTCCTTTCCAAAGCGTCTTAATCAACGTAAGCAATTGTTCTTTCTTCTCCTCGGTATACTTGTATCCAGGCTCATAGAAAGGATTAAAAGTCAGCGGACACTCCTCCGTATAGGTATAATAAACGCCATCCTCGCCATTAGTCTCCTCCTGTATCATCTTACACAACCCTTGATAAGAATCTCCTATATCCACCAACACGATATGACAACCTTGCTCCCAATATTGTCTAATTAGATTGTTGGTGAAAAACGACTTGCCAGAACCTGACGGACCGATTATCACCTTGTTCCTGTTGTCTATCCAACCCACTTTCTTTGGATAATCATCCAAATCGATGCGTATAGGAACACCGGCAAGACGATCTGTGAGATAAATACCAAACTCTGAAGAATCAACCATTGATCGATAATTACTATCAAAATTCAAGAAACAACAACCTTGCTCTAAAAATGTCAGAAAAGTCAGCTCTGATGGATATTGAGATGCCGCTCCAGGAATCCCTCCCCAAAAGATTTGTGGAACTATTTTCTCAGTCTTAGTCTTTGTACAACAATTCATACTCGAAAGGGCAGACTCTGCCACTGAGTTTTTAGCCAACAATTGCTCCCAATTCTCATCCCACAACAGCACATTGAAAGCACAACGGACGCTCCTCTTCTGCTGCACATACGCCTCGTCTAAAAAAGCAGTATTGCGCTCAAGATTAATGGCATTCTCTCGCGAAGCAGACGAGAAAGCCTGTTGCAGCCGACCTCTCTGCTTTATTCTATTCAGGGTGTCCTGGTGATTGTCAAAGAAAAAATATTGGTTATAGATATGGTCGAAAGGCATGTTGAGAGACAAGTTCGCAACATAACTCTGAGGAACAAGGAAATTCGGCGGATTAGAAAAACGTTTATTGCAGGAGTGGTTTGCTACTTCCATAGGAACAGTCTCTAAATCGGCAATAGAGAAACAAGAAACAAACTTCTCTCCAACCATCAGCGTCCCATCCTCAATATGTAAATCCTTCAACACGGTATGGCCAGACGAATAGTCAAGTGAGAGATATTGTTCAATTATACCAAATTCTGTATCTGCTCCTATCAGCTCCGCCTCTGATAATGTGCGAATCTTAATGCCCGCATCCCTTACCATCTGCTCCATCTTTCCAACCGCTTCTTTGAACTGATTTATACGAGTCTCGTCTAAAACCGTTTTAGGAACAAGTCTATTTTTACACAATGCCGATGCTGTGGAATAGCGTTCTAAATTGGATTTTGAAGAAAGCGACACATAGAGAAACGACCTATGTTTCAGATATTTCCGTCCATTAAAATGCCTTCCGTACGACTGCGCCAGGAATGAATCCCCATAACCGACCGACTGACATTCGCACGTTGAAAAAACATCTTGCTTATGTACAATCGTATAATCTGGCAAGTCACGAAAAGCCATCATAAAGGCCCTATGAAGTCGGTTATAATCCTCCTCTTCTCTCGTAAATATTTGAGGCAAGTCCAATTCGTAACAAACCGTTACGTCTGCCGTACGAGAAACAAGAAAACCATCCTCTATCTTCCACAAAGGGAAAACATCCTCTATCTTGCTACTTTTCACATTAAAATCCATACGAATCTAATCTTTATACAATTTGTCGGTTTTCAATAATTTGCAAACACGAACATTGTTTTGTACCCAATCCACCGTCTTATACTGCGCCAGTATAAATCGTAGTCCGTTTTCTCCGAATCTTCTATTCAGATAGTATGCCAACCCTACACACATTAGTGCGCACAGCAACACGATCGCCATAGAAACACCAAACGAGAAAAAGATACCTAACACGAAATAAAATAAAACACTTGCTATGATTCCACTTAAAGCAAAAAACACATAAAGCGCACGAAGCCCCTTGAACTCAAAAGACCTTCCGACCCCTTTGTTGACTTTATAAGTCATTCAGATCAATTAAAAAAGAAATTTTTAACAACCATCGAAACCACGCAAGCCACAACCATACCGCCGACCCAGCCTCCGATTTTCTTTGCGGAATCAGTGTCGCCGTTAAATAATTTATAGGCTACAACAGCACCACCCACCAAGGCAAAAAGTCCTGAAATCGTCATGAACATTGTCAATGCGGGAGAAGCCATCTTCTCCAACTGCTGGTTGGCCGTCTTCAAAGCGTCCGCAGCATGTTTTTGGGCGAACAAAACACTTGTGATAGATAAACCTAAAGCAACCAACGAAACCTTACGCATAGCTGCACTCTGATAGAAATTTTTTAATCTCATATTAAATAAAATTATTGAATTATATATTAATAGGCATATCGCAAAACAGATTTAACAAACAAAAAGACTGACTCTTTACGAGGTAAACTCTTTTACAGACAACTCTTCGTTCCAGCATCCTCTTTTCGAAAACGCTTTCTACGAATCGAATCGGTTGATATTCGAAAATTTTTTCTGATCGTCATTGTAGCAAAAACAACCAAAATGACATCAAGAACAATACAAAGTATCGCGTCAAAAATTAAAAAGTCACTCCATGTTACGGATTCCAAACCAAACATAACAAACCACATTATAAACTTAAATATTCAAAAAGGGAGAAAACAAATCAGGATTTATCTAAAAACAACAGGCATCCTCCTTTTCGTGCGCAAATTTAGCAGAGAACAGTCAGACAACCAAGAGAAAGAAACGTTTTTTTCAAAAATCTTCATTCTTTTCTCTTGCATAATCTACATTCATTTTTCCTCCATAAGCTAAAAAACAAACACTATTCTGATTTTATACAAAAAAAATGACAATTTGTCATAAGATTCACTTACTTTCTCTGCCATATTGTCGTATTTTATTCAATAAGTATGGTATTTAATGACATGATTGGCAATAATATAGAATGGCACGCGATTTGCAAAATGTAAAGTGGTTGAACGAAAGGACAACCGATATAGAGATAAAAAAAGTTTAATATATAATTGGAGGATTTGATTATGTTATTAGCTAAAAGAAGTCAGGATTTCATTCCTACATTGTTCAACGATTTGTTTGATATGGATTTGAATGGAAACTGGAACAAGAATTTCGCTCCAGCATTTTCAACAACGCCACAGATCAACATCATTGAGAAAGAGAACGAGTTTGATATGGAACTTAGCGTTCCTGGTTTAACTAAGGAAGACTTGAACATCACTATCGACGCAGATAGCAATTTAGTTATCGAGATGTCTAAAAAAGAAGAGAAGAAGGACGAAAAAAAGGATGGACACTACTTACGTCATGAGTTTTCATCTTCTCAGTTTAAAGAGAAATTCTTCTTACCAGACAACATCAACAAAGAGGCTATCTCTGCTAAGGTTGAGAATGGTGTTTTGAATGTTGTGCTTCCAAAACAAGCCGAAGAAGAGAAAGCAAAACAATCTAAAACTATTGAGATTCAGTAGTTTGAAGTCGTAATTAAGTTAACCGAAGTATAACCCATAAATACTTACATATATGAAAGGTAATGAGAAAAAGCCCAAACAGGTCGACAAGAAGGCTAAACATCACGACCATATTCCTGCTTACGAAATAGCTGAGGAAAAGGCAGAAGAGAGCAGAAAGAAGTAAACAGAGTATAACAACTTCAGAGAAGCGTCCTCAATTTGAGGGCGCTTTTTTGTCCCATATAGCATAACCACTGCTCAAAAATTGTATATCAACGAACCGACTTCTCATTTTTCTCATTCTTACCAATAAACAAATTTCGTAGGTAAGAGACAAAACCGAAAGACTGACCTAATATCAGAATAAAATCTAATCGGATTAGCGCATATATTAAAATGATACTCGAACCAATCAAACTCAAAAGCCAAAAACCTTTTGGCAACACGGAATCACCTACCTTCTTTGAATAGTACCATTGATAAACGAAACGAAGCGTGAACGTTACCTGTCCGACAGAACCAAAGACTACCAACCACATCGGGATACCTTCGTTCTTGAAAAGACTATTGATGAACAAATCAAAATTGCTCATCATCATTGAGACTATCAAAACAGGAACTAACAAGAATAGATAGCTGAAGATAGTAGGCAATTTCTGCCATACGTTCTTCGCTTTCAGATTCCACCAATAGACATAATACGAAATACACTGACCGAGAATGATAGAGAAATCGTCGCGCAACCATCCATAGAGAAAGAACAGCAACGATCCAACAATGCTCAGAACCCAAAACAACGTCGGAGATACAACTCGCCTCTGTTTCTCAGACTTTATTAATTGTACCAATATACGGGCGGCAAAACACCCCTGCGCAATGAGTCCGACAATAAATATCAAAAACGACGACATTAGTTTTCCTTTGTTAGTCTATTTTTAAATATCTTTCTTTTAAAGAAACGAAACGAACATTTCCAACTTTCTCAACTTTTTTGTTAATGATCAGACCTGATATGGCATCTATATCATCTTCAAACAATAAGACACCATCGGGATTGACTGAAAGAACGTCCTTCTCACATTCTATCTCTTTGATTGGATAATCTAAAAAAACAGACATATTGGAAGCCCTCGTCACATCATAACAATAGACCACCTTTAGATTTTCGTCTCTACAAATTTTATTTACTTGTTCACACAAACCCCTATATCCAATAAAGTTATTTGCATAAGGAAGTGCAAAACTACCGACAAAAACCATCGCATACAATCCTACAAACACAGCCCAAATTGATTTCTCATAATCCTTCCGAATACCGTAAATCATTGCGAAAGCAAAGCATATGCAGAGCATAAGCGTCAATATCGGAGCATAAAATAATATCGCATCCACCAACTGGACGCCCAACACGTCGTCCAAATGATGAACATGCAAGTCGTCAGTGTATATGTTGTAAACAATGCTTGCTACAAAGGCAACAATCGATACGACAGCAACCAGTGTGATAGGCAGAAGATAAAGGTAATGCGCTACTCTTGATACTTTCCTCTCTTTATGATTCTGCCACAAAATTACTCCTAAATAGATACAAAAAGGGTAAATTGGCAAAAGATAAACATCTAACTTCGAACTGAAGCATGACAACATTACAAACACCGTCGCCGTAACAGTAAGAAAGAAATTCTGCAAGTCACTTCGTTTCTCTTTCTTCACCACACTGAAGATTATGGATTCTATGATAAGAAACGCCAAAGGCAACATCATATATAAAACCGATACACCATAAAAATAGAATGGTTTCGCATGCTTGAAAGAGTCATGCGCCCTGTCAATAGTCTGATGAAAAAGCAAATTATTAAGATAATCACGCCCTCCTTCCCAGTAAACAGCAGAAAACCACAGAGTAGAACCCAACAACAACACAAACCACGACTTCCAACTCCAATATCTCAGATACGTCTTCCATTCTTTTTTTACTATCAACCATACCAAAGGTACGAGTATGGGTACCAAAACGCCAATCGGACCTTTCGTAAAGAGAGCAAGAAATGTATATATCCCTAACAATATTTGTTTTTTAGAGGAAAAATCCTTTTGATTCCACATCGACCAAAATGTTCGTAAAGCCAGCACGATGAAGAGACACATTAGTATGTCCATACGCAAAACCAGAAACATCGCCAACACCAGAACCGTCGACATGAAGGCAATTTGCGCAATATTCTGCCATCCCCCCTTTAACTCCACAAAAGTCCACCTGCGCATGATTTCTGCGATTGCAAGTGTTGGAATGACGGAGAAAAGCGAAATGAACCACATTTGATGAGATCCAAAGAGCCATTTCCCAAACATTAAGAACCAAAGATATAGAGGCGGCTTGTCGGCGTAAGGATTACCATTCACGGTAAACGAGAAAAAATGATGGTTTTCTAATGCCTCATCGGCAATACAAAGGTAACGCAACTCATTACTGATTGTAAAATCTCGCAAAAAAAAACTTGGCAAGACTGCGACAATCACAACCAAATACGGAAGATATTCCTTTTTTAAAAGATCAATTTTCATAATTCTCGTTTTTTAGGAACCGAATTAGAATACGTTATTCTCTTGTACCTTATAGTTGATGTATCGTTTTTTCATCCATCTGTAAGCGAAACAGTCAACGAAGGGACCGACTAAGCGATTCCACAGATTATACTTCGAAACACCTGCTTGTCTAGGGAAATGTCTGACAGGCATCTCCTTGTAGTTTCCACCATCCTGCAAAAGAATTAAAGCGGGCAAAAAACGATGCATCCCCGTGAAGAACGGAATTCTCCTAGCATAATCGGTGTGCAAAACTTTAAGAGGACACCCCGTATCCGTAGCCCCATCTTTCGTCATCATTCTGCGGAAACCGTTAGCAAATTTAGACTGGAATTTCTTGAACCCCGAATCTTTTCGGTTAGCACGTATCCCCATCACCATCTTATAGTCGTTGATGTCCTCCAAAAGAAGATTGAAGTCGGCCGGAGTGGTTTGCAAATCGGCATCCATATAGCCAACAAACTGACTCTGAGCATAGTCGATACCTGCCTTAATGGCAGCACTCAACCCGGCATTTTTCACGAAAGAAATATAGTAGAAGTCCGGGGTATCTGCGCAAACCTTTTGTATTTTCTGCAAACTGGTGTCTTTCGACCCATCATTAACGAAAAGGGCGCAAGCCTTATACTTTGCAAGAGGAAGGTACTCACCTACTGCTTTTTGAATAGCATCGATGTTGTCTTCCTCATTATACACAGGAATGATAATTGTGAACTGGTATTCATTCGTACGATTTTTTTTCTCAATCACTTGAGAAGAAACAAATTGATCTGCCATTTTGTAAAAATTTCGTCCTCTATTCTGTTATTTCTCGCTTCCCGTGATTCTCAACTCCTCCCTATCTTCTTTTTTGAACGAGATGCGCGCAAACGGATTTTTAATGCGATTCCCAAAGTCCGGCATCGCCCAACCCAAACCAAGCCCCGCACATTCGACCTTGTTTAGATGACTCTTCACCTCTACAACAATGAAAAATTTCGGAGTGAAATAATATCGTGTTACGAGCTTCAAATACATATAGTTCTCAAGCAGGTTGCTATTTTTGTTTCCATCTTCATCATATTCAGGAACTTTCATCTTATTCAGACAATAAAATCCTGCATGGACACCAACGTTAACACGATCCATTGTGATTTCATTGGCTAAAGCGACACCCACCCTTATCTTATTAGTAAACTCATCTTCTTTGATAAAATTATAGCGTTTATTCTCCGTTCTCTGCGTACCGTCATACGCACCATTGTAGAAGCCATCAACGGCGATACCTAATCTGTAGGCATTTGAAATAGGAACATATCCACCGAAGTTGATTGTCCCGTTCGGATAATACTTATCTTCACTTTCAAGTTGATTGACGGCACCTGCCGCATATGCCTCTAAAGCCAACCAATGGTGAACGGAACGGGCTGGATATTTGATGGGGAGTGGCCACACATTCGGCGTATATTTCAACCCAACCTGCACATTCGCCATCAAAGCATTGCGAGTTTTTCTGGTAATATTAGCGTTGTTGAACGCCATTACATTCGCGCCTAACGTGATAATCCAACGAGAAGCAGGCTTCGTATAATTTTTCGAAAGCCCAATATCCATATTCAGCCCTAAATCCCATACTCCCGTTACAGGTGCATAATCGTGATAGTCGTGCGTTTCCCCCTTTGCCAAAACAAGACCTGCTAACCCCGAACCCCATTTCAGGTTGAGGGAAAACATCTTTGTGTGCACCATAGGCCAATGGAAATAAGTCACCACCGGGATAGTGTGGCGATCGTAATTAGGATCAGGCATACGAAGGTAACCAACAGAGAATCCAACTGTTGGAAAATTGTAAGTGTATTCCCAATTATGATTACCGAAGAGGGGCAACTCCATAGACGCCTCTCCTCCATAGACGGACACACCGCTTGCGTTGCCGAACAACCAACCATATTGCCCTTCCGCCTTTATTCTAAAAATTGTATTTTGCTGAGCCTGAGAAAGGGAAGCCACACAAAGTAACACACCGAGCATCAGACCTCTAATCAATCGCTTCATATAATCATTGTACCTATATGAGACTACAAATTTACATTTTAAAATGCGATTGACTAAAGGTTTCAATAAAGAATTGACACACTAAAAAACTACCTTTTTACACACAAAATCTTTATTCTTCCTCTTTTCACTCCCCGATCGTCCCCGTCTCCGAGGAGAAGACGCAGCCGATCCTGAAGAGCCTGCGGCCGTCCGAGGCGTACTCCCTCGCGTAGCCTTTCTCTTCGATCTGGCGCAGGGCTTCCGCCGCCGTGCCGTCCAGCTTGAACTCGAAGACGTAGACGTACCTGTCCGTCTCGATGACGCAGTCCACACGACCTTGGGACTGGCATTTCTCGGAATAGACGAGGTAGGTGGAGACCATCCGCATCATCAAGT
>CAVEVQ010000018.1:0-51876 GCA_963619325.1 Bacteroidaceae bacterium | reverse complement strand
GAATCCAGCCCTATCTTTTGCGGGTTCAAAAAGTTTTTAGCGGACAGCAATAATTATCAAAACATATTTACAACATGGTCAAAAATGAGCGTCAATAGCTTTTACGAAGAAAAGTAATTTCCTTATAACAAAAAAGTCGGAGCTTCCATTAGAAACTCCGACTTTTCGTTATTTCTTCATCTACTTCAGCAAATAATCTTCCACCACTAAAGCAACACCATCCTCGTCGTTCGTCAAAGTAACCAAATCTGCCACCTCCTTGACTGCAGGCTGCGCATTACACATCGCCACGCCTAAACCTGCGTATTCTATCATAGAACGGTCATTGAAGCCATCGCCACAGGCAATCATTTCTTCTTTCGTCAAATTGAGATATTTCAACAATTTCTCTAACGAATATGCTTTGTCTATGTTTTGTGGCATAATCTCCAAAAAGAACGGCTCCGAACGATAGATATTCAAGCGGTCGCCCAACTTCTTTTTCAACCTCTCCTCCTCTACCACCAACTTCTCTGGATCTCCCACCATCAAGCACTTTGTTACAGGGCTTCTTAATGTACCCACAAAATCATCCACTTTAACAACTTGCATCTTATTGATGTACGCCTCTATGTCAATGTATTGATTGTCTGGCGTTTCCGTAATTATAACATCGTCCAAATAAGATACAATCGCAAAACCCGCTTTTTTCGACTCTTCATACAAAAGAGGAACGATTCCATCGGGCAATGTCTTCTCAAAAATCACTTCTTTCGTTTTGTAGTTGGTAATCACGCCCCCATTGAACGACAACACATACCCCCCATATTTCCCTAATTCTATAGCGTCCGCTATATGTCGGATACCTGGCGTCGGACGACCAGAGGCTATCACCACCGTCACTCCTCGCTCCATCGCCGCCTGCAACGCCGCCTTCGTTCTCGGCGTTATCTCCTTCTTTGAATTTGTCAACGTTCCATCTATGTCTAATACTATGATCTTATATTTCATTGCAAACTATTGTTTATCGTTTTATCAATTAAATCCATTCATACTTTTCTCTAAATTCATCACATCATCAATTGCATCACCTTTTTTCACAACCTCCATCAAGTAGCATCTTAGCCTACGCATCATTGGGAAAAACAACCATAATGAAATCACTCCAGACACTAAAGCACACAAAAACGGAATGACGTACTCTGCACTCTGCGTAATCATGTCGCGTGTTACAATCACTCCCATCCACTTCGCTACCTGCTTCATCACGTTCAACAACATCAACTTACTGATCATTCGCACCGTGAATCGCTGGATTCCTTGCTTGACTGCCATACCCATCGCCGACTTCGCCGCCCTGATCACCTGGCTTTTGGCTATCATCACCGTCGATATCAACAACAACACCCAATCGGCTGATTTGTCAAAATTTTCATTCGCCCTCAATATGGTCTTACACCCAAACAGATAGAGCAACTTTTGCAATGCGACAAAGACAAACAATTGAAACTGAACAAAGTCCAACGCTATCGCAACCCACATTAGCACCCCTGACGAGGGTATCGCCAACAAAAAAGAGAGCGCGCCTACCCATATAGCATGCAGGCGTACTTCCCTTTTCGTTATTTTCTTCATCTCCGCCAACGAAAATACCGCTAACGGGCCATCCGATAAAACTTTCTGATACTCGCTCGGAGTCGTCTTTCTCCAAAACTTACGCTTTAGAAACTTCTCCCGATCTATTTTCACAAAGGGAATTTTCAACCCCGCTTTCATCGCAGAGTCGTACATCGACATTATTCGCGCATATAACGCTGAAAATTCCACTCGCTTTTTGTTTTATCCAACGTAATAATCAACGTAACACTCCCCTATGGTTGCCTATTGGAGCGTTTATAAAGACCACTCGTAACCGTCTTTCGTATCCTTCACGTTGAAGCCCAAAGCGGTCAATTCATTTCGAATCTTATCGCTCGTAGCCCAGTCTTTATTGGTTTTGGCTTGCTTCCTGATTTCTAAAAGCAAATCTACCGCACCTTTATAGGCGTCGTTATGACTGTCGCCAGAAACCTCCAAACGAAGTCCAAGTATGTCCATTAAATAGGTTTTGAAAAGAGATTTCAACTCACTCAAATCGTCCGCAGAAATCGTGCCTTTCCCATCCGAAACAGTGTTAATCGCCTTACATGCCTCGAAGAAATAAGATATGACGATAGGGGTATTCAAATCGTCGTTCATCGCCTCTTCACATTTCTCTCTTAAACCCGAAACATCGACCGTCGAGGTTGCGGAAGCCTGAAGTCTGTTTAAACGTGCGTACGCATCTGTCAACTTAGCCAAACCTTTCTCAGACGCCTGGAGTGCTTCATTTCCAAAGTCTACCGTACTACGATAGTGTGCCTGCAAGATGAAGAAACGAATGGTCATCGGCGAATATGCTTGCGTCAACAAAGGATGACTTCCCGTGAAAAACTCGTCCAACGTGATGAAGTTCCCATACGACTTACCCATCTTCTTTCCGTTGATGGTAATCATATTGTTGTGCATCCAATAGCGAACACTGTCATGGCCTAATGCGGCGCACGACTGGGCAATCTCGCACTCGTGGTGAGGGAATATCAAATCCATTCCACCCCCGTGAATGTCGAAAGTCTCGCCAAGGTATTTCGTCCCCATTGTGGAACACTCCAAATGCCAGCCCGGAAATCCATCGCTCCATGGCGATGGCCAACGCATAATGTGTTCCGGTTGCGCCTTCTTCCAAAGAGCAAAATCCAAAGAACAACGCTTTTCGTCTTGTCCATCCAACTCGCGTGTCGTGGCCAACAAATCATCTATGTTTCGACCAGACAGTTTTCCATAATGGAAATCCTGATTATATTTCCTTACGTCAAAGTAAACCGAGCCTTGGCTCTCGTATGCATAGCCTGCTTCCAATATCTTTTTGACGAACTCTATCTGCTCAATGATGTGTCCAGACGCATGAGGCTCTATGCTTGGAGGCAAGACATTCAACGCATCCATTGCCTTATGGTAGCGATTCAAATAGTATTGCACCACCTCCATAGGCTCTTTTTGCTCTAACCTGGCTTTCTTCGCAATCTTATCCTCTCCACTGTCGGCATCATGTTCCAAATGTCCCACATCTGTGATGTTCCTAACATATCTCACCTTGTATCCTAAAAAAGTAAGATAACGATATAACACATCAAATGTGATGGCGGGACGCGCATGTCCTAAATGTCCGTCTCCATATACAGTCGGCCCACATACATACATGCCAACGTATGGAGCATGTAATGGTTCAAAACGTTGCTTTGTCCTTTTTAATGTATTGTAAATAAGCAGATTATTCTCCATTCTATTATATTATTTCATCTTTAGTTTTACATATACAAAAATAAAGAAAAAAGTGGAACGAAAATAATTCCGCCCCACTCCTTTATAGGTATCATCAACTTGTAGATACTACAAATTTGCTTCTATCTTGGCCACCAATTCTGGTTTGGGCAATGCGCCAACAGTCTTGTCCACTTGCTTCCCTCCTTTCAGGAAAATCACAGTCGGAATGCTTCTAACTCCATACTTCTCAACTATGTCAGGATTGCTATCAACATCCACTTTTCCGATAATCGCCTTTCCTTCGTAGGTTTGTGCTAACTCATCAACAATAGGCGACAAAGTTTTACAGGGTCCACACCATTGTGCCCAAAAATCTATCACTACCAAGCGGTCTGACGCTGCGATCTCGTCAAAATTCGCATCTGTAATTGCTAATGCCATATCCTTTACGTTTTTTTGTAACACATTCTTTTTTCCCTCTCCATCGAAAGAGACTGCAAATTTATAGGTTTTTAATGAGAAATGAGTTTAATAAAATATAAAAATCATTTCAACTGACAATCTCGCAAATATACTTTCACCGAACCTATCGACAGCTTTGCTTCAACCAACACAGGTATCAAATGTTCATCATCTGTAACATACACATATACAGGGGTTTTCCCATCTACTATCGTGCCATCCCCTACGTATGCCGCACCTTTCATACACTTGTAAATCTTATTTTCTCGTGTTTTTATCTTCTCTTTGCCTATCACATCTCCGTAAATGGTATGAATCCCATTGCCAAAGATAGGTGAAAAAGGTATCTTCTTTCCATTATTCTGCGTCAAATCCGTGTTTCGTGCCACATACACAGAGTTGATAATGTCATGCGCAGCCAACGATACCACAAAGGTCGTGTCAAATTCTCCACTTGGAAATTTCTGCTTGTTCTTGGTGTGTCGATGCACCTCGTATGAGTCTCCTTTCTCCATAAAAATGTAACTGTCCTCGTAATAATTGCCATTCTCCGAAACTTTACACCTCATATACAGGGGCTTCATATCCTTCGTACACGATGCTTCATGATAAGTGTTCATCTGATAGATCCGATTCCATTTGGGCACATTATGCGCCGTTACAATGAACTTGTAATTGTCCTCCTCCTCTTCCACACTAAACTCCGCCTCGCCTAATTTAATCCAAATGGCACCGAGATTAAAGTAGGCATCCAAAGTGAAACGCTCTCCCACAGAGAACGCCGTGTTCCTTGAAACTGCTTGCGCAACCACATTTGTAAGTCCACTCACAAGTAAAACTATCAACATAATACAACGCAATCCCCGTACCATACCCTCTTTACTTTACAAATCGTTGAAATATTTCTTTCCTCTCGCATAATAAGCAAAAACAATGCTTCCGTCATAATTGAAAGGGTATTTTGCAACTGTCTGCAGTTTCAAATTTTCTTCTCTTTTTGCAGAATATTGCGATTTTATCAAACAAAACTCCTCTCTGGCTTTCCTAACCGCCCTGAAATTTTCAACATCTCCCTTGAATAGAAACATCAACCCAGCAACATTGTCTAAGATTTTTCTCATAAACAACACTTTCTTCAAGTCTTCGTCATTTTCATTTTTATAAATCATCAAGAGATTGTTGCGGAAATTGAGATATGTCTTCCGTGGATGATTCATATTGAGCGTACCCCCTCCTAAATGGTAAACAATACTTTGCGGCACACAAACCAATTTGCGACCGCGACTGTTAAGCCTCCAACATAGGTCTATCTCTTCCATGTGTGCGAAAAAGGTACCATCTAAGCCTCCTGCACCATCATAATCGGCTCTGCGAATAGTCAACGCCGCTCCCGATGCCCAAAAAATCTGCGCCACATCGTCATATTGACCTTTGTCTTCTTCAACCATGGAAAAGAGGCGTCCACGACAATACGGAAAGCGATATTTATCAATGAAACCACCCGCCGCTCCTGCATGCTCAAATCTGTTTTTCTCGTTGAAAGCGAGGATTTTCGGCTGACAAGCCGCCACGTCTAAATGACTGTCCAAATAGTCAATCATTGGTGTCAACCACCCTTCTGGCGTCTCAACATCCGAGTTGAGCAAGACGACATATTCCTCGGCAACAGAGGATATTGCCTTATTGTACCCCTCTGCAAACCCATAGTTCCTATCAAAACAAATCAAGTCTACATTAGAATATTTTTCTTTCAAAAAGTCGATGGAATCGTCGGTCGAACCATTGTCGGCTACCACAACTCTCGCCCATTCTTGCGGTGTATTCCTGCACACAGACGGCAGATATTTCTCCAACATCTGCCTACCATTCCAGTTGAGTATGATGACCGCCACTTTTTTCATTTTCATCCTAATTTTCAGGGTTATTCCTCTGATTTTTTGTTCAATCGTTGTCTGTCTACGGCATCCTCCGGAGCTTCCTCCCTATTATGCTTCCAACGTCGGTGCGACCACAACCAATAAGCAGGATTTCGCAAAATCGTTTGTTCGAACAAGTCAACGTAACGATCCGTAATCCAATAGTCTTCCGTCTCCTTCGCATGATCTGTCAACGTAATGACATCGCATGTGTAATAACCTCGCTTCACCTTCTGAACATCAAAATAGACCACTGCATAATCTCCTTTTTTCGCTATTCGCTCTGGTCCGTTCAAGAACGGCGTCGCATGATTGAGAAATGTCGTCCAATAATGCAGATTGTTCTTCGACGGCGTCTGGTCGGCGATGAAGCCTAATCCAAATTTCTTCCCTTCTCGTTTCATGTTGACAATGAAGCGAATAGCATCGTTCTTCGGTATGTTGACCGTACCGAAACGTGAACGAAGATTTAAAAAGAAATTATCAAAATATTTGTTGTTCAACGGACGATACAACTCCCCACCCACAAACTTCGTTGTGTCATAATTCATATAAATGGAGGTGATCCACTCCCAGTTGCAGTAGTGCCCCAATAAGGCTACGACACTGTTACCAGCCTCGAAATGTCTGCCCATCTCCTCCGGATTGCTGAAATGCATGTGCTTGCGCATACATTCATCCGATATATGAATCAGTTTTACCGTCTCTACAAACGTGTCCGACAAATGCAGATAATAGTCTTTTTCTATTTTTACAATTTCTTCTAAACTTTTGTCTGGAAATGACGAAACCAAATTCTCTCTTACCACCTTTCTACGATATTTCACGACATGATAAATCATGAAATAGACGAAATCAGACAAGAGATACAACACCCTCAAAGGCAACCACGCAAGCGTCCAAACAAAAGCATAAAATAAATAATATAGTATTCGCAATGTATTATATTTTAATTATTTAACATAATAATTCTAAAGCGACAGTTTATCGGCGAGCGACTTATTTATAGAATCAATATACGATAACAATTCATCGCAACCTAACCCCGTCTCTGCTGATGTTACGAAAATCGGAGGCAACTCTTCCCACGTCTCTAAAAGGGTTTGCTTGTAAGCCTCTATGTTCTCACTGAGTTTATTGGGTTTCAACTTATCGGCTTTCGTGAAGACGATAGAAAACGGTACTCCATTGACGCCCAAAAACTCAAAAAACTCCAAATCAATCTTTTGCGGTTCTAATCTACTGTCAATCAACACAAAAAGATTGTCCAACTCGTCTCTTTGCAGGACGTATCCTTTGATCATCTTCTCTAACTTCTCCATCTGAACCTTGCCAACCTTTGCATATCCATAGCCTGGAAGGTCAACAAGATACCAATTCTTATTCATAAGAAAATGGTTGATGAGCAAAGTCTTACCCGGCTTCGACGACGTCTTTGCCAAGTCTTTCCGCTTTGCCAACTTGTTTATCAATGAGGATTTGCCAACATTCGAGCGTCCTATGAAGGCATACTCGGGGAAACTATGTTTCGGACAGGCTACCCACACACTATTGCTAATCTCAAATTCTGCTGACTTTATCTCCATATCTCCTTCTGTTTCTATTTACAATACTACAACTACTATTTTACAAAAATAGGAAAATTTAAGCGTTCCATCGGGACTAATGGAGGATTTTGTAAACCATTTCCATCAGCAACTCGTTCTGTGGACTGTTGTTATCCACTCCTTTCGACTTTGCATCATACTCCCTTAGGACGGATATTATCTGCATCGTTTTTACCGCATTATACTTCTTTGCACCCATGGCATACTCCGAAACGAAAAAAGGATTTATTGAGAGTTCCGCTGCAACATTAGCCTGACTTTTATTCTCTAAATAATGATAAACCATTAAATTAGAAAAATAACTATATAATGTTGATATTGTTAGAGTTAACGCAAACGTTTTCATCTGTGCAAGATGAATGGCAATGAAATTAGCTTTGTTAATATCATGGTTTATCAATGCGGAACGCAATTCAAAATTGTTAAACTCTTTGCTGATTCCGACATTCTTTTCAACAAAGTCCAACGTGATCATTTTTACAGTTGGAGGTTTTGTAGTCACCAGCTTTTCCAACTCATTTACCAAACGATGAAGGTCGTTACCAATGTAATCCGCCAACAGCTGCACCGCAGGTGCTTCCATCAATATTTTCTTTTCCGTTATATAATCTTGAATAAACTTTGGCAATTGATTGTCCCAAACTTTTTCAGAATTGTAAAAAACTCCCCCTTCGTTGACTGCCTTCACATACTTCTTGCGCATATCGGCTCTCTTCTTATAGCAAAAGACAAGAATCGTCGTCGGCATCGGCTGCTTTAAATAGGTGATTAATGCATCAAAGGGATCAGACCCACTTTCGCCCTCCCCTTTGCTGATTTCCTGCGCTTCCTTCACGATTATCACTTGATGTTCTGCCATCATCGGATAGGCTCTGGCACTCTCTATGATAGTTCGCATATTCGTCTCTTTCCCATAGCATATAGTCTGGTTGAAATCTTGTTCGCTCTTCGTCAACACATTGTCTGCTATGTAATTAGCAACAAGATCTATGAAATATGGTTCTTCGCCAGATAGAAAATAAACGGGTCTGTATTTCTTTTCTTTCAAGTCCGCCAGAATCTGTCTATAACTGATTGTCTGCTGCTGTTTCGCCATTCGCTTCGCTATTTTTTGCTATTTTTGCAATTGTAACTCGCAAAGATAGGAAAAATGACAGAACTTAATTTTCCGAAATATGATTTTCGGGTGAAAAACGAAGCAGGCAAACACGCCATCTTCGATAAATGCCGAAAAAAATTCGTCGCCCTGACTCCTGAAGAATGGGTGCGACAAAATATGGTGGAGTTTCTGACCAACGAAAAACAGTTCCCCATCTCTCTTATCGCCAACGAGATTGCCGTAGAAATCAACTCCATGAAGAAAAGATGCGACACGGTAATCTTCAATAGCGAGCTGCGCCCCATTGCTATCGTAGAGTATAAAGCTCCTAAAATCGCTATCAATCAAAAGGTTTTCGACCAAATAGCAACCTATAATCTCAAGCTGAACGTGCCTTTGCTTATCGTCTCCAACGGACTGACTCACGTTTGCTGTCAAATCGACTATACAAACCGCAGGTACAACTTCTTCAAAGAGATTCCAACCTACAATGAGTTGAAGAGCCTATCCATTTTATAGGATTAAAATTTTGCTATTTTTATCCGATGAAAGTGTAAAAATTTAAATTCTAATTTTTAGAATTGTCTAACGTATGAATACGAATTCATCACCTTATTCGTCCCTTTTATTGGACAATGCAACCAAAGAGTTCGCAAAACTGCCCGGCATCGGACGAAAAACGGCTTTGCGACTGGCGTTGCACCTGCTTCGACAAAGTAAAGAGGATGTCGAGCTTTTTGGAAACACATTCATAAAAATGCGAAACGAAATACGCTATTGTAGCGTGTGCCACAATATTTCAGACACAGACGTGTGCCAAATTTGCGCCAACCCTCAACGCGACACTTCCCTGATCTGCGTTGTTGAGAACATCAACGACGTCATTTCTGTGGAGAACACTCAACAATACAAAGGTCTATACCATGTTTTGGGCGGTGTCATTTCACCTATGCAAGGAATCGGTCCATCAGATTTGAGCATCGACCTTCTGGTGGAACGTGTAAAAGGCAATAAAGGGGTCAAAGAGGTAATCTTGGCTCTGAGTCCGACAATGGAGGGCGATACCACCAACTTCTACCTTTACAAGAAATTGGGAGCATGTGATGTCCAACTAAGCACCATTGCACGAGGTGTTTCTATTGGCGACGAGTTGGAATATGCCGATGAAATCACGCTAGGTCGATCTATTGTCAATCGTGTTCCATACTCTGTTAATAATGATTAGCAAGAAAAAACGTGAAATCATATATTTTTATAAATCATAAATTTTGAAACAATAACAAATAAATCAACTCAAAAATGAAAGGTTTGAAAATTTTATATTGGTTATTTTTGGCTATAGCAATAGCCATCTTGCTCGTTTCGTATGGCATAAACCTCAATGAAGTAGGGGATGCGACACAATTCATCGTCCTGCAAACGGCGGCTACACTTTTGACCATCGTCTCTGTGCCCCTTATCGTAAAACTCAGCGACAATAGGGTTACATCTTCGGATTCTAAAATCTTCACGAAATGGAATTTACTCAGAATGGCCACGCCTCTTGCTGTTTTTGCCATCTGCTTGTTGACCTATCATCTTGTCAAGACAGACTCTTCTATCATCTGCGCCGTCGTTTGTGTGCTTGTGTTCGCCACGATGTGCCGTCCAGGAAAGAATATGGGGGAGAAAAAGGAAAAAAATGAAATCTCCAATGAGGAGAAACAGTAAACCTGTTAGTCAAACTACTTCAAGAGGGCTATCTGACGAAAATTCGGATAGCCTTTCTATTTCCCACTTCATCAACAATAGACAAAATATGCGAGCCAACGTCAGGTGAGATGGTCAACTGATGATTTCCATTCGTTTTCCCTAAATATTGATTGTCTAAATGCCAATAGAGCGTTGAGTTTGAACGACGACAAACAGCCTTGCACACCACTTGCTGTTTCTCCCCTTCAAAACCTCGGGGTATCATAATCGTGGCATTATGCTCTGGATAGATAAAATCAACTTGGTCAACAGTCGTGCCCAAACAATCATCTCGATAGGCAGGAAGCGGACGATAACCGGCATGACAACTCTTATAATAATACTCCTGTGCGGCAGGCAACACAAACCACGATTTCGTCACCATCTCAGAAGGGGAAATGCAAGATGAATTGACTTGCCACCGCTCATCTTTTGACAGATGAACCCATTGGCAATAGGAACATTGTAACGTCTTCTTCGATGCTTTAGGCAAATAAACCATATCCGTCTCCGCACATATATCAGAAGCCAAACAGCCACTACGACGACACACTTTCATCTGCTCCATTTCGTCATACGGCGCAGTATACCACACGGCATCATCCAACATTGAAAAAACATCAAACATCACCGGCGATGCAAATCCAACGCCTGTCATTCCTGCTCGTCCCTCTCCTGTCGCATTGCCAACCCACACACCAACTACATATTTCGAAGAGACACCCACCGACCATGCATCGCGGTTTCCCCAACTCGTCCCCGTCTTCCATGCTATATTCTTCATCGAACGAAACTGCATCCATTCAGCCTCCTCTTCGGGTCGATTCAACTTCGACATGGCTTGAAAGGCAAACCACGTCGCCACCCTTGAAATCCGCTCTTTCCCCGCCTCTTCACCTCTCTCCTTACCCACCTTCAAGCGATGCGCCAATTTGCGATACATACGGCAGAGATCCCATAGTTTCACTTCTGCACCCCCTAAAATCAATGAGGCTCCGTAATGATCCTCGTTATAATGTAATGTTGTCATTCCCAACCATTTCAGGTCTTCCATAAATCGACCTGTAGTATGTTCCGACAACATTCTGACAAGTGGAACGTTGAGCGACTGAATAATCGCATCGTCTGCATGAACCGCTCCACTATAGGTATGACTGAAATTAATTGGCGTAAAACCATTCAACGACAAGGGTGTGTCCGAAATCAGTCGTCTTGGCGTGATTTCCCCACAACTCATCATCGCCGCGTACAAGAATGGTTTTAGCGTACTGCCCGGACTTCTTTCTGCCTGTATAACATCTACTTGTGAAGCCTCCAACTCTTGATTTGTTGTATTTCCAACATAAACAATCGGTTCTCCCGTATTAATATCAAGCACCAATATCGCTATATTATCAATTTGATTAGAGATATGATGCCGAATAGCATAGCTGTTCGACATATATTGCACCATTCGCTGCAATCTCGTATCAATGGATGTGTGGATGATATTTCCTTTTTGCTTTTTCGACAGGAAATCCATATAATGGGGTGCGTTATTCGGTAAAAGGTAAGGTGTGTCTGGCAAATCCTCTGCACAAGAGAGAGCGTATTCTTCTTGCGACAAAACGCCTCGCTGATATAGGATTTTCAAAAGTGTGTCTCGTTTCTTCTTAAGTCGCCCACGGTTTCTCGACAAGTGAATCAAAGCCGGCGAATTAGGCAAAACAGCCAAAGTACACAATTCAGCCCACGACAATTTATCTACCCCACGGTTGAAATACCGCCACGAAGCAGCCTCTAAACCCACGATATTTCCACCAAACGGAGCGTTGGCAACATACATTTTCAGAATTTCATCTTTTGAATGTGTCAATTCAATATCAAACGCCCAAAATGCTTCTATTATCTTATTCTTGAAATTTCTCGGTTGATTGCCTCGAGCCATTCGAGCCAGCTGCATTGTCAGCGTGCTGCCTCCCTCTCTCCTACCTCCTTGCAGGTTTCGTTTCAACGCTCGTCCGACAGCAATCAAATCCACTCCAAAATGATATCGGAAACGACGATCTTCATAGTTCAGCAGACAAGTGGCAAAACGTTTATCCACAGTGTCTGACGAAGGGAAACGCCACTGCTCGTCCGCTGCAATCCTGGCACAAAGTAACTCGCCTCGATTGTCATACATCACCGTCGACGTCGGTTGGTTGAACAGACAGCTTGGCATCACAATCCAATGGAATAAAAACATAAAAAGTGCAACTGACAAGAAAACACCTCCCAAGACGGATATGATTCTGTGTTGTCGGAGAAAAACAGAGAAACGCATCGCTATATCTTTTATTCCTTAAATTATTCCTTAAATATTTCCACTGTTCCCCTCTTCACCTTTCCACTCTTGAAATGCAAGGTGTAGATGTAGACACCTGCATCTGCCTCTTTCCCTCGATATGTGCCATCCCAACCGTCTTCTGAATGTGCCACCAATAAACCGTACCGATCGTAAATGTAGAGTTCGTACCCTGGCATAAATACATCGTTCTTGCCATTTTTATTTTTCGGTGTGAATGCATCCGGCACCACTATCACCTCGTCATCATCCAACACTACAAGATGAAGCACCACAACGCTGTCGCAACTATTAAACGCCGACGGATAGTGTTTATTGAACGTGTACTCGCCTCGTTCTTGTCCTGGCAAGTCAAAATCCACACTGTGATAAGGAGTATGAGAAAAAATTGTATCTATAAAATGAGTTTCTGGAGAATGTAACACATTGAGAGACAATGCGATGATACTATCACAACCACTCTGTGTTTGCAAAGTCAGGTAATAGGTCTGCATCCCCTCTTCTGTCGTTTTTATCTCAAATCCACCCTTCTTGTATGTTTCATTTCTACAAATAGAATCAACACTTGAACGATGATAGATAGAATCGACCTGCAACGCCAACGTCTGTATGTACCTGCACCCTGCTTCGCTCTCCACTTTCTGCTCATAGTAGTGCATGCCCACCGTCTGATAGGCAACCACCTCAAAACCATGCTCAAAATAAGGCTCATCTTGGCATACCCTCGCTTTGATTGTGTCTCGTCCCATAGGATCTACAATCAATTTCAACCGTACCAAACTATCACATCCATATCGATTTACGAATGTCAACGAATCGTAATAAATCCCCGGAACATTCGTCCAGATATTGAATCCATTCTTCTGATAAGTTCCACCTGCACAGCTATGGTCTTCTATCTCCGTAACCGCTTGCTCTTCTGCCTTTGTTAAATGAAGAACGACTTTCTGGCTACAAGCCCCATTTTCAATATATTTCGTATAGGTTCCACCCTCGGAGACATCAAACAACTCGTTTTTGTAGGTATCTCCTGCACATATAGTGTCATATATCTCAATATCGTCATTTTGGGACACCATCACATCGTATGAGGCTGTCGCACTACAATTTCCTCCATTTGTGGTAACGGTTACCGTGTATCTCGTCGTTTGCACAGGTGCCACCTCAATCAAAGCTGTCGTGTCACTTGTACTCCATATATATCGCATAGAAGAGTCTAATCCCTCTACATGCGGCTTACAAACCGTAAACTTAGAAAAAGGTCGCACTTTCAACGCATAACCGTTTTTCTCCACCGCCGCCGTTTCACCATAAACCATATCGAACGCCCACGCCAACTCCGCCGATGCCTCCGTGCTACTCCAATAATTACCATAACCCAACTCTGTCCCCCCATTTTTCACAAGTGCAGAGTCTATAATCGGCGTCAAGGCATACAAAATACTCATTTGTCCATTTGAAGGCATAAACCATCCCTTCGCTGCATCAAACGACCATACCGCGTTACCAGTTGATTCGGGGATCTGCTTTCGCATCATCTCAGTATTCTCTTCTCCATTCAAATCTCTCTCACTATCCAAGATTTCAGAAATTTTCGAGGAGGTTCCATTTCCGTACGTTTGCTGCCCCTCTATCTTCTCGGCTTTATCATACCACAAATAATTGCCTTCACAATCATTCAAAGCCACCATCCAGCCTGTGCGTCCATTCCTCAAAATTTCTACTGCTATTCCATCTTCCCCATATTCGTTCTTGACTAAATCACCTACTTTCACATTAGGGCGACTTATATTGGAACGCAAAGGAACAGATTTCACCGCCCTCAGAAAATTCCGATAGTAAGAACTTTTTGTATTTCCCATTATCTCGCCTATATCTGTCAACGCGCAAAAATATCTGTCTGACAACTCAGTGGATGAAAAATAAGAATAATGACTATCATCAGGGGGAAAAGTTGTTCCTCCTAAGGCCGTAAATACAGGATTCACAATGTTAAGTCGCGAAAACAGCAACCACAACTCTCCCACCGCAGGCACATACCAACCATTTTCATAATCAACCGCCCACGCTATCGGATAGTCGACAGAATTGCCTGCCGCACGCATTATCGCGGTATTGCCATAGCCATCCTGATCTGACAATACCAAACGTATCTTGTTATGATTGGGCAACGCCGGTATGTCATACCCCATTCTTCCCCATGTAAGTTTATGATTCGGGTTATCTGCCAAATCGGCTACTAAAGCATATTCATAATCAGTATCAACGTAGAAAACAACTCCCACTGCCGTCTTCTTTCCATCTTTCTGAAAAGCTTTCAACGTCATAAACCGACCATCACTACAATAAACATCACCCGGAACAACTGGCACTGAATCACAATCGTGCAAAATAATACTACTTCCATTCGCCTCCGCTACCAAAGACAACTGAGGTCTACTACAGAAGAACGATGTAGTGTCACTTGAAATTATCGACACTGTTGGCTCCTCGACCACCGTCAATGCCAAAACAACCACGCTATCACATCCAGACGCTGTCTTCAATTCCTGCGTATATGTGTAATAGCCCGTCGTTTGAAGTTTGCCTAAATTAAAATTATGCTTCTCGTAAACAGAATTGACGCACGCTGTATCTTTGAAAAATTTATGATAAGATGGACGTGGTCTCACATTCAACGGAAGCGAGGTCGACCCACAACCATTGATTCCTGTTAAAATCAATTTTCCAGATGTTGTATCGGTAAATGACAACACAATTTGTGGCGAATTCTCTCCCTTCTGGACTTTCACATTATCCGGCAATGTCCATTTAAATGTCGTGGCTGCATTGTTACTTTCTATGTAATAGGTCGTCGCAACATTCGTACATGGTGTCTGATCGCCCACCAATGTCCCCTCAAAATGAAGTAAATCGTTAACAGTCAGCCGCAAACATACTAAGCTATCCGCACAATAATGACTCCCTATTGGCTGCGTTCTAGTATATCTCAATGTATCATACAAAACGCCAATAGGAGGCTGCGGGATTAAAAAGCCATTCTCATTATAGTCATCCCCTATGCAAATCGACGCTTCTATGTCAAATATCTGTTGTATAACATACAATTGTAATTCAACCTTTCCTTGCTTGGAACAAGTGGAAGGATCGAATATGTCGTTGTAATAGGTATTCCAACCTACATTATTCTGCTCAGGAAGATCAAAATTATACTTCTTATAGGTCTCTCCTTGACAAACGGTGTCAACGATGTGTGTCTCCGAACTTTGCGCCTTGCTCGTGATAAATGCGCTTTGGGTAAACGTGCAACCAGTCACTGAAGTTACTTCGCAGCAGATCGTCTTATCGCCTCCATCTATGGAGACCGTCGTTGTTCGTGTGGTGTCGCCATTGCTCCACATGTACGATGAGAAGCCCTCAGGAGCCGACAGAGTAATGTCTGACCCACTGCAATTGTCCATATTCAACTGATTTGGGGCACAATGCGCTGTGAAATAGGCATAGCCGAAATGACCCATCAAAGCGCAGTCGTAAGTGATAAATTGCACCTGTATCTCTTGATTGGCATAGGGTGTCAGATCCAACCCCTCCTTTGTCCAATCTCGCCAACGTCTCGCTGTATATCCGTCTGTATAGTCTTGAAATCCGGGAATTCCTTCAGCCGCCGAAACATCATACTCGGCACAGTCGGACACTAAGTTTCCTGCTTTATCTGTCACTCGCACTACAAAACGTGGTTGATCAGACTTCTCATGCCCTGGATCTTCTAAAACAATCGCAAAATTGACAAACAAAAGCGTGTTTTCAGGGTCAACAACAAAATGGTAGACGATGGCTTCCGACTCTCCTCCTATGTTGTCGTTTCCTAAACGAATGGATTTCAACTCTCCATCTGGTATTGTAGCCAGTTGTCCTCCTGTGTTTTCATCAAAGGTAACTTTCTCGTTCATCGTTTGTCGATTCTCTACGATACCTTCCGTCTGAAATGGATCTTCAACCATTCCTGTGAAACCTTGAACAAACGAACCCTCGATGTCCATAAAATCAGGACACCCTTGCTCTACCGTATATGACAAGGCGTACAACGTAAATATCGTTGCTAATATTGTCACGCCTATCTTCCGACCTCCGTTTCTCATTCCCCATTTTTTTATTTGATAGGAACAGGCAGGAAAACTTATCTCACCTCTCTGCCTTGCTAATTCTTGTGACGGTTTTGTCTCCTTCGCTTATACTCAGCCTTCATCTTCGCCGATCCCGAGCCATGAGTACCTTTTACATACGAGGTGCGCTTGGCTTTCGTCTTCACCCCCTTCTTTTGATCTTTATTGACATGCTCAGACGATTTTTTGAAAACTGTCCCATGTTCCATTATATGCTGAATATCATCCATATCTCCTAATAAAGTTTTAGTTCTTATCAGACTTTATAAAATACTATATCACAATTTCTTCTCTATCCCTAATTTTTTTGCCTCTTGTATCATAAACTCATAAGCAGGCTCATACTCGTTAGGAATAATTCCATCCAAAACGGCATCCTTTATCGCATTCTTAATCTTACCAATCTCAGCGCAGGGTGGCAAATTAAACACTTTCATAATCTCCTCACCAGACACCGGAGGTTGGAAATTGCGGACTCTGTCTTTCTCCTCAATCTCCCTCATCTTCTGCTGCACCCTTGCGTAATTCTCCTTATACTTACGCACCCTCTCCTGATTTTTCGAAGTGATGTCCGCCTGACAAAGTGTCATCAAGGCATCAATATCATCGCCTGCATCGAAAAGCAAACGTCGAATGGCAGAATCGGTTACACCATCTTCTACCAACGCTATCGGACGCATGTGAAGCAACACCATCTTGATGACGAACTTCATCTTCTCATTCATTGGCATCTTCATACGCTTGAACAATTTCGACGTGATCTTTGCTCCCACATAATTATGATTGTAGAATGTCCACCCTACCTTGTCCACCCACTTCTTCGTAGCGGGTTTCCCTACATCGTGGAGCAACGCAGCCCAACGCAGCCATAGGTCGTCCGACTTCTCCGCCACACTATCTACCACCTGCATAGTATGGGTGAAATTATTCTTGTGTCCAACACCATCTTTCTCTTCTGTGGCTGCTAACGCATGGATCTCTGGTAAAACCAGCTCCATCAAACCACACTGCTCCATCAAAACCAAACCCACAGACGGACGTTTAGACATCATGATCTTATTCAACTCCTCGTTTATCCGCTCTTTCGTGATGATGGAAATACGCTCTTTCATCCTCCCCAACGCATTGAACGTGTTCTGCTCAATAAAAAACGACAACTGAGAGGCAAAACGCACACAACGCATCATCCGCAAAGGGTCGTCGCTAAAGGTAATGTCCGGATCCAACGGAGTCCGCAATATTTTGTTCTCCAAATCCTCCATGCCGTTAAACGGATCAACCAACTCGCCAAAACGGGCTTTGTTCAAACATAAAGCCATCGCATTTACCGTGAAATCACGCCTGTTTTGGTCGTCTTCTAACGTTCCATCTTCAACAATAGGATTACGAGAATCAGCACGATACGACTCCTTTCGCGCGCCAACGAACTCCACTTCTATATGCTTCAACTTCACCTGAGCCGTTCCAAAACTCTTGAAAACCGAAAGTGTACTCCCCTTCCAAGCTCTATGAAACGCCTCCGCCACGGATATTCCAGATCCAACAACCACAATGTCTATGTCGTTAGATGGCCTCTCTAACAAAATATCACGAACAAAACCACCTATCACATAACACTCAACGCCTTGCGAATCAGCCACTTCCGAAATCAGTCGGAAGACCTTGTTATCCAAGTATTTTTCCACCTTTCGTTCTTCTTTTTCGTCTCTTTTTTTATTTTTTTCAAACGTCTATTTTATCACTTACAAACGCATTTACTTGCAAAAGTAGCAAATTAGTACGAATTTTGCCGTGTCAAAATTTATTGTTTTCGTATGCAACCCATTTCTGAGGATTTTATCCGACAAATGATTGGTCTTTTAGGTGAGAATGAGACTGCCGACTTACTAAAAGCCATTGACAGCGAACGTGTTACGAGCATTCGTCTCAACACCGCAAAATGTACTGAATTCAACTTGTTAAACGAAGTCGACTCTTCTGACTTGATTCCTTGGTGTAAATCGGGTAAGTATCTGTCTAATAGACCTCTATTCACGATGGACCCTCTGCTCCACGCAGGTGTCTACTACCCTCAAGAGGCGGCATCTATGTTCCTTGAATATGCTGTAAAACAGCATTTTGACAAATTAGAGTCAGACGAGCCTCTTATGTTGGACTTATGTGCAGCGCCAGGGGGAAAATCGTCTATTCTGGCATCTATCCTAAAAGGGAAAGGTTGGTTGGTGGCTAACGAGGTTATGAAAACTCGTGTCGGTATTCTAAACGAAAACCTGACGAAATGGGGAGCTCCCAATATTACAGTCACACAAAACGATCCGAAAGATTTTGGCAAACTATCCGGCATTTTTGATCTCATTCTTGTAGACGCTCCTTGCTCGGGTGAGGGAATGTTCCGTAAAGATGACAAGGCTATTGAAGACTGGTCGCTCAACAACGTGCAACTCTGCTACGAAAGGCAACGTCGCATCGTGTCCGATGTCTTCCCTTCCCTCAAAGAAAACGGATTACTCATCTACAGCACCTGCACCTACAACGAAGAGGAAAACGAGAAAAACGTACGTTGGATCTCGCAATGCCTAGGTGCTGACATTCTGAAAGTTGACTTCAACCTCAATTGGAACATCACTGAATCAGACTGCGGCTACCACTTCTACCCTCACAAGACAAAGAGCGAAGGTCTTTTCCTCGCCATTCTCCAAAAAACGAGTGAACAATCAACCTTGAAATTGAAGAATAAAAAAAATACAAAGGAAAAAATAAAAGCAAAAAGCACCCCATTACCTAAAGATATCAAAAATCAATGTGATGAGTGGTTAAACGATAAATATGAATTCATTTTTGACAACAACTCAATTTCCGCAGTCTCAAAATCATTTATTGACTATGCTACTCTCTTCCAACAAAATCTACACACACTACGAAATGGACTTCCGATAGGAACTCTCAAGGGTAAGGACGTCATTCCCGATGAAGCGTTGGCTCTTGCTTGGTCTCTCAAAAAAAATGCCTTTCCAACGATAGAATGTGATTGGAACATGGCGATTAGATACCTTAAGAAAGAAAATCTTATACTCTCAGACGTTCCTCAAGGTATCGTTCTCTTCACCTTCAAAAATGTTCCTTTGGGATTCGGCAAAAACTTAGGGAACAGATGTAATAATCTATTCCCCCAAGAGTGGCGTATTAGAATGGAAATGGACGAGAAAAGCTACGCTCCAATAATCTAACTGTTTTTTCTTAGGCATATTCCGAAGTAAGCCAATAGGTCAAATTCAGAGAATCCAACGCTGTCAGCAACTCTCTATTCACAGTCAAATAGGTGTTTCTTGATTTCAAGTTAATCGGATAAGGGAATGATGACAACTGTAAAGCTAAATGTAAATTGGCTCCTCCAGCGTCGCCCTCTTTCACCTTCTCGGCTATCAGAGTCTTGAAATCCAATAGTTTCGTGTTCAAATCCGCCTCTTCTCGGGCACTAATTCGTACATAAATATCCTTTACACCCGTTTTCGCCACATCAGACAGAAACTGCACTCCGTGATACATAAAGCGCCTCGTCTTATCATAACTATTTCGCTTACCATACTTACCTCTCAGCATTATGCTGTATCCTATAGTTAGATAATTTCCATATTTACCGATTTCATCGCTAAAGAATGAGAATTGATGTGTGCCAGAATAATCTTGCAGCGAAACAATCCGCATTATATTGCCCGCTTTCGTGGTAACTTCCTTCACAGCAGTAACCATTCCTCCGACAATCACCTCTTTGTCTTGCATTGCTACTTCCTTCTCTTCATTGACAAACAGCGGTCCGTTCCAATCATCCGAAAAATCAACCATTTCTGCATTACAGACATGTTTCAACACAACATAATAATCGTCTAATGGATGTGAAGACAGAAAGATGCCAACCAACTCTCTCTCCTTGTTCAGCTTGTCCATTCTTGAGATTGACTCCACTTTCGGTATCTTTGGTTTCATCACCATCGCATCCATTTCTGAACTGTCGAACAGACTGAGTTGCAGTTGCACCTTTCCTTTGTCATTCTGCACTCTCGTCCCATATGCGTGAATGCTATCTACAAAAGCGGCTTGCATGAAATTTTCCCTTTTCACCTCAGAAAAACAATCAAAAGCACCTGCCATAGCCAATGTCTCAATCGTCTTCTTTCCACATGCCGTCAGATTGACTCGCTCCACAAAATCATAGATGTCCTTATATTTGCCATTTTTCTCACGCTCCTTAATGATCGCGTCCACCGCTCCCATTCCAACTCCTTTTATTCCCGCCAATCCAAATCGTATATTGCCTTCACTATTAGAAGTGAAATTATGTTCACTCTCATTGACATTCGGAATCAACACATTGATACCCATTCGTTTACATTCATCCATAAACTTCGTGATATCGGATATGCTATCCATACTTCGCGTCAAGTTGGCCGCCATATAATCTGCTGGATAATGTGCCTTCAAATAGGCAGTCTGATAGGCAACCCACGAATAACATGTCGCATGCGATTTATTGAACGCATACGATGCAAATTTCTCCCAATCTGCCCAAATTTTCTCCAACTTGACTTTCGGATGTCCATTGGCTTCTCCCTGAGAAACAAACTTGGGCTTCAACTTGTTCAACACCGCTATCTGCTTCTTTCCCATCGCCTTACGCAACATATCGGATTCGCCACGGGTAAAATTAGCCAGCAAACGACTTAGAAGCATGACCTGCTCCTGGTATACGGTTACGCCATAGGTGTCTTTTAAGTACTGCTCCATGCACGGTATGTCATACTCTATCGGCTCTTGTCCATGCTTTCTTGCAATAAACTGAGGAATATAATCCATTGGTCCTGGACGATACAACGCATTCATCGCAATCAAATCTTCAAACACACTCGGCTGTAGTTGACGCAAATATTTCTGCATCCCCGGCGACTCAAACTGAAATGTCCCTATCGTCGCACCATCACTATAAAGTTTATACGTCGCCTCATCGTCTATCGGGATAGTGTCTATATCCAAATCTATTCCATGAGATAGTTTGATATTTTTTATGGCTTCTTTTATGATACTCAACGTCTTGAGTCCGAGAAAGTCCATCTTAATCAATCCGACAGACTCAATCACATGACCATCATACTGCGTCACCATCACATCCTCGTTCGTGTCCTTGTCTCTTACCGTCGAGACTGGCGCAAAATTTGTCAAGTCGTCTGCTCCGATAATAACTCCACACGCATGAATTCCTATCTGTCGTATCGTATCCTCCAACTGCGTCGCATAACGAATCATAGACGAGACATTCTCATCACTGCCCTCATAGTAACGCTTAAATTCAGGAACATATTTCAAACAATTTCGTAAATTGACTTTTGGCGATTTGCCTTTCTCATCCTTGATACTGTCATCAAACTTATCTGGAATACATCGTTTTATATCTGCAACGGTCGGCAACGGAATTTCTTGAACACGACTGACATCCTGAATCGACGATTTCGTAGCCATCGTTCCGTATGTGATAATATGCGCCACCTTTTCCTTACCATATTTCCTCGTCACCCAACGCAAAACCTCCCCTCGACCATCATCGTCAAAGTCAACATCTATATCTGGAAGAGATATACGGTCCGGATTCAAAAAACGCTCAAACAGCAAGTCATACTTCAGAGGGTCTACGTCCGTAATCTTCAAACAATAAGCGACAACCGAACCTGCCGCCGATCCACGTCCCGGACCTACCGACACACTTAGCTCCTCCCTCGCCGCCCGAATATAATCCATCACAATCAAAAAGTAACCTGGGAATCCCATCGTCTTCATGATATGCAACTCGAATATGATGCGATCTCGTTGTTCCTCTGTCATGTTCTCTCCATAACGTTTGTGCGCCCCTTTCCACGTCAATTCTGCCAAATAATCAGCCTCTAATTTGATACGGTAAAGTTTCTCATATCCGCCTAATCTCTTGATTTTTTTCTCTGCATCCTCTTGCGAAAGCACCACCTCCCCTTTCTCGTTCCTCGTAAACTCATCAAATAAATCTTGCTCCGTGAATTTTCTTCGATACTCCTCTTCTGTACCAAAACTTTCAGGAATATCAAATTTTGGCATGATGGGTCCCGACTCAATTGAATAGGTCTCAACCTTACTTGCAACCTCCAATGTGTTAGTCAACACCTCGGGCACGTCACTGAAGATCGCCACCATCTCCTCTGGAGATTTCAACCACTCTTGCTTCGTATAGTGCATTCTGTCTTGGTCTTTCAGCAATTTACCCGTACTCAGACAAATCAACCTGTCATGTGCTTCGCCATGCTCCTCCTCAACAAAGTGTACGTCATTCGTGGCGATAACTTTTACGCCTGTCTCTTTTCCTAACCTAAGAATTTCCGGATTAATCTGCTTCTGCCGCTCATACACGTTACGGTCTGCGTTCGGCTTATCCGTCTCATGGCGCATTATCTCCAAATAATAATCTTCTCCAAAAATGCTTTTGAACCATTCCACAGACTTTTTCGCATCGTCATATCTGCCTGCCATCAACAATTGGTCTATCTCTCCTCCTAAACAAGCAGATGACACTATCAAACCTTCATGATACTGTTGCAGTATGTTTTTGTCAATACGCGGACGGTGATAGTTACCATCCACCCACGCTATCGAAACCAACTTACAAAGATTCTGATAACCCTTCTTATTCTTTGCTAACAGGGTGAGATGCCATCCACTCTTGTCGACAATCACCTCCTTGCCTGTCTCAGCATTAATCTCCTTATAATCTTTATTCTTATCGTAAAGTGTCCTTCTCGCACAATAGGCTTCCACTCCAATAATCGGTGTGAAAAATTGTTTGTTCAACTCCTCTATGGCCACTTTTGCAGACTCTTTCTGCTCTTCTGTTGAATCATCTGAATCAAGTACTGCCTGCTGCTCCTTTATTTGATCTTTCACCTTGCCATTCACCTTGTTGGAATAGTCTGTGAACTCCTTGATTCCAAACATATTTCCATGATCGGTCAACGCTATCGCATTCATCCCACATTTACGCGCTTTGTCTATCAAATCTGGCACTTTCGACATTCCATCCAATATTGAATAATGCGAGTGGACATGTAAATGAACAAATTTTCCCATAAACTACTTTTATTGTTATTATCTTATTGTATATCAAATATTTACAAATAAGACAACTTTGTAAGAAACACTTCTTTCAAAGTTACACCCTTATAGCTCCATCAACAAGATTATTGCAAACGTCTTATTAACAAACCCTAAAATCTTTCTTCTTAGATTCTAATCACACTGTCTTCTTAGTCTTCACCAACACTTTCTTATCCACTAATGTCGTCGCAAACAGGTAAATGTCTCCCCCTTCTTCTATCTTCAGTTTTTCTCTTAACTGATTGACTGTCAACGGAAAATTTCTCACCGTTATATTAGCTCTCTTGCAATCGCCTAAGCTCTTCTTTATCTCTTTCTTATTCATCGAAAAGACAGACTCCACCTCAAACGAACGCCCCGGGAATAGTTCGACCTTCTCGTCCGACGTATATAAATGACTGCTTGCCGATAATTTTTTCACAGGGAAATGTTCCGTCAATAGTTTAAACGCACCCGCTTTCATCACCGAAGCATTAGGTTCATACAAATAACGTCCCATCTTCGTGGCATATCGTGCCTCACAAGATTGCTCCTCTCCTAATAGGAAAGTGAAAACCTCCTTTTTCTTACCTAAATTCACACACTTTACATGAACATCACCATTTTTATCGCCTTTCAAACAGAAAAGCAATTCCTTACACTCATTATTCAACGAAACAATATGCAACTCTTCAACTCTCTCTAACTCTTTGATTGCTAACGAAATATCCAACATCGGAGAGTATTTTATCCATATCGTTTCCGATACCTCCAACAGCCGATCCTTCCACTCTAACAGATTCGGACTACAATCGGCAATAGAAACCACCTTCCTGCCTAAATCATCTCGTCTGGCTGGATCTACAAAAACTGTGTTAAACTTCTTGTTTTCAGCCAGAAAAGACTCCATCGTCCGATGACAAATCTCAAATTTCTGAACTCCTAAATTTTTAAAATTTTGTTGCGCCAACCGACACAACTCTTCATTTTGTTCTACATAATACGAATATTCAAAATTTTTCGAAACAAACGAAAAATCAACTCCCATTCCTCCTGTCAAATCAGCATAAACATCGCCTTTTTCAATAACCGACTGCTTATACATAGCAGTCTCCTCCGACGAACATTGCTCCATTGACAAATGTGGAGGATAAACAACATCTTCATTGTCAGTCCATAACGGTATTTTTTTCTTTGCAATTTGCCACCCTGCTATCTGTTGTAAAACATATAAATGCTCGTCTGCCGTAAAGTCATTTCTCTTTAAAGCCAACAAGCGTACATCCTCCCCCCTATGAAGTCGAATGTACGCCTTTATTTTTTCATTAGTTTCTAAACTCAATGGAAATAAATCTATTAACTAAATACAACAGTACGATTCTTATAGACCAATACCTTTCTATCCACATGTTTCTCTACTGCTCTGGAAAGGACAATCTTTTCCAAATCCTGACCTTTGTGAATGAACGACTGCACGGTGTCTTTGTGTGTTACACGAACAACATCCTGCTCAATAATCGGACCTGCATCCAACTCACTCGTAACATAGTGACTAGTAGCACCGATAATCTTCACACCTCTCTCGTAGGCTGCATGATAGGGCTTCGCACCTACAAACGCAGGCAAGAAAGAGTGATGTATGTTAATGATTCTGTTCGGATACTCCTTTATCATCTCAGGCGAAATGATTTGCATATAACGGGCCAAAACAATGAAATCAATATGTTCGTTGCGCAACAGTTCCATCTCCTGAGGCTCCAACTCCGACTTATTATCTTTATTGATTGGGAAAACATGAAACGGAATGCCAAATTTCTGACCTATCCACTCCAAATCAGGATGGTTGCTCACTATCATCGGTATCTCTACATTAAGACCTCCATCCATATAACGGGACAAAATATCAAACAGACAATGAGACATTTTGGACACGAACAAAGCCATCCTCAACTTATCCTGCGAGAAGTGAAGCTCAAAATTCATCTCATAACGATTTGCAAAAAGGGTTCGGAATATGTCCTCTATCTTCTCCTTCGGGATGCCGAATCCTTCCAAATCCCACTCTACTCGCATGAAAAAAACATTCTGCACATAGTCTACATACTGATCCAAATAGACAATATTACCTTTATTCTCATTGATAAACTCGGTAACAGCAGCCAAAATTCCTTGCTTATCAGGACAGTGAATCAACAATATCGCAGTCTCTTTCTTATCCATTTAATATATTCCTTCCGTTATTTGTTATTTCTCTTAATTACCAACCTCTGAAATAAATTTTATTCGTACTAAACGAACTTCCTCCTCAGTGTAATCATCTTCTCCTAATTCCCTCAAAGCAGATTGTATATCGTCGGAAACCGCCTCATCACGGAAATACTCAAAAATGTCGTTGATCTTATCTTCATCCATTATTTCCATCAAGAAATAATTAATGTTGATTTTTGTTCCTGAATTTACAATAGCCTCTAACTCATCTAACAATTCATCAAAATCAATCCCCTGTGATTCTGCTATGTCATCCAAAGCTATCTTTCTGTCTATCGCATGAATTATCGCTATTTTCTTTTCTGATTTTTTTGGAACAGACAACACCCGCAAATCCTCTGGTCGCTCTATCTCGTTTTCCAAAACATGTTCCTTGATCAGAGCAACAAACTTATCACCATATTTCTTTGCTTTTCCAATGCCAACACCTGGCACATTCCCTAACTCCTCTATCGTTATTGGGTATGTTGTTGCCATCGCCTCCAACGAAGCATCCTGAAAAATGACAAATGTTGGAAGCCCTGTGCTTTTTGATACTTTCTTTCTCAAGTCTTTCAACATTGAGAACAAAACAGGATCTACAGCACTTGGTCCACCCGACTTCATCTGGACGTCTTCCTCTATTTCAGGATCTTCATCATCGTCCTCTTTGACAATTTCAAATTTCTTGGGATTTTTCAAGAAAGCCTTTCCTTCGTCGGTTACCTTCAAAAGCCCGTAATTTTCAACATTCTTAACAAGGTATTTTTGCATCAACGCCTTCTCTATCACGTTGTGCCACGTCTTTTCGCTCTCGTCTTTTCCCTCTCCAAATGTCTCAATGGTCTCGTTATGGCCAAACGACTTGATGTCAGATGTCTCGTTTCCTCTGACTACATCTATGACATACTCCGTTTTGAATTTCTCATTCAAAGCCAATACTGTTTCTAAAACAGTACACAACAACTCTTTTCCGTCCACTTGTTTCTTTGGATTTAAACAATTATCACAATTACCACAATTATCTTTCTTATATTCTTCTCCGAAATAATGCAATAGAACCTTTCGGCGACATACAGTGGACTGCGCATACCGCTCTATGTCTTGCAACAGAAGTTTTCCTATCTCTTGCTCCGCCACAGGTTTACCTTGCGTGAATTTCTCTAATTTCTGCAAATCGGTGTTAGAATAGAACGCAATACAACGCGCTTCCCCTCCATCTCGTCCAGCTCGCCCTGTCTCCTGATAATACCCCTCCAAACTTTTCGGAATATCATAGTGAATGACAAATCGTACATCGGGCTTGTCTATCCCCATACCAAACGCTATCGTCGCCACTATCACCTGCACTCGCTCCATAATAAAAGCGTCCTGATTGTCTGACCTTATAGTTCCATCCAATCCAGCATGATATGGCAAAGCCTTGATTCCATTCAGCGTCAGCATTTCAGCCAACTCCTCTACCTTCTTCCTGTTCAGACAATATACGATACCCGATTTTCCAGACTCCGCCTTGATGAACTTCACAATTTCTTTGTCAATGTTCGCCGTTTTTGGACGTACTTCATAATAGAGGTTGGGTCTGTCAAACGAAGACCGGAAAAATGCGGCATCCTCCATCTCTAAGTTCTTCTGGATATCTTGCTGCACCTTAGGCGTCGCACTTGCTGTCAACGCAATAACAGGCACCGTCTGTCCAATTTGATTGATCGTCGGTCTTATCTGCCTATACTCCGGACGGAAATCATGCCCCCACTCCGAAATACACTGAGCCTCGTCTACCGCATAAAAGGAAATCTTGACATTTTTCAGAAAATCTATATTCTCTTCTTTCGTCAACGACTCCGGCGCAACGTAAAGCAACTTTGTCTTTCCACTCAGCACATCCGACTTCACCGCTTCAATAGAAGCCTTGTTCAAGGATGAATTTATGAAATGCGCCACACCATCCTCTTCACTAAAATTGCGCATCGCATCTACCTGATTCTTCATCAAGGCAATCAAAGGCGATATGACAATAGCCGTTCCCTCCATTAACAATGATGGCAACTGAAAACAGAGCGACTTTCCGCTTCCCGTAGGCATCAACACAAACGTGTCTTTCCCCGAAAGCACACTCCGCACTATGGACTCTTGATTTCCTTTAAAAAAATCAAAGCCAAAATGCAATTTCAATTGTTCGACTAATGTATCCCCTTTCTTCATACGCAAATGTTTTTCCTCAACTCACTTCAATCCTTCTTCCACAAATTTAGAGAAAACTCTACTACTCAGACAAGCATTATTTCGATTATTAACAAAATTTCACGCTTCCCGCATTTTCTCAAAATTCATATTTCTCAATCGTTCCTTAGCATAATCTAACGTAATCGCAACATCCTTCTTATCCGAGGACGGCGTATCATACATCACATCCAACATTATGCTTTCCACGATCGACCTTAAACCTCTTGCTCCTAACTTAAACTCTATCGCCGTATCTACAATATAATCCAAAACATCATCGTTGAATGACAGCGTTACTCCATCCATCTCAAAAATCTTGATATACTGCTTGATTATAGAATTTTTAGGTTCTGTTAGAATATTTCGCAATGCAACGCGATCTAATTGCTGCAAATAACACAACAACGGCAATCGACCTATAATCTCTGGAATCAATCCGTATGATTTCAAATCTTTTGGAGTAATATACTGCATCAAGTTGTTCATATCCACTGTGTTTTGCAACTTGGATGCCGCATAACCCATCACCTTCGTATTCAAACGATGCGCAATGCGCTGCTCTATGCCATCAAACGCTCCTCCACAAATAAAAAGAATGTTCTTCGTGTCTACAGGAATCATCTTCTGGTCTGGGTGCTTGCGTCCTCCTTGTGGCGGCACATTCACTATAGAACCCTCCAACAACTTCAATAGTCCCTGCTGAACTCCTTCTCCACTTACATCTCTCGTGATTGACGGATTGTCTCCTTTTCTCGCAATTTTATCAATCTCGTCAATGAACACAATTCCCCGTTGAGCTAACTCAACATCATAGTCGGCAGCCTGCAACAAGCGTGTCAAAATACTCTCTATATCTTCACCAACATATCCTGCCTCTGTTAAAACAGTGGCATCTACGATGGCAAAAGGCACTTTCAACAACCTTGCAACCGTCTTCGCCAACAAAGTCTTTCCCGTTCCTGTCGCCCCTACCATAATGATGTTAGACTTTTCAATCTCCACATCATCATCGGCAACTTTCTGCAACAATCGCTTATAATGATTGTAAACTGCTACCGATAAAGTCTTTTTGGCATTGTCTTGACCAATCACATATTTATCTAAAAAATCTTTGATTTCTATGGGTTTAGGCACTTCCGATAGAGAATTTACAGGATTAGCACAAGTCTGTCGATTCATCCTCACAATTTCTTCTGCCTTCTCTACACATTCACTACAAATGAACGCACCATCCACCCCTGAAATCATTAGGCGAACATTCTGCGCACTACGACCGCAAAAACTGCACTTCTCGTCCGTTTTTTTCGCCATATCATTACTTCTTTGAGCGTACCAAAACTTCGTCAATCATTCCGTATTCTTTTGCTTCGTCGGCAATCATCCAGTAGTCTCGATCAGAGTCTTTTTCAATCTTCTCAAACGAGTTTCCTGAATGGTCCGCTATGATTGTGTAGAGCTCTTTCTTCAACTTCTGAATCTCACGAGCCGTGATCTCAATATCTGAGGCTTGTCCCTGCGCTCCTCCCATTGGTTGATGAATCATCACGCGACCATGCTTCAAAGCCGAGCGTTTGCCCTTAGTTCCTGCCACTAGCAACACCGCAGCCATAGATGCAGCCATTCCTGTACATATTGTAGCGACATCACAGCTAATATACTGCATCGTATCATAAATACCCAATCCAGCATAAACGGAACCGCCAGGGGAATTCAAATATATCGAAATATCCTTACCCGGATCGGCAGAATCCAAATAGAGCAACTGCGCTTGTATCACATTTGCCGTATAATCGTTAATCTCCGTACCTAAGAAAATGATACGATCCATCATCAAACGTGAAAAGACGTCCATCTGCGTCATATTCAACTGACGCTCTTCCAAAATACTTGGAGAAATATAGTTGTATTCAGCCTTAATATTTGAAGATACAGCCGCAGTATACTGGTCAATAGCAAGTCCATTCATTCCTAAATGACCCACCGCGTATTTTCTAAAATCGTTACTCATATTATTTTGTATACTTTCGTTTCTTAAAAACAGTAGATATTTCTACGTCTCTTCTTTTTCAAGAATAAAGTTAATACATTCTTTTCTAATTGTGCAAGACTACTATCGTAAAAATTAGATTAAGAACAAGAAAAAATCCCTGACGCTAAGGTTAACGCCAGGGAGTGTAAAATCATCAATTATTATGAATAATTAGATTTAATTAGAGAGCTGCCTGATTCTGTTCTTGGAACAATTTGTTGAACTCATCCATAGAAACACTCTTCTTGTCCAACGTTACTAAATCCTTTACCTTCGTCATCATCTTCTCATCAAGAGCCTGATCAACCAAACGATCAATGTACTCCTTCTTCTTGAACATCTCCTTCGTATAGTTCTCTAAAACATCTGCAGGAACCTCTGACATACCATACTGAGCGAACTGAGCCTGAGCAACTTTCTTTGCATACGACTCTACATCATCCCTCTCTACTTTCAAGTTGTTAGACTCCGAGAATTTTCTCTTGATGATGTGCCACTTCAAGTCATTCAACATCGCAGGATACTGTTTGTCCAAATCTTCGGTCTTCATATCCTTATTGGTCTCAAGAACCCAACGCTTCAAAAAGTCATCTGGGAATTGAACGTTCTCCAAATCCTTTAAGAGAGCCAACTTAGTATCTAAGAACAACTTATAGTCCGCATCCTGAGAAAAAGCAGAAACCATATTGTCCTTGATTTTGTTTTTAAACTCTTCCTCACTCTTGACAGCGCCTTCTCCAAATACCTTGTCGAACAACTCCTGGTTGACCTCTGCATCTGTATATCTGCTAATACTCTTTACAGTGAACTTAAAGTCAGAAGTTACCTTAACTGCTTCTTCTTTACTGATTTTCAAAAGAGAAGCCAACTCAACATCGCTACCCGCATATGCTTTGTTTGGATTAAAGTTAGCATGACCATTCAACTTCACACCTAACAAAAGAGCCTTTTGCTCGTCATCTTTGAAATATTTAGGACAAAGAACTGCCTCTTCAATGACGATACCGTCCTCTTTAGGCTTAGTTTTTGTGCGCATTTCTACGAGTTGCCCCTTAACGACATCGTTCTCCTGAACATCTTCGCCTTCAGAACGAACACCGTAACGACTCTTATATTGTTTGATTGTGTTATCAATCATCTCGTCAGTAACAGCGATCTCATAGTAAGGAAGAGACTTATTATTAACGTCAACATTGAACTCTGGTTCAACAGCAATGTCGAAATTGAACTCGAAATCTTCTTGTTTATCGAAATCAATAGCGTCTTGCTCAGTACGATTAGGGAGAGGTTCACCTAAAACCTTGATTTTGTTATCCTCAATATATTTGAACAAAGACTCTGAGACGAGCTTGTCTAACTGCTCAGCCTTTGCCTGTTTTCCAAACTGTCTTACAATCAATCCCATAGGAGCAAAACCTGGGCGAAATCCAGGAATATTCGCTTGTTTCTTGTAAGAGCGGAGGATTTTATCAACACCATCTTGGTAGTCGCTTTTACCGAGCGAAATCTTAATCGTTGCATTGACTGCGTCAATGTTTTTTCTTTCAATATTCATCCGAAAAACAATATTTTGTTACAATACATTTTTGTTGGATTGCAAAGATACAATTAGTTTTTATCATTCACAACCTAAAAATTCCAACAAGTTATAAAAAAAAGAAAGGCCTACAAGAGACCTTTCTTAGAGCGGAAAACGAGGTTCGAACTCGCGACCCTCAGCTTGGAAGGCTGATGCTCTACCAACTGAGCTACTTCCGCGATAGAAAAGTGGGCGCGGATGGATTCGAACCACCGAAGGTAGAAACCAGCAGATTTACAGTCTGCCCCATTTGGCCACTCTGGTACACGCCCTTTGTTTTTGACGTTGCAAAGGTAGGTGTTTGTGGGGAAAGTACCAAAGAATTAGGCAGATTTTTTTATAAAAAAATTAATATTATTATAACAACATGGTTATCAGATAGTTATATAACACGAAAGCCGACTCACGATGAATGAGTCGGCTTTTTCTATTCTTAAATCTGCTGTCCGATAAATCAAAAAAATTTAGTCTTCTAACATACCATCCACCTGTTTATGAAAATCTGCCATCTTGATAGCGGTTACTGCGGCTTCCGTTCCTTTGTTTCCTAACACACCACCCGCACGATCTTCTGCTTGCTTCATATCATCAGTCGTCAAAAGTCCGAATATTACAGGAATATCGCCTTCTGAATTCAACTTTGCTAAACCATTCGTTACACCCTCACAGACATAGTCGAAATGGGGCGTTCCTCCTCTAACTACACATCCTAAAGCAATGATCGCATTCAAACCTTCAATCTCCATCAGTTTGGAACTTGCGTTGACCAATTCAAAACTGCCTGGAACATGAAAAACAAGTATGTCGTCCTCTTCCGCGCCATGCTTCACCAATGTGTCATACGCACCTTTCAACATACTGTGCGTAATCTTATCATTCCAATCTGAAACAACTATACCAAATGCCATATTCTTGGCACTTGGTACAGAGTTTATGTCATACTTCGATAAATCGACTGTTGCCATAAATCAAATTTTATACTTTTTGAAGTACTATCAAATTACTTTGAAGCAAACTCAATGAACTTCTTCACCTCACTCATCTCTGTGAAGTTCGGATACTTCTTTTCAATGTTCTTCAACACTTCCAATGCCTTATCATTCTGATTTAAAGAAAGATACAGCATCGCTTCTCTTTTCCCATAGAAAGGCGCAATCATCTCGTTTCCGTTCTTGATGGCCTTCTCATAGTAAGAAATCGCCTTGTCTGTATTATTCATATCCCAATAAGCATCAGCAATTGCTCCATAGATGGCAGGTTGTACAGTTTTATCGTCCGCAGAGAATTTACTCAAATACTCAATGGCACTCTCGTTGTCGCCCAACTGCTTGTAGCACAAACCTGCGTATGCTTTGGCAAGATTTCCTGCGTCTGTTGAACCATACTCATCAATGATGTCCAAAAATCCCATAATCTCAGCGTTTCCATCCAAAGCCAACTGGAACGAATCCATAGCAAAAATCTGCTCTGCGGCGAAAATGCTCTCCTTAGCTTCCTCGCTACGCGGTTCTAAATAGAAACTTTTGAAACAGATGATTCCTACTACCACGACAGCAATAATCGCCAATCCAATGAAAATCTTACTTTGGTGTGTCTCAATGAACGCCTCTCCTTTGTTCAACGCAACATCCATGTCTTCAAACACGGTCTGAGTCTCCTCTTGTTGTTTCTTTGCCATTTTATTTTTATTTATTTTTTATTTTCTGACCACAAATTCCAATGAAAATAGGAAATGCAAAAATAATGGTTATATTTGATTTTAAACTTTTTTTATAAAAAAATCAGTGCTATCAACTTATTTTTCTTTTCACTCGGTGTATGCATCCGCATTTTCAGGCATCATTTGCCAAACCTTCAGAGGAAGGAAGTATCGCAAATCTTTTCCTTCTCGCTTAGCCCTTCGAATCACCGTCGACGACACTTCAACCATCGGGGCGTCTTCCAATATCCTTACCCGACCACCCAATGACACATCAGGCAAACTGTAATTTGGTCTTGGGTAGACCCAAACCTCACACATTTCTGTAATAGCATCCGCATTTCTCCATTTTGAAAAACTTTGAAGATTATCTCCTCCAATAATCAAGACAAACTGAGACTTATGATCTTGTCGTCTCAACTCTATCAGAGTATCAATGGTGTAGGAAGGTTTTGGCAGACAGAACTCCACGTCAGACACTGCAAATTTGGGGTAATCAGCAATCGCTGTTTTAACCATCTGTAAACGTAAATCGTCTGACAAAAGATGTTTATCCTGTTTGAAAGGATTCTGAGGCGACACAATAAAAAGAACCTCATCCACGTCACAATATTCTGCTATGTAATTGGCTAAAATTAAATGTCCATTGTGAATTGGATTGAACGACCCGAAGAAAAGTGCTACCTTTTTCATATCAATAAATTGATAATCAAATATTTAAGTTATTCAATAAACTCCCCTACTATTTTCTTCATCAATCCTTTCGTGCTTTCCAAATCATCATTCACGACAATTCTATCAAAACGAGGAGCAAATGTCATCTCTTGAGAAGCCTTTTCAACCCGATCGTTAATCACTTCCAAAGAATCCGTAGCTCGTTTTAAAAGTCTCTCTTTCAAGGCATTAACAGACGGAGGCATAATAAAAATAGACAAAGCGTTGTCCCCATACATCTTTTTTATGTTGCAACCTCCTACTACATCGACATCAAAAATGACTACATTCCCTTTGCCGTTAATGCGTGATACTTCACTCTTTAAAGTGCCATAGAACTTATCCTTGTAAACCTCTTCATACTCCAGAAACTCTCCACCCTCAATCTTCTTTCTGAACTCTTCAGGAGTTAAAAAATAGTATTCCACACCGTTTTTTTCTTCTCCCCGAGGGGAACGGCTGGTTGCCGAGATTGAAAACTCAAGATTTGAAAACTGCGTCATTAAATAGTTGATAAGCGTACTCTTGCCAGATCCAGAGGGGGCAGACACCACAATCATCTTCTCCATATCCAAAATAAATTTTATAGTACGTTCAACACTTGTTCTTTAATCTGCTCCAACTCGTCTTTCATCTTTACCACAATCTTTTGCATCTCACAATGATTTGATTTTGATCCAAGCGTGTTAATTTCACGACCGATTTCTTGAGCTATGAACCCCAACTTCTTACCTACGCTACCCTCAGCCCTCATCGTCTCCTCAAAATAGGTCAAGTGTTGACGCAAACGATTTTTTTCCTCGTTGACATCCAATTTTTCAATATAATAAATCATCTCCTGTTCGAAACGATTCTTATCATACTCAACACCTTTCAACTCGTTGAGATTATCCATAATACGTGTTTTAATTTTCGCAACACGTTCATTTTCAAATGGATCTATGGTAGCCAAAAGATTACGGATGTTCGATATTTTCTGAATAAAAACAGCTTCCAATGACTGACCTTCACGTTTACGGAAATCAACCAAAGCATCAACCGCCTTGACGAATGTTGATTTAACAGTTTCCCACTCTAATTCGTCAAGTTCCTGTATCTCAGATTTCATCACATCCGGCATACGAAGCAAAAGCGGCATCCAGTCCGCAGGCTCAGCAATACCCAAAGAATCGGACATTCCCTTAATCTGCGCATAGTATTCTTTTACCAAAGCCTGATTGATTTGAGTCGCATTAGAGGCATTGATAGATTCTACCAACAGAGAAAATTCTACTTTTCCTCGCTCCAATTTCTGAGAAACAATATTCCTCAAATCCAACTCTTTTTCCTTGTACACATTAGGTACTCTTGAAAACAAATCTAACTGTTTGCTATTCAGCGATTTAATTTCAATAGTTATTTTTTTTGATTCTACCTCGCAAGTCGCCTTGCCGAATCCAGTCATTGATAAAACCATTCTAATACGATTTAATCCGTCCTTAAATTTTCTTACCGCAAATTTAATTTTTTTTTCTTAAATAAGTCGTTTCTTAGTTGTCGAGTGGGCAACAAGAACGTATTTTAATGTAATTTTGCATTTACAACGTGTATTAATTAAGGTAAAAAAAGATAGAAAATGTCAGCAATAATAGCCATAGAGACTTCGACGGAAGTATGTTCCGCCGCATTGAACGTAGACGGGAAGTGTGTTTGGACGAAGAAGAATTTGGAAGGAATGTCTCACTCCACCTTGCTTGCGCCCTATCTTGAAGAGTTGCAAACCTACGCCAACAAAGAGAATATAAAGGTTGACGCAGTAGCTGTCAGTAGCGGACCTGGATCATACACCGGACTACGAATCGGGGTCTCAACAGCCAAAGGACTCTGTTTTGGCGCAGACATTCCCTTGTTGAGCGTTGACACACTTAAAATCATGGCAAAAAGTGCTATTGACACATTGGAGATAGCCGCCGAGGATGCATTGTTCTGTCCCATGATAGACGCACGCCGTATGGAAGTTTATACCGCCTTTTTTGACAAACAATGTAACAAGGTAAAGGAGACAACCGCAGACATCATCAACGAAAACTCCTACGCCGATGTTTTGGAAAAACATCCTATTTACTTTTTTGGAAACGGAGCAAAGAAATGCGAAAAAATGTTGACACACCCTAACGCTCACTTTATAGAAGGTATAGTACCATTAGCAGAAAATATGGCTACGGAAGGAGAAGAAAAATTTCAAGTCAAAGATTTCAAAGACGTTGCCTACTTTGAACCATTCTACCTAAAAGAGTTTGTGGCAACAGTAGCGAAGAATAAGGTATTAGGAGGCAAAGAATAACATTGAGACGCCCCATAACAACGAGGGAAAAACATAACGGATGTTATTTGGCAAATTAAGAAAATTGTTTTAAATTTGCACCGCTCTTAGAGCAAGGAAGTTTAACAAAAAAACAATAAAGAAAAAATGGCAACTAAAATTAGATTGCAAAGACACGGCCGTAAGGGGTACGCGTATTACCACATCGTCGTAGCAGATAGCAGAGCGCCACGTGATGGTAAGTACATTGAGAGACTTGGATCATACAATCCAAACACCAATCCTGCTACAGTAGAATTAAACTTCGAAAGAGCTTTATATTGGGTTGAGGTTGGAGCACAACCAACAGACACTGCAAGAAATCTTTTGAGCGACAAGGGTGTTTACATGAAGAAACACTTGAGAGTCGGTGTCAAGAAAGGCGCATTCTCTGAGGAGGTTATGGAACAAAAATTCAATGCGTGGGTTGCTGAAAAAGACAAGAAGGCTCAAGCTATCGTTGACCAAAAGGAGAACACAAAGAAAGAGAACGCAAAGAAGCGCTTAGAGGCAGAGCAGGCTGTTAATGCAGCAAAAGCTGAGGCTCTTTCTAAGAAAAGAGCTGAATTAGCAGCTGCACTTGAGGCAGCAGCCAAAGCAGCAGCAGCTCAAGCAGAAGAAGCTGTTAAAGAAGCAGAAGGTGCAACTGAGACTACTGCAGCTGAATAATGTAATTTCGCATTATACACTATATAAGAGAGGTTTTCTTGATGAAAGCCTCTCTTTTTTTTTACATTCCCCCTTTTGTTAGTAAATTAAGGATTCCAAAACTTGATTAAGTCGTATTAATCATTAATTTTGCGCTATCAATCAAAAAGTTAACTTATTGTTGACAATGAAGGTTGAAAGTTGAAAGTATTTATAATTGACAAATTAAGAAGTATAACAAGATCCGAAATCATGAAGAAAATCAAATTAACCGTTGCAATGTTGCTGATGGCGGGTACCGCAGCAATAGCTGGCACGCGTTTGGATATTGTAAACGCACCATGCAAAACTATCAGCGAAGCCTTAGCATATACACTTCAACAAAACAACAAGCCATTCTCTGTCGGTGCTAAAGGAGAGGATGCTTTTGACAACCCTGGATTGGTAGTCTATACATACAAGAAACTGGGGGTTGACACTCCAGAAGATATGATCAAATTGAGCAAGACAGGAAAGTCTATCAGCAAGATTGCGAAGATGCAAGCAGGCGACGTGGTATTTTTCTCTAATCCACAAAACAAGAAAGAAATCGCTAAAATGGGATTAGTTCAGAGCGTTGCATCCGACGGTTTGAGCTTTACATTCTTCTATGCAGACCAAAAGACAGGCACTGTACGTATCGCCCACAGTTCAGAAGATGAGTTCAACGGACACTTCAAACAAGCAAGCCGCTTGTTGACAGACAACGATTTGGCAGATGTTCGCAACGAATATCAGAAGAACACCGCCCACATTGACAAAGCAAAAACGAAATTGAAAGAAGCGCAGGAGGCTGTTAAAGCAGCAGAGACAAACTTGAACGAGTTGCAGTCTTCTTTCGAAAAAACGAATGCTACAAACTTCATTTTGAAATAATTCGCTAAAAAAATGGCGAATGACAATTCAAAAAAAACGAAAAAAGCCACTTTAAAAAAAGAACGGCTAATTCGTGATAAAAGAATTTCCATTACTCTGAACGAAAAAGAGTTCAGAGTAATGGAGCGTTTCTTCAAAGAGTGTAAAATCAAGAACAAGTCAAAATTTTTACGGGACACATTGATTCGCATTGCATGGAAGAAATTAGAAGACAATGCGCCCTATCTTTTTTCAGAAGAAGAAATGTGTTGAAGTTTGAAAGGCTGAGGTACCATGAGAAATGAAGAATGTAAAAGTGAGGTTGAAAGCGAGATAGTCTCCGATACCTATTTTATGAAGCAAGCTATTGCAGAGGCAAAGAAAGCGGAAGCAAAGGATGAGGTTCCCATTGGGGCGGTCGTTGTTTGTAAAGGAAAAATAATTGCGCGTGCCCATAATCTAACAGAAACACTCACTGACGTTACCGCTCATGCCGAGATGCAGGCTATAACCATGGCAGCTAATCATTTAGGAGCTAAATATCTCACAGATTGCACATTGTATGTAACCGTAGAACCCTGTCCGATGTGCGCAGGAGCAATTGGTTGGGCTCAAATCAAACGATTGGTTTATGGTTCAAAAGATGAGAAACGAGGCTATAAACTCATAGCTTCCAAAGCGTTACATCCAAAGTGCCAAGTAACATGCGGTGTTGAAGAGGACGTGTGTGCGCAAATAATGAAAGAATTCTTTCAAAACAAACGCTAAAAGAATTTTTTGCACAAAAAATCTGCCTGTTATTCACAAAAAACAAGTAAATTACTACCCTATTTGTTTCCCTATATCTTCTTTATTAAAGGAGAAAAAGGAATTATTCTGACAAAAAACAAGTTTGTTAGAAAAACACTTTTTCATTAAGAATAAAATCAATGACGAATCGAGAATTTGAAATATTATATAAAAAAATCATTGCGCAAGCGATAGATAAAGAACTCAATGTGAGTTTTTATGGATTACAGAAAATGATTGCAGAAACCAATAATTCTGAATTGAGCGACCATTGTCAGATGTTGGAAGAGACCTACAAAAACTTACTTAATTATGCGATAAACGGCATTATAGACCCATCGCAGGAGACTATCTACAATCAGTTACAAACAGCCATACTACGATTGGCAGACAAAACGCGCGACATTTATTTTTCGAAGAACTCTAATAATATTGTCTACCAGAAAAAACGAGAGGGGCAACACACTCGGACAGAGCCACAACATAGCATAGCTGAATGTTTTCATAACATTTTCCAATATATATGGCTGACAGAGTCGTTCAGCCGCAATGATGTTGAGGCAGTAAAAAACCTCTTCAACTCAGAGGATGTACCAATAGAAGAGAAATGTGTATATGTTACTGCAATCACGTTGGCATCGTTACGAACCTTTGATGAAAGCAAAATTCACATCTTGCTCGACTTGGTGGAATGTAAAGCGGAAATGTTACAACAGAGAGCGTTGGTTGGATTAATATTCTGCGTCAACGTACATCAGAAACGAATTTCAATAGAGAAAAGTCTAAACGCACGCTTTTTGATGATGTTCCAAGATGAAAATCTGGCTGAAGATTTGAAGGAGACCATCATACAGATATTAAGAAGTAATGAAACGGAGAAATTCACTCAAAAAATGAGAGAAGAACTTCCAAACATATTGAAAAACACCCCATTCGCAAAACCTCTGAATGACCAAAAAATCAACATTAATAAATTGTTAAATGCTGATAAAGATGAACTTGAGAAGATGGACGAAATCAATCCAGAATGGCAATCAATGATTGAGAACAATTCTATCTCAGAAAAGGCCAGGGAAATTTCAGAATTTCAGATGGAAGGAGGCGACATCTTTATGGGCACTTTTTCGCAGTTAAAACAGTACCCTTTCTTCAATAATATAGAAAATTGGTTTTTACCATTTTATGATGAAAACATATTTGAAACATACAAGGCACAAAACATAGACACATCAATCATAGACTCGCTTGTCGGATTACCATTTTTGTGCAATTCTGACAAGTATTCCATGTTGGCCTCCTACGCTGAAATTCCAACAGAATTGAGGTCAATGCTCATGCGAACCATTCTAACGAATAAAGAACAAATCGCAGAAATGAAAGAAGGTGAGCTGACAACAGAACCAAACAAAAAGATGATTTTGATTGCATATATCCAAGATTTACACAGATTTTACAAGTTAAACAAGAACAAGAACGATTTTTACAATCCATTCATCAACTTAAAAAATCTTCATGAGAATTTAATTGTAAAGATAAATCCACGATCGAACCACATCATGCGAACCATCTGCGACTATCAAATGAAGAAAGAAAATTACGATTTGGCGGTAAATATTTCGGAAAAATTGTTAGAAGAAGAGCCGAATGACGTGGACTTGACGCAAAAGACAGCGTTATGTTACCAGAAGATGGGTAATTATGAGAAAGCCATTTTCTATTACGAAAAGGCAGATAGTTTGATGGAGAATGACTTATGGGTAATAGAACATTTAGCATACTGTCAGAAGCGGATAGGAAACAACACTGACAGCCTTTCAAATTACGAAAGATGTTTGGCCGCACGACCCGACAACACCAAATATCTAAAAAGCATAGGAAGTTGTCTAATACAATTAGAACGATACGAAGAAGCGTTGAAAATACTCTACAAAATAGACTATCTCGACGCTGACAATACCTATTCAGCAAAAGCGATTGGATGGTGTTCTTTTGTTTGCCATAAGCTGGAAAATGCAGAAAAGTATTACAAGAAGAGTAGAGAAGAAAACCTCAACGAAAATGATTGGATGAACATTGGACACATCCTGCTATGCGAAAAGAAAATGGAAGAAGCCATATCGTATTATAAAGAAGCATATCAGAAGACAGGTAAAGAAAAACAGCAATTCGCAAAAATGTTTAGTGCAGACGAAGCGATATTAGTAAGCAATGGAGTGAAAGCAGAGGAATTTTCGTTAGTGCGCGACTATATCCTATACAAAATAGAAGAATAGAAACGAGACAAATGTTAAAAAGAGAAAAAGAGGAGAATCTATTGTTCACTTTGCAGTATCAAACATATATTTTACTTACATTTTGCACTATAATAAAGAAATACGATTACTTTTTGTAAGCAAAATAAGGGTAAAGAGAGAAATATACACTGAAACGCTTTCAAATTGTCAGAAAAAAAGAGCAAAAAACGATGTGTTTTTCTTGGCAAACTCAAATAACTTTTTCAAATTTGCTTGTGAATTTTCATAATTTTTAAGATTTAAAAACAAGAAAAACGAATGGCTTCTAAACACAACATTTACAAGCAGTTGAAGAATCAAAACGTTCTTCATTATATGTTTGTCGCTAATTCAGCATCCTTGTGTAAGTGTGAGATGGAAGTCGTTTCGCCGAGAGAATGGTAGACTGTATTCCGCAACGAATACAGTTTTTCCGTTTCTAAAGGTGGGTCATAGAGGTGAAATAGAAGTAAAATTAATTAATAACCAACAGTAATGAGTTCAGGTGAGATTTTTATTGTAGTGTTGGTGACGGCGATCGTCATGGTGACGGGGGCTTTGCTAATCGGCTGGCTTTTGTCTCCAAAATCGACCAATGCTCAAAAAGGAGAACCGTACGAGTGTGGTATCCTGACGAGGGGTACATCATGGATGCAGTTCAGAATTGGCTACTACCTATTCGCCATCCTCTTTCTGATGTTCGACGTGGAGACAGTGTTGTTGTTTCCATGGGCGACGATCATGCAGTCATTAGGAGCGGTAGGATTGGTTAGTGTGCTATTCTTCCTCTTCATTCTCGTTCTCGGATTAGCGTACGCATGGAAGAAAGGAGCGTTAGAATGGAAGTAAAAGACATCAAGATTAAAAACATGAAGACGGAGGACTTCAAGGACAATGCGTACTTGGAGAAATACGTTGAGGAGCTTCAGAAAGGTGGAGTCAACGTGTTCGTTGGTGTTTTAGACGACATCATCAACTGGGGACGTTCCAATTCAGTTTGGCCACTCACCTTCGCCACAAGCTGTTGTGGTATTGAGTTTATGTGTGTCGGTGCGGCGCGTACCGACTTTGCGCGTTTCGGTTGGGAGGTGACGAGAAACTCGCCACGCCAGGCAGATGTCATCTTCGTAGCAGGTACGATTGTACACAAGATGGCTCCAGTGTTAAAGCGTTTGTACGACCAGATGGCAGAACCAAAGTATGTTATCGCGGTCGGAGGATGCGCAATTGGAGGCGGTCCGTTCCAGGATTCCTACCACGTTGTAAAGGGAGTCAACGAGATCATACCAGTTGACGTGTATGTGCCAGGCTGTCCACCAAGACCAGACGCCATGCTATACGGCATGATGCAGCTACAGAGAAAAATCAAAGTGGAGAATTTCTTCAAACTGCCAGAGAAGCCAGTTGTGGATATGTCTTCATCAAACAATCAAACGGAAGAGAAGAAGTAGGATATGAAAACCATTCAAGATATAATTGCATCTGTTGACTCTTCTCTCGTCGCAGAGGAGAAGCAATACCCTACTGTCAGCGTTTCGCCAAATCAACTCCGCAAGGTGGCAGAGAAATTGAAGGCGGAAGGTTTTGATGTTTTGTTGAACCTCACGGGAGTTGACAAAAAGGAGAATATGGAAGTTGTCTACCATCTGACTTCCACCGTTGATAGACATGCTTTTATGGTTTTGAAAGCAGTTACACCCAACCGTGAACAGCTTGAAATTCCAACAGTAAGCGATATTTGGGAATCAGCCAATCTATTTGAGCGCGAAGCATACGATTTCTTTGGATTTCGCTTCATCGACCACCCAGACATGCGCCGCATATTCTTGCGTCATAACTGGAACGGATATCCATTAAGAAAAGACTATGATGCGAACCCTGAACTTAACCCTGTCTCGGTAAAGAATGAATCTGTCGAGAACATGGAGGATTCGAAAACCATTACATTCGACAAAGATGGAAATTTGGTTACAAAGACAAACGAATTGTTCGGCAAGCACGACTATGTGGTGAACATCGGACCTCAGCACCCGGCAACACATGGAGTTTTGCATCTTCGCGTATCGTTGGATGGAGAGATTGTCAAGAAAGTCGACCCTAATTTCGGATATATCCACCGTGGAATAGAGAAAATGTGTGAGACACGCACCTACTCTCAGATTTTGCATTTGACAGAACGTTTAGACTATCTTTCGGGAGCGATTAACCGTCACGCTTTCTGCCTTTGTGTAGAGAATGCGCTGGGGATTGAAATACCGAAGAGAGCGCAGGCTATACGTATCATCTTCGATGAGCTAACCCGTATCGCATCCCACTTGTTAGGATGGGGATGTATGTGTATGGATATGGGATCAATCACCGCTTTCATATACGGTATGCGAGATCGTGAAAAGATCATGGACATATTTGAGGAGACAGGCGGAGGTCGCCTTATGGTTGGGTACAACGTTATAGGAGGTGTAGCCAACGAGGTAAGTCCGAAGTTTGTAGACCAGGTCAAAGAGTTCATTCCATACATGCGCAAGATGATTAAAGAGTATCATATTCTCTTCACTAACAACCCTATCGCAAAAGGACGTATGGAGAATATCGGATTCTTGACAAAAGAGAAGGCCGCATCATTAGGCGTTACAGGACCTTCAGGAAGAGCGTCTGGATGGGCATGCGATGTAAGAAAAATCGCACCGTACGCAGGTTATGAGAATTTGGATTTTGAAGAAGTGATCAGACAAGGCGGAGGAACGTTCGACCGTTACCTTATCCGTTTAGATGAGATAGAGCAGTCGCTTCGCATCATTGAGCAGCTTATCAACAACCTTCCAGAAGACGGATTCAAGGCGAAAGTTCCAGCGTTGATCAAGTTGCCGGAAGGCGAATACTACCAACGAGTTGAGAACGCCAGAGGAGACTTTGGAGTATACATCAACAGTACAGGAGGAAAGAATCCATACCGTGTGAAATTCCGCTCACCATGTATGACCTTAATATCAGCATTGGATCCATTATGTCAGAATGAGAAGATAGCCGATTTGATTATGATCGGAGCATCGCTCGACTATGTGATTCCATGTGCAGATCGTTAATGAGAGGAGCAGATTTCAAAACATTAAATCAAAGGAAATAAAAAGATGTTAGTTTTAGAGTTAGGAAACATAGTAGCGATGATACACCAAGCTCTTTCTGATTCGTTGCCAGGATGGGCTACGAGTCTGATTGAATGGGTTATCATCGGTGCAGTATTGTTAGCACTCTATGCGGTGTTGGCACTGATACTCATTTATTTGGAACGTAAGATATGTGCGCGTTTCCAATGTCGTTTAGGTCCCAATAGAGTCGGTCCTTTTGGTATATTCCAAAGTGTAGCCGACATGATTAAGATTTTGATAAAGGAACTTATCCACATCAACAATGTAGACCAAATACTGTTTAAAGCCGCATTGTTTTTTGCGTTAGCAGGCTCATTCTGTACGTTTGGAGCATTGCAGTTTGGACAAGGGTTGGTGTGCATAGATTTCAATGTCGGAATTTTCTATCTTTTAGCAATTTCATCTTTGGGAGTTCTTGGAATTTTGTTGGCAGGATGGTCAAGTAACAACAAGTACACCTTAATCGGAGCAATGCGTTGTGGCGCGCAACTCATCAGTTATGAGTTGTCTGCAGGACTTTCATTGATGGCAATGGTACTGTTGTCAGGTTCACTTCAGATTTCAGACATTATCGCAGGACAGGCAGATGCGTGGTATATATTCCAAGCTCCGTTGCCGGCCCTCGTAGCCTTCATCATCTATTTGATTGCAGGACATGCTGAGACCAACCGTGGCCCGTTTGACTTACCAGAAGCAGAATCTGAGTTGACCGCAGGATACCACACAGAGTATTCAGGTATCCAATTTGGATTCTTCTATTTGGCGGAGTACTTGAATATGTTCATCATTGCAGGAATTGCAGCAACCGTATTCTTAGGCGGATGGCAACCGTTCCACATCAATGCAGAGTGGGCTGCAGGCTTTAACAGTGCGATGGATGTGATTCCATCCTGGTTGTGGTTCTTCGGAAAAGTCTTTGCGTTGATATTGCTCAGTTTATGGGTAAGATGGACGTTCCCAAGACTTAGAATTGACCAATTGTTGCACCTTGAATGGAAGATTTTGATGCCAATCAGTTTGCTGAACTTGTTGGTGATGGCCGTATGGGTGATAATTTTTTAAAAAAGTAGAGAGATGATACAATATATAAAAGACTTATTTTCCGGCATTTGGAATTTATTGTTGGGAATGCGCATCTCCATGATAAATTTCATCCGAAAGCCAATTACAGAGGAGTATCCAGAGAACCGAGGTAAGAAAGTGTATGCGGAGCGTTTTCGTGGAGAATTGACGATGCCACACAATGCCAACAACGAACATAAGTGTACGGCGTGTGGACTTTGCCAAATGAATTGTCCGAATGGAACGATTAAAATCATCAAAAAAGATGTGACAACAGAAGATGGAAAGACGAAGAAAGTTTTAGGACAGTATTTGTATGACATTGGAAGTTGCACGTTCTGCGGGCTTTGCACAATGAATTGTCCTCAGAAGGCAATAGTTTGGAGCAACAGCTTTGAGCATTCAACCTTCACGAGAGACGCATTGATCAAGCAGTTGAACCAAGAAGGCTCTAAATTAGAGGAGAAGAAAAATAACCCTCAACAATAATCTGACATGGAATATTTAACAGCAAGTAATATCATTTTTGTCATACTGTCGGCCTGCGTTCTTTTGTTCGGAGTACTGACGGTAACGACCACAAGAATCTTACGCGCTGCCACCTATTTGTTCTTCGTGTTGTTTGGTATAGCGGGGCTATACCTTCAGATGAACTATGAATTCTTGGCTGCGGTTCAACTTTCCGTATATGCGGGAGGTATTGTCGTTCTCTTCATTTTTGCCATTGTCCTCATTAAGAGTTTGGGAGAACAGAAGGAAAAGACATCTAAGATAAAGTCAATTATGGGAGCAGTGGCTGCACTTAGTGGGTTGGCACTTACGCTCATCACAGTTTTCAAGTACAAATTTGTCACTGCCGATTTCGCCCGTTCCGAAGAGATTGCCAACAATTTGGATATGCACCAACTTGGAGACACCTTAATGGGAACAAGCCAGTTTCAATATCTGTTGCCGTTTGAGGCATCCAGTATATTGTTGCTTGCGTGCATTATCGGAAGTTTAGTAGTGGCACAAATCAATAAGGAGGACAAGAAATGAGTATGCCATTAGAAAGTTACATTGTAGTCAGCACGCTCCTCTTTTTTATCGGAGTGTATGGTTTTATCGTACGTAAGAACCTTATTAGTATTTTAATGTCTACTGAGTTGATTCTCAACGCGGTGAACATTAATTTCGTTGCGTTCAACAGATTTTTGTACCCTGACCAATTAGAGGGGTTCATCTACAGTCTGTTTGTCATCGTCGTTGCGGCAGCGGAGACGGCGGTTGCTATTTCAATCATCATCAATGTATATCGTAAGAACAGAAACATTGATGCAAAGAATATTAACGATTTAAAATACTAATGGCATGGATTTTACAGTTTTAGCTCCTTTTGTATTGGCCCTGCCATTTGCGATGTTCCTCATCTTAGGGTTGCTGGGCTATAAACTCTGTCCGAAATGTGCAGGTTTATTAGGAACTACAGTTTTTGGAATCACCACTGTCATCTGCTATGGTATTGCAATTCAATACTTTATGGCCAACTATGGTGGTGCAGAATATCCTAAAGAGGTTCTTTTCAACATGGATTGGCTGCGAATGACCGATTCATTAGTCATCAGTATAGGATTCTTGTTAGATCCTATTTCTGCGATGATGTTGGTGGTTATTTCAACCGTTTCTTTCATGGTTCACATTTATAGTATGGGCTATATGCACGGAGAAGAAGGATTCCAGCGTTACTACGCTGTCTTATCACTCTTCTCGTTTGCAATGTTAGGATTGGTTGTCGCCACAAACATTTTCCAAATGTATATCTTCTGGGAGTTAGTGGGTGTATCATCATTCCTGCTCATCAGTTTCTATTTCAAGAAGCCATCAGCCGTAAGAGCTGCGAAGAAAGCGTTCATCGTTACACGTTTCGCCGATATGTTCTTCTTGGTTGGTATTTTGATTCTCTCCTACTACACCCAGACATTTGATTTCGGTCCGTTGACAAGCGTTACTGACAATCATGTAGCCATTGTCAACAGCACGATGGGAGGAGTTACCCTTGGCGGATTCTCAGTCATTTCGATTGCAGTATTCTTGATATTCTTGGGAGGTGCTGGTAAGTCGGCAATGTTCCCATTCCATATTTGGTTGCCAGACGCAATGGAAGGACCAACACCTGCTTCTGCCTTAATCCACGCTGCTACGATGGTTGTAGCCGGAGTATATTTGGTAGCACGTTTGTTCCCTATCTATTGTTTTGAAGCCCCATTCGTTTTGGAAGTTATCGCCTATATTGGAGCGTTCACATCCCTCTTCGCAGCCGTAATCGCCTGTACGCAGACGGATATCAAGAGAGTGTTGGCATTCTCAACAATCTCGCAGATTGCCTATATGATGGTTGCCCTGGGTGTTTCTGGCTATGGTGCGCAAGAAGGTTTGGGTTACACCGCTTCAATGTGGCATTTGTTCACGCACGCAATGTTCAAGGCGACTTTGTTCTTGGCAGCAGGATGTATCATCCACGCAGTACACAGCAACGAGATGGACGCTATGGGCGGACTTTGGAAATATTTGAAGGTCACACACATCACGTTCCTCATCGCATGTCTTGCCATTGCAGGTATCTTCCCATTCTCAGGATTCTTCTCTAAGGACGAGATTTTGGTAGCAGCACACGAGTCAGCACCTGTACTTTACTGGTGTCAGACTTTTGTAGCCGGCCTCACCGCCTTCTACATGTTCCGTCTCTACTTCCGTATTTTCTGGTATGACACACCAGACTACAGCCACCACACGCCACACGAGGCACCAACCAACATGTGGTTTCCATTGGTTGTTTTGACAGTCTACACCTTGACCAGTGGATGGTTCCCATTCAGCAAGATGATTTCATCAGACTATGTCGGATATGAGATTCACACACATTGGAACGTAGCAATTCCAAGTTTATGCGTAGCAGCCATCGGTATTGCGATTGCAGCATTCCTCTACTACAAGAAGAATGAGAAACCAGACCGCATTGCCAACTCAGTTAAGGGCTTCTACACAGCAGCATGCCATCGTTTCTACATCGACGAAGTATACTTGTTCGTTACCAACAACATCATCTTCCAACGTATCTGCCAGCCTATCGCTTGGTTTGACAGACACATCATCGACGGATTCATGAATTTGTTGTCATGGGTAACTAATAAGACATCAGAAGAGACGAAAGAAATTCAGAGCGGATATGTTCAGAGTTATGCTTGGTTCTTTATCATGGGCGTCATTGTCATAACAGCATTATCGTTGTATCTCTAATAGAAAAAAAGTACGACAATGAATATTTTATCATTATTTGTAATCATTCCCCTTGTCATGATGGTGATACTTTTCTGTATCCCTGGGGAAAAGAAAAGTTTAATTAGGACTGTCATGGCTATAGGAGGATTTGCTTTGTTGGCGACCTCAGCCTACTTGACAATCACCTACTTAGGACTGAGAGAAAGCGGTGTCACAGACGAGTTCGTGTTCACGAGTTCCGTTATGTGGTATGAGGCTTTGAACATCCACTACTCTGTTGGAGTCGACGGCGTGTCAGTGGCAATGTTGTTACTTTCGTCTATCGTCGTCATCACAGGAACATTCGTTTCATACGCTATTGAGAACAAGACAAAGGAGTATTTCTTGTGGTTCTTGATGCTTTCAATAGGTGTTTACGGATTTTTCATCTCGTTAGACCTCTTCACCATGTTCCTCTTCTACGAGGTTGCCTTGATTCCAATGTACCTTCTCATCGGACTTTGGGGAAGTGGAAACAAGGAGTACTCGGCTATGAAGTTGACCTTGATGTTGATGGGAGGTTCTGCCTTCTTGATGGTCGGCATTCTGGGTATCTACTACTACTCTATCCCAGATGGAGGAGTTGCAACGTTCAACATTCAAGAGATTTCGCACAATGTGGCAGTCTCTGCAGCAGCAGGAGCAGACATGCACTGGCAGTATATCTTCTTCCCTCTCACCTTCATCGGATTCGGTGTTTTGGGCGCTATGTTCCCATTCCACACTTGGTCGCCTGATGGTCACGCCTGCGCCCCTACGGCAGTATCAATGTTACACGCAGGAGTGTTGATGAAGTTAGGAGGTTACGGATGTTTCCGTGTGGCTATGTATTTGATGCCTCAAGCGGCAAACGATTTGGCTTGGATATTCATTATCTTGACCGGTATCAGTGTTGTCTACGGAGCGTTCAGCGCATGTGTACAAAACGATTTGAAGTACATCAACGCCTACTCATCAGTGAGTCACTGCGGTTTGGTGTTGTTCGCCCTATTGATGATGAACAAGACAGCGATGACGGGAGCGATCCTTCAGATGGTGTCTCATGGTTTGATGACAGCCTTGTTCTTCGCCTTGATTGGTATGATCTACGGAAGAACCCACACCCGTGATATTCGCGAGATGGGCGGTTTGATGAAAGTTATGCCAGTTCTCTGCGTCTGCTATGTGATTGCAGGTATGGCTTCCCTCGGTTTGCCTGGTTTGAGTGGATTCGTCGCTGAAATGACAATCTTCGTCGGAGCGTTCCAACACCCAGACTTGTTCCACAGAGTCTTCGTCATTTTGACATGTACATCGATCGTCATCACGGCGGTTTATATTCTCCGTGTAGTTGGCAAGATCCTTTTCGGACCAATGCAAGACCCACATCACGAGACTTTGACAGATGCTATCTGGTATGAGAAAATAGCAGTGTTCGGTTTGATTTTCGCCATTGCCGCTATCGGTCTCGCACCACTCTGGTTGTCGGACATGATTGGAGGCGGTATCGAAAACTTGGTTAAAATATTCTAATGAGTTGAACGGCTCAAATTTGATAAAACTATAGAATATGGATTATAGTAATTTCTTGATTATGAACCACGAACTTTCATTGGTAGTGGTTTTGATATTGACCTTGTTGGCTGATTTGGCATGGGGAAAAGAGAAGAAGGGATTCCAACTCTTCTCCATTGCGCTATTCGCCATCCATACGGCGTTAGGTTTCTTTGCATGGAACATTGGCGACGCTGAGTCGTTCGGGGGCATGTATGTAACCTCTCCTATTCATGTGTTTGTGAAAAATATCTTGAATATCGGTACGCTCTTTGTGTTCCTCTTCGGATATGAGTGGAACAAGACGACCAACTTCAAATATGTCGGCGAGTTCTATTTCTTGACCCTTGCGACACTCTTCGGAATGTACCTGATGATTTCATCGGGCGACTTCCTCTTGTTCTACATCGGTTTGGAAACAGCCTCTATTCCAATGGCTACATTGGTTGCCTTCAACAAGAAGGAGAACGTATCGGCAGAGGCAGCAGCCAAGTATATCTTGACAGCAGCCTTCTCATCTGGAGTGATGCTTTTCGGTATCTCATTAATCTATGGTACTTGCGGTTCACTTTATTTCAGCGAGGTAGCAGCCAATTTCGCAGCTACCCCACTCCACATTATGGCAGCCATCTTCTTCTTGGCAGGTTTAGGATTCAAGATTTCGCTCGTGCCATTCCATTTGTGGACAGCAGACACCTACCAAGGTGCGCCAACGGCGGTTACCGCTTACCTTTCAGTCATCTCTAAGGGAGCAGCAGCCTTTGCGTTGATGTGTATTCTGATTAAAGCGTTCTCAAACTATCCAGAAGTGTGGAAGCAGTTCTTCTGGTGGATCATCGTCATTACGATCACTGTCGGCAACCTTTTCGCTATCCGTCAAAAGAACTTGAAGAGATTTTTGGCGTTCTCGTCTATCTCACAAGCAGGATATCTGATGTTGGGAGTTTACGCAGGTACTGCACAAGGTATGGCATCTATGGTGTTCTACTTATTCATCTATATGTTCACCAACTTGGCAGCCTTCGGAGTTATCGCAACGATTGAAAGTAAGACTGGCAAAGTATCAATGGACGATTACGACGGACTCTACGAGACTAACCCTAAATTGGCGTTGGTGATGATGCTGGCGATGTTCTCACTCGGAGGTATCCCAATCTTTGCAGGATTCTTCAGTAAGTTCTTCATCTTCGCATCAGCGATCCAACAGGGAGAAGTACTCTTGGTGTTCCTTGCGTTGTTGAACACTATCATCTCCCTCTTCTACTATTTGTTAGTAGTGAAAGCGATGTTCATCAAGAAGTCTGACGCACCGATTGCCACCTTCAAGAGCGATAGCATGACACGCATCGGTTTGGTAATCTGCACCGTCGGCATGATTGTTTTAGGTTTGATCAGTCCAATCTACGAATACATCAACGGCATCAGTTTCGGAATGTAGTAGTAATATTTGAATAAAAGAAAGGGAAGGCTTACAAGTCTTCCCTTTTTTGTTGGAGAGGAGTTCTTCCTGTCGTGGACTTCTATGCCCATGCTATTCAAACGTGAAGTAAACTCCTATTTGTTACTATTGCAAAAAAAAATATTGCTGTCCGCTAAAAACTTTTTGAACCCGCAAAAGATAGGGCTGG
>CAVEVQ010000017.1:0-52078 GCA_963619325.1 Bacteroidaceae bacterium | reverse complement strand
AGTTGGTAGAGCAAAGGACTGAAAATCCTTGTGTCCCCGGTTCGATTCCTGGTGGTACCACAAAGTAAGAAAGTTTGAAGCATCTCTTCAAACTTTCTTTTTTTGTCTGTTTTTTGGAGTAAAAAAATAGACGCTATAGTGGAGAACGTCCGAAAGCTCAATAAATCTGTTGTTTCTCTTAGATTTCAAATATATATGTATAGTGCTCCGCTCTGATTCGTTTGGCATATGAACTTCGGATTAGGTAATGCAATTTTGAGAATCAAGCGAATATCTTCGGAGACGGGGACTATAGGGGAGTGGAAGAGTGAATCTCTATAAATATGAAATGTGTAATTAACTGATATTTTCGGGGCGATTTTATTTTCGCGTTTCTTCCAAATTTCTCTCATACATTATTATGGCTTTGTTTAATTTTTTAATTTTGCGAGGAATTGTTTTAAAAACATTTCGTCATGAATATTCCTCCTTTAATTTCGGATTTGGCACTTATATTGATTAGTGCCGGACTGACTACCATAGTCTTCAAATGGCTAAAACAGCCTGTTGTTTTAGGGTATATCGTGGCTGGCTGTTTGGTCGGCTCTCAAATTACTTTTTTGCCTACAGTTTCGGGTTCGTCAGATATTGGTACTTGGGCGGATATTGGTGTGGTGTTCCTACTCTTCAGCTTGGGACTTGATTTTAGTTTTAAAAAGTTGCTCAATGTGGGTCGCACGGCGATGATTTCGGCTTTGGTCATCGTTACTTTCATGATTATTCTTGGATTCTTCGTTGGTATGGCGATGGGTTGGGGAATGACCAATAGTGTCTTGCTCGGTGGTATGATTTCAATGTCCTCTACCGCAATTATTATCAAGGCTTTTGATGATATGGGTCTAAGAAGTCAAAAATTCACGAAGATAGTATTTGGAATATTGATTTTTGAAGACCTTATTGCGATTGTTTTGATGGTTCTGATATCTACGCTTTTTGTCGGAAAATCTTTTGAGGGAACAGATTTAGTCTTCGCAATCTTGAAACTTTGCTTTTTTCTGGTCGTTTGGATGGTGGGTGGTATCTATCTTATTCCGATCATTCTTAAAAAAGCTAAACCAGTGCTGAATGATGAGACTTTACTCATCTTCTCCCTTGGACTCTGTTTCAGTATGGTGCTTTTTGCTATGAAAGTAGGGTTTTCTTCCGCATTGGGTGCGTTTGTGATGGGTTCGGTATTAGCTGAAACATTAGAAGCCGAGCGAGTTCAGTCTTTGGTTCGTCCGTTGAAGGATCTCTTTGGGGCGATATTTTTCGTGTCGGTAGGTATGATGGTTGATTTTAATGTCATTGTTCAGTACGCGGTGCCGATAATCATCTTAGTACTTGCTGTGGTGGTGGGACAGATTTCGTTTGCGACGATGGGGTTGTTGTTGTCGGGGCAGTCTTTGAGGGTGGCTGTACAATCAGGATTCTGCCTCACTCAGATTGGAGAGTTTGCTTTCATCATTGCCCTGTTAGGCGTCAATTTGGGCATCATAGACGAGTATATATATCCAGTCATAGTTGCGGTGTCAGTCATCACGATTTTCCTCACTCCCTACGTCATGCGACTGAAGGATTCTGCTTATTCGTTAATCTGCAAGAAATTGCCGGAACGTTGGCTGGTACGGTTGGAGTCAAGGTCGGATTGGAAGACGACGCATAATGAAAATGTATGGTATAGTCTTGTGATTCAGATAATAAAGATTGTGGCTGTTTGCTCTATTATGTCATTGGCATTCGTTATCGTATGTGTGAAGTATTTAAAACCTTTTGTCTATTCCTATTTGCCTGGATTTTGGGGGCAGTTGGTCGTGGCCGTTGTCTCGATTATTGTCATTTCACCCTTGATGCGTGCGATGGTGGCGAAGAAGAATCATTCGATAGAGTACAAACATTTGTGGATTCAGAATAGATTGAATCGGGTTTTGCTCGTTATGCTTACAGCCATGCGTTTTGCGGTTGTTTTAGCATTTGTGGGTTTCATCTTGCAGCAGACGTTCAATGTTTATGTCGGTATTGCCACGATGGTGGCTTGTTTGGTGGTTTTCTTGATGTTGGCATCCAAACGGCTAAAGTTGTTCTCCATCAATATGGAGCGTAAATTCTTACATAATCTCAATTCAAGGGAGAATGAGCAGAGTCTGCGTACGATACGCGAGTCTGGTTATAAGCAGGGACTGGCGACGCAGCTTTCGTCGTATGATATCCATTTGGTAGACTACGTTATTTCGCCATCAGCAAAATGTGTAGGAAAATCATTGCAGGAGTTGGACTATAGAAGGAGGTTGGGCGTACATATCGTTTCTATTTTGCGTGGAGTACGTCGCTATAACATTCCTGGAGGCAATGAGCGTCTTTTCCCGATGGACAAATTATTGGTGCTTGGAACAGATGAACAATTAGAAAAATTTCAGGAAGAAGTCAGGGTGGAGGTATCGGCAGAAGAAGATTGTAACCGCAGCATCTCCATTGAACAAGTGGAGATTACGGAAGATTCGGTGCTTTGCGACAAGGCGTTGAAAGATTCTGGTTTGCGAGAGAGTCGTAAGTTGATGGTGGTCGGCTTGGAGAGGAGTGGCGTCTCTTTGATGAATATAGATGCACAGACAGTCTTCCATAAAGGAGATTTGGTCTGGTTGGTAGGCGAATCGGATACCTTGAGAAAGTTGGTGGATGAGAAGCATTCTGTGAAAGTTGTTGAGGCTTGTTGATATTTTCTTCAAAAAACCATATTTTTTTCTTTGCTGTTAAAAAAAACTCTTCTATCTTTGCACCGCATTTGAGGATAACGAAAATGTGAACGAGGTGTAGCGCAGTCCGGTTAGCGCATTTGGTTTGGGACCAAAGGGTCGGGGGTTCGAATCCCTTCACCTCGACAAGAGACTTAAGAAATTAAGTCTCTTTTTTTTGTGAGGCTATGAAGAACCAACTTTTATATGCGCTTAACCTTTTCTTTGAATTTTTTAGTTATTTTTGCAAATACGATATAGGGATAAATGAGTCCTTTCTAAGAATGAATCGAATATGAAAAAAATATTTTCACTGATAGTCGCGTTGCTCTTTGTGGGGTCAGTTTCAGCAACTGGTGAGGAAAAAGTTGAGGCGATTAATTTCGGCGTCGAGGTGGGTGCGCATGTGCTGACAAAAGACGTAGAGCCTCCTTCAAATGTACGTTTTGGGAAATATGGTGTACACGCTTATTATATTCCTTGGCATATCGGCGTATTGGGTGAGTATATGTTCGGCAATGGGATGTTCGGATTGTCGACCGGGCTTCGACTTACCACCTACACAGCGTTTTTAGGACGTGAAGGTGAGGTTTCCTACGAGTGGAATGTCGATCCGGATGCAGATAAAGGTGAGTATGTCTCCATAACTAGCATCAAACAGGCTAACAACTATTTAGGTATTCCGTTGCAGTTTCGTATTCTCTTCGTAAAGCCAGAAAATATCGTGCGTCCGTATTTCAAATTAGACCTCTCTTTTTGTTGGTTGGTTGCTAATCGTAATACGATTTCTTTCACGAATGAAGATGAACCCGCACGCTATATAGATATTATAAATGAGAATTTAGGAGACCCGGAAAAGTTCAGTTCAACATTGGACTTTGCCTATGGATTGCGTATAGGCCGCGACCCGTTCTATGTGAATGCAGAGATTCATTTCCCTTCATTCTTGCTGACAAGCAGTCCAGTCTCATTCTTTGGTACGTCTGATTTAACCATGCTTAATTTTGGAGCCAAAATAGCATTGCAGGTGCCAGTCTATTGGACAGACTATGTAGAAAAAAAGAAACATAACGGTAAGACTGCTGCCCAGCGCAAAGAAGAGAAGATTCAGCAAGAATACATTCCGACGAACGACTTCGAGAATGTTCCCGATGACGATGACTCTAATGGAGAATTCACTCCAGAGTATTAATGAGAGAGGAACGACCTCACTTGGACGTTCCTCGTTATAAGCGAGATAGAAGTCAAGGCTTCTTTCGTTTCCTACTAACCTAATTTCTACCTCTGCGGAAAAGAAGATGCAGAAAACGGTCAAAAAGGCTCTTGTGCGTGCGTTGGCATCTGTCATCGCATTCCTTTTGGTCTTCAACACCGTGATTCTTCTTCTGCTAAATGTGCCTGCAATCCAAAAATGGTGTGCAGGTTTTGCAGTAGACTATGTGACGGAACGGACGAAAACGAAGATTGAAATAGGGCAGCTCCATTTGGATATTTTTAACGGAGTCTACATTAAAGGCTTGTATGTGGAAGACCTTAATAAAGATACTCTCGCTTATATCGGATTATTGAATGTTGACTATTCGTTGAGAAAGATCTACAGGAAGAACACGCTGAACATCAAGAAAATTGCACTGAAAGATTTCATTGTAAAACTATCTGCAACCAACGATTCTGCTGATTTAAATTTCCAATTTCTGATAGATGCTTTCTCTTCGGATGAACCTGAAGATACAGCCTCCTCACCAACGAATTTCAATATGTCTGTTGGTCAGATTCTGCTGAAAAATGGCTCTTTTGCATACGATATTTATAGTGTCCCCGATACGAGTGCCTTGTTTAACGCTTCGCACATTCGTGTAGATAGCCTCAATTTTGCCTCGAATTTGGATTTACGTCTGCCATCTGCATTGGATGTTGATTGCGAGGAATTGTCGGGTAAGGAGAAAAGTGGGTTGAGGCTTGAATATTTTGACGCTCCGATACATTTTGCATTAGACTCGTTGGCGTTGAGAGTCCCCACGTTAGATTTAAAAACTAATAAAACATGGTTGACGGGTTCGAACATCTATTTCAATATAGATTCGCTTTCTTTGTCGGCCACCATAGATAGCGCATCAATTGTAGCCTCTGATTTTCAGTGCTTTGTGCCAATGTTGAGTCGTTTTGAAGAACCTGTCGCATTGTCAGGAAAGGCCGAAGGTACACTTCCTCAGATAGGTATATCTCAACTTTATGTTGACTATCCCAAAACATTGCAACTCTACTCTCCGCGATTGAGTATAGATGATTATAGTCAATGGGAAAAAACACATATCTTCGCACAATTGGAGCGTGTTGTTGTCGACCGAGATGCTCCGAAAACATTGAAACGACTCTTTGACGTTGCTTTGCCTGCGATAGTAGATTCGCTTTTGCCTTGCTCTCTAAGAGTGGCATCGGAGGGAACACTGAAAAAATTCCAAGAATCGGTTGATTTGACGACACCAATTGGAAAAATTTCTTCAATTGGAATAATCAACTATATGGCTGATTTAGACTACTTGAAAGCGGAAACAAATTGGGATATTAATGTCAATACTTTAAAGCCGATTATTGGATCGGATATTGCGAAAAATCTTCGCTTGCAGTTGAGCAACACAATAGATTGGAATTTTGCTGAAAATCCTTCTGCCACACTAAGAGGCGATGTGATGACTGCAAATTTGTTCGGCTACGATTATAGTCCGATTAATATTGACTGCGAATATGGCAAGAAAGGTGATGTGAAAGCATTTGTTCGTACAAATGATGCAAATTGCGATTTCAGTTTAACGGGTGCGGTTTCTAAGTTGATGACGGATAGTATGATGACGGATATTCGTTTGATAGTCAATGGTATAAATCCTTTGAAATTAAATTTGACCGAAAACATACCGTTTAATACTGCAAGTGGTGTGTTGACAGTGAATGGTGTTGGGTCGGACTATAATAAATGGTGGGGAAACATTTCTATTGATGATGTTCGGTTGGAGGGCGATACTGCCGAATTACATATTGACTATGTTAGATTTTTACAAACACCGATAGGTAATCGCAAGAACATTGATTTAAAATCTTCTTTTCTGAACGCTACCGTAGAGGGAGAGTTTAAGTATGAAGAACTCTATGGATGTGCAGAGGATGTGTTGGGTAGATACTTTCCGACGGTCTTTCATGATACTTCATCTGTCGTTAATCCGACGAACATTGCTTTTGATTTGAGGACAGACAAAGTCAATCCGATTTTGAACTATTTTGGGGTGGATTTAAGTTTGTTAGGATCTTTGAGGGTGAATGGATCTATGAGCAATAAAGAGGATGAACACATAGAGTTGAGTGTTTATACTCCTCAAATTGAAACTTCTCAGATCGCGATTGCTCCATCTTCTATTGATTTTAAAACGGAAGCAGATCGTTTGTTTGGCGTGGCTACTACTACGGTTCGTCCGAATAAGGAGAGTGATTTTTCGGCGGTTATTGGCATGCATATTGTCGCTTTGCACGATTCTATCTTCAATGTTGTTGAGATGGGGACTATGCCCGACACACTTTTCCTGCATGGAGATTTGTGGAACTGTATCTCATTCCAACCTTCGGACAATGGGAATATAAAAATGCGGATGAACATTGATAAAAGTTCCATTTTCTTGCATGAGAAGGAAATTGTCAATAACAAGGCGGTCATTGACTATCCTTTGGGAGTGCCGACGAGAATAACGATTGACAATTTCGGACTTTCAACAACGGAACAACCGTTACTTTCGGTGAATGGTGTCGTTTCCGAAAATCTGAATGACACTCTCAATGTTGAGTTTGACAAGTTGAAATTTAAGACACTGCTTTCTTTGTTGTATATCAACGATTTGCCTGTCGATTTCCAGATAGATGGGCGAGTTCGAGCGACAGCTATACTTGGAGAGGATTTCCGTTTCTTTACTCGAGACTTTCATTTAAATGGGATTAACTATGATGGCAATGATTTTGGAGATTTGGTGGCGAGTGCGATATGGGACAATAAGCGGAAAGGAGTCGGGGCTAAGATGCAGCTTTCAAAGGACAGTTTGCGGTTGATGGATATCAAAGGTATTGTTGCTCCGTCGGATCGTTATGTGCGTCTTTCTGCTGTTTTAGACTCCGTGCCGTTAGCGATGACAGTGCCTTTCACAGGAGAGTATGTGAGTGACGTACAAGGGTATATTGGGTCGAATATAAAGATAGAAGGAGATTTAGCATCGCCTGACATAAATGGGTATGTTTACCTGCTGGATGCAAAAGCGAAAATCAATTACACGGGAGTCACCTATAGTATTTCGGACAGCGTAAAGATGGACAAAAATCACTTCTATGCGAAAAGATTCAAGGTGACGGATAATTTTGGTAATCGTTTGTTCTTCAATGGCGATATTTATCATGATCATTTCAAAACATTTAAGTATGAAATGATTCTCTTTATGCGTGATTTTGCACTCTTGAATAATCCGAAAGATAGAAACAAGATTGCCTATGGAAAGTTCTTCGCTAATGCTAAGGCGTTGAAATTGGAGGGAGACGAAAAACAAGCCTCGTTGACGGGCGAGTTTAGTAACAGTGATAACACAATTGTGAATATCAATTTGCCTGAGTCGGCTACGGAGGCCAGCACATACGACAACATAGTCTATGTGTCATCGGATGTGGCGTTGAACCCACAAGAAGACACGACACAGATGGAAAACAAAGACAAATTTATGGTCTATGCCAATTTAGATTTAGGATTGACGGATAAAGCGGCTTTTTATGTTAATGTGGCAGATGGTGCGATGCTGAGGGGCAATGGAAACCTCAAGATTGTTTACGAAGATAATAATGTGTCTCTATATAATCGTTTTACTGTGAGTGATGGTTATGTGAAACTGAAACTATCTGGAATTCCAACTAAGAAGTTTTCGATTCAAGAGGGTAGTTACGTTGATTTTTCAGGAAATCCGATGAATTTAAGGTTCAATGCGACAGTTAATTATGGGTTGACAGCAGATCTCGCAACGTTAAGTTCTTCCTTTTCATCGCTTTCATCGACACGGGTGCCTGTCAACTGTGTGCTTAAGGCTTCTGGAGATTTGAATGATATGACGTTAGGCTATGATGTCGCTTTACCAAAAGCAAATGAGGAGATTCAGCAGCAGGTGGCAAGCATTATCAACACAGATAACATTAGGATAGTGGAGTTTGCCTACTTGATTGGTTTAGGTATGTTTAATGATCCGTATGGGGAAACTAATGGTAATGCGATGATGTCGTTCGCTTCTTCCTCCCTATCTTCTTCTCTCAATAATGTATTAGGTAATGTTTTGGGCGATAAAGTAACGATTGGAACAGACCTCAATTCAACCAAAGAAGATTTGTCCGATATGGAGTTAGGTGTGTCTGTTTCCACCAAATTAGCGCATGACAAGCTATTGCTTAGCACGAACTTGGGGATGCAACAGAATGCCACGACGAATACTTCTGGTTTTATGGGCGATTTTGATGCTGAATATTTATTGGGCAAGACAGGTATCTTCCGTTTGAAAGCCTACAACCACACCAATAACGATATTTTCAGAACTTCTAATAATACACAAGGAATAGGTTTCTCGTTTGTACGAGAATCAAAAAAACTGAAAAATTTGTTCAATATAAAAGGAGAATTTAAGTCGAGCAAAGAGAAGGAACCAGCTGTTCGCAGGGATGATAAACCGGAAATAAAAGAAGAAAAAACGACTGCTCCTAAGAAAAAAACTACTGAAAAAGATCCATTGGCAAATCCTGTAACGGACAAAAACAAGGGAATAAAGAAGAATGACGAAAACGTTAATAAATAGAATGTTACGATATGCGAAGGTCGTTGTATGTATTATTGCAACATTGTTATTCGCATCTTGTTCTACTACAAAATATGTGGAGGATGGGGATTATCTACTGGACGAGGTGGAGATAAAGGTGGAGAACAAGAAAGTGTCATCGTCTAACCTAACAGAATACGTCAGTCAGAAGCCGAACGCAGACGGACTTTTCATCAATAAATTAGGATTACACATATACTCGCTTTCGGGACAAGACACAACGAAGCGAATCAATCGTCTGCTGCGAAAAATAGGTAGTGAACCTGTTATCTATAGTGAGGCGCAGACCGAAAAGACAGAGAAGCAGCTGACAAAGGCGATGAAAAATTTAGGGTATCTCAATGCAGAGACATTCCATTGTGTTGATACTGCCGAGAAAAAGGCAGCTTTGAAGTATTGTATTCGACCCAATGAACTCTATAAGATTAGAGAATTTAAGGTTGATATTGCGCCAGACGAGATGGCAACGCTATTGACAACTCGAGCCGTAAAGAAAATTATGAAAATAAAGTCGGGAGACAACTTTGAGGCTTCTGTTTTCAATGATTTATCATCAAATTTGACTGCGGCCTATCAGAATATGGGCTATTATATGCTCAGCAAAAACAACTTTTATTTCGAGGCAGACACAAGTGTGGGAAATAATCAGGTGGATGTAACCCTGAAATATCGAAGTTTGGAAAAAAATGAAACTTTGGAAACAGATCCGGCGTTAGGTCGTTATAAGTTCAATAATATCACTATCTATAACGGAACAGAAAAAACCAACTTTCCTTTCCGCCGAAAAGATGCAGAGAAACAGGACACACTACGTTTCGGTAACACAATGATTATTGAGGGAGAAGAACGATTCATCCGTCCTCCGGTGTTGTACAATAACAATTTTATCCGTACGGGAAGATATTACAACACGAAAATCATCGACAAAACCTATAGTTCGTTTAGCAATCTGGGAGCAGTGTCGAAAGTGGCAGTTGAGATAGAGGAAGATCCGAGTGATTCCCTATTGTTAAACGCTGAAATCACATTGACACCATCTAATCTGTATCATTTCCAGTGTGGAGTGGATGGCACTAATTCGGCAGGTGACTTAGGTGCGGCCGCTTACGTTGGTTTTCAGCAGAAGAATCTTTTCCATGGCTCGGAGGTGTTCAATATCAAACTGAATGGTTCGTTTGAACATATCCGAGGCAAATCAAATTACATCGTAAATTCAGACAATTATTACGAATATGGAGGCGAGACCTCTCTGACAATTCCTCGGATTCTTCTCTTCGCATTGCCCGAGAAATACAAAAAGCAGGTAGGAGCAAGCTCCGTTTTGACTTTTAGCATGAACTGGCGTAAAAGACCTGAGTACAATCGTCGTTTTATGAGTTTAGATTGGAAGTACACATGGTATTCCAATCGGAAAAGATTGTTTCATACTTTTGATCTCTGCAATGTCAACTATGTCGTTTCTCCGTGGACATCCTCGTGGTTTGAGGAGTATTTAGATCAGGTCGACAATGTCTTGTTGAAGGAGAGCTATAAGGATCAGTTCATCACGAGAGCGTCGTATTCGGTTGTCTATACAAGTGATAAGTCCACATCCACAACGAAGAAAGGGTGGAATATTCATGCAAGTGTAGATGTGGCAGGGACGATTCCGTATGCGATTTGCTCTGCCATCCCATCGGTGAAGAAGAGTGAAGATGGAGCCTACGAAATTTGGGGAACCCCTTTCGCACAATATGTCAAAGCAACTTTTGACGTGTCGAAAACTTTTTTCTTAGGACTAAAATCGCAGTTGGTTGCTCATTGTGGATTAGGTTTTGCCTCTCCGTACGGGAACTCAGACATTCTGCCTTACGAGCAAAGGTTCTATGCTGGAGGTGCGAATACTGTGAGAGGTTGGAGTACGCGAACATTGGGACCGGGAAGGTTTGATTCTGAGACATACGGTAACTTTATCACGCAGACTGGAGATGTCAAAGTAATACTCAACTTAGAGTATCGGCAACAGACCAATACCATTTTAGATTTAGCGGCTTTCTTAGATGCCGGAAATGTATGGACAGTTCGAGATTATGAGGAACAAGCAGGAGGACAGTTCAATATAGCTACGTTCTATAAAGAGATGGGCTTCTCGTGGGGTCTCGGCATACGTCCGAATCTTAAGTTTTTGGTGATTCGGTTTGATGTCGGTATGCAGATTTATAATCCGATTTATAGTGGAAAATACCGTTGGGTCATTTGTTACCCAAGTTGGAGTTATTGTGCGTTTAACTTTGGAATTGGGTATCCGTTCTAAAATCTTTAATTCGCTGGATTTAAAATAATTACAAATTTTACTCCGTCATTTGAACGAATATCTGTTTATGAAAAGGGAGGAATGTGTAGTTTAGACTCTTCGTCTTTAATTAAAAATTGATGATTGTTGTAAATAGAGAAAAGCGAAAGCCTGGACAACAGACTTTCGCTTTTGTAGTCGCGCCGGGAATCGAACCCGGATCTAAGGTTTAGGAAACCCGTATTCTATCCATTGAACTACGCAACCCCATTCTATCCTAAAAACGGATTTTTTCTTAGGCGGTGCAAATTTAAAGAATTTCTAAAAGATACGCAACATTTCTTTTTTGGAGTCGGTGCGTTCTCATTCTGTAATTCTATAATCCGCTGCCTCGCTCCTCTTTGAGGAAAGTGTCGACATGACGAAGCCTCTTTTGTTCGAAAATTTCCTCTATCGTGATCATCAAACCAGTCTCTATCACGTCGCTAAACTCGTCGTTGATACAAGAGCCAAAGGTGCGTAGTGTTGGAGAAAGCGTCATATAGGCGTTGATGAGCGGTGGAATGTTTTGTCCCGATTCTTTCACATAGCTCTTCAAAATGGTATAGTCCTCTTTGAAGTTGTTGCCTGCCAACAATGATGAAAATTTCTGTATGTTTTCATCTAAGTTGAGAGGATGATGAGGTGTTACCAATTTGTCTTTGTCCTCGAAATATTTGTGAAGAAAGGCAAAGATGCAGTTCCTTGCGTTCTCATTGAAGGAAGGGTATATTGTGGCTTTCCCAAAGAAATATTTAGAGTTGGGGATGGTCAACGTCAACGCTCCTAACCCATCCCAAAGATTGTCCAATGCGTAGAGGCTCTTCGCCCCCATCTTCGACGATTGGTATTCTGGGCGAACGAACGAACGGCCCAGTTCAATTGTGTAGGGGAGATACTCTTTGATGAATTTCTCTGAGTAGTGGTAGAGATGAGACGAGGTGAGACGAGGCTGACCATCCTCGTCATATTTTGCTTCGCAACCATGGAGGTATCGATAGCCTCCTATAATCTCTTTTGCATCAGGATTCCAGACAATCAGTTGGTGGTAAGGAGTCTCCATTGTGTCGTAATCGTCGAGGTCGCACGCCACGCCTGCACCGCCACCTGAAGTGCGAAATGAGATTTCCCGTAGACGGCCAATTTCTCGCATCGTGTTAGGCGCATTGTGGGCGGTAATGATGAAGATCTGGTTGTTAGCTTTGTTGGTAGTGCGCAAGAACAAGTTGCGTGTCAACTCCGCTTCTATGAGGTCTGTCGGTATCGGGTCAATAATTCGTTCCATATACAATTATTTGTCGTTGATTAGACTATAAGAAATCTCTTTCACATAAGCCGCCCACTCGCGATCCGACTTGCTGTCGTCAAAAGTGGTATAAGGGATGGGGTTGCCTATGGTGATCGTGAATTTATTGTTTTTCTGTTTAAACATCTCGTCTGCCAAGTAGAGCATCTCAATGTTGGCTTTGATTCCTAACTTTTTCCTGTAATAGGCTAAGCGATAAAAGAAATTAGAGTTTCTACCTTCAAAATAGAGGGGGACGACGTCTCTCTTGTATTCTCGGGCTTTTGATATGAAAGTCTTCTTCCACTCGTTGTCTCGAATTGAACCGTCGTCTTGGCGACGAGAACATTGCCCAGAGGGAAAAAATAGAATAGGGTCGTCGCTTGCTAAAGCGCTGTTGAGCATCTCGGACATGTTACGAGACTGTTCGTTAGACACCTTGTTTACGGGGATGAAAAATTCCTGCAAATTGACGATGTTGAGCAAAAGGTCGTTTACTGGAATTTTGAGTGTCCCGTATTTCTGCCCTAATGCGATGATAAGGGCGATTCCGTCTATGCTTCCGATAGGATGGTTGCATGCGAATACCACTCGTCCGTTGTCTGGCAGTCTTGCCTCGCACCTTTTTTCTATGGAGATATTAAGGTATTCGAGCATAAAGTAGGTGGCGAAATCCATACCCATTAGCTCTCCGTGGTCGCGGAAGAAATTATTCATTTCTTCTTCGTGGACGATACGTCGGAGGTATTGAATGACAAAGTCAGGCACTCTGCCTTTAAGTGCGGGAAGTTTCGTTTCCAGCACCTTTTTGACATCTATGTGAATTTGTTTTTTGTCGGACGGTGAATTACCCATGATGAAAGATAGGATTTCTCGTTTGGAGCAGTCAAAGAAACATCGGCCAAAAAGTCGTGGCAAAAATAAAGAAAAAAAACAAGAAAATGTTGAAATGTGAAGAAAATCAAATTGTTAATAACTTGTTGAAATTTTGTTAGTGAATCACGCCGTCCTGTTGAAATGTGGTTAAAAACAGCGTTGAAATAGTTGAAAAAAAGTAAAGTGGGGGATTGTGGGGCGTGGTTAAATTTCGTTATCTTTGTATTTGTCTAATAAATGTCTATTCGGATGTACAAATTTTTGGGAAAAACAGAAGCAAAGGTTGACAGCAAGGGGCGTGTGTTTGTTCCCGCGGTCTACCGTCGTATGCTTGAAGGAGCAGGCGATGCTTGTTTGTACTTGCGTGTAGATGCGAAGACCCAATGTGCGAAACTTTACCCTTCTACGGAGTGGGAGAAATTAGTAGAGCAGTTGGATGCGAAGCTGAACTTGTGGAATCCTGAAGATGTGAAACTCAAGCGTCAGTTCACCTCCAGTTTTGAGATGGTTGAGTTGGATGCAAGCGGTCGTATTCTTCTTCAGAAGAAAGTTTTAGATAAAGTTGGCATTGAGACTGAGGCTCTTTTCGTGGGCGTAGGCAACTATTTTGAGATCTGGAAGAATGAGACATTAGAAGATGATTTGATGACGGACGAGGATTTTGATGCGGCTTTGCAAGCGAAAATGGGAGGATTTTAAAAACTGAAAAAATAAAGGGTTATATATGGAGAATGTTTATCACACACCTGCGCTTCTACGTCCTTGTATGGATGGCTTGCAAATTAAGCCTTCTGGCATCTATGTAGATGTAACTTTTGGTGGCGGCGGACATTCTCGCGAAATATTGAAAAACTTAGGTGCGGATGGTCATCTATATTCGTTCGACCAGGATCTTGATGTGTTGCAGAACGTGGTAGACGATGCTCGTTTTACTTTCGTTCGCAGTAATTTCCGCTATTTGTCTAATTTTCTTAGATATTATGGTGTCGAGTCGGTGGATGGTGTTCTGGCCGACTTGGGTGTTTCTTTCCATCATTTTGATGATGCGGAGCGTGGGTTCTCGTTCCGTTTTGATGGTTCTTTGGATATGCGTATGAATCAGCGATCAGAGTTTACCGCGGCAGATTTGCTCAACACCTACGATGAAAAGGCTTTGTCGGATGTCTTCTACCAGTATGGAGAACTTAGTAATGCACGGAAGTTGGCATCTGCGATTGTGAAAGTACGGACATCGAAACCCTTTGTTCGCATAGCCGATTTGGTGAATGTTGCGGAGCCATTATTAGGGAGGGATAAACAGAAGAAAGATTTGGCGCGATTGTTTCAAGCTCTTCGGATTGAGGTGAACCATGAGATGGATGCGTTGAAGGAGATGCTCCGACAATCGTTAGAGAAGCTCAACGTGGGCGGTCGTTTGGTTGTGTTGACCTACCACTCATTAGAGGATCGTTTAGTGAAGAACTTTATGAAAGCTGGCAATTTTGATGGAAAGGTGGAGCAGGATTTCTACGGCAACCGACTTTCTCCGTTTAAATTGATCAACAATAAAGTGATTGTGGCATCTGAAGAGGAGGTGGAAGCCAATCCTCGTTCGAGGAGTGCCAAGTTAAGAATCGCCGAGAAGGTATGAGTTGTCTTCGGTATGGAAAAAGATAATGAAAAGATGGGCAAGGAGTCGTTCGATAAATGGTTTCATGTAAAAGACTATGCAGATCTTGCAGGCGAGTCTGTGAAAGATGTTTTTACAGGGAACATTTTTCGGAAAGAGTCGGTGACGAGTCTGGTGCCATTGTTCGCTTTGGTGGTCATCTTTCTATTCTGCCATATCGCTTTGCGTTATGCGTGCGAGGAAAAAGTGGGGGAGATAACGAAAGCGGAGTTGAGATTAGTGGATGTGAAGTTTGATGCGTTGACGCGTTCGTCGGAGTTGTTGAAGCACAAACGTCAGACCTACATATTGCAGTTGGTGGAGAAACAAGATGAGGCATTGCGTCCGTCGACGACTCCTCCGTATGCGCTCAAGAAATGAGTTCTTGAGTTTATTGAAAATGAGTTGAGTTTTAGATTCGCAGGAAACAATTTATAAAACCGGATAATTGTGGCAAATGTCAAGCAAGAAACGATTAATCGTGCAGCAGTCCTCTATTTAGTTGTGCTGGTGAGTTCTCTTGCTGTGCTTGGAAAGATTGTTTATACGATGTCTGGTGAAGAGGGTGATTTTTGGCGAAACTTAGGCAAGCGAGAAATAAAGATTGTAGACGTTGCTCCAGAACGGGGTAACATCTTGGCGTGCGATGGTAAGTTGTTGGCGGCGACGGTTCCGACCTATGTGCTTTATATGGATTTTAAGGCGGATGGGTTGACGAGGGCGTTGTTTGACTCGTTGCTTCCTCCTTTGTGTGATTCGCTTGCCACTGTCTATGATGTGACACCTGCCGAGATGAAGGCGCATTTGCGAGTTGGCTACAACAAAGGCTCTCGCTATTTTCGTGTGAACGCGCGTAAACTAACGTATGTGGAGTTGAATAGAGTGAAGACTTTTCCTCTCTACAATATGGGCAAGAATACAAGCGGATTGACCCCATATGAACAGGTGAAACGAAACAATCCGTTCTATCCGTTGTCAATGCGTACGGTGGGTTCGCTCTATGCTGAGGCGGATAAAGGAGGGAAGTGCGGAATAGAGCAGTATTATGACTCTATTCTGAGTGGCGTCTCCGGCCGTTCGCAGACGGTGTATGTTGGGTCGCGCCCGAAGCAGTTGACGATTGTCGATCCTGTTGATGGTTTGGATGTGATGACGACTTTGGATGTCAACATTATGGATATCACAGATAATGCGCTTCGCAATACGTTGAGTCGGGTACAGGCTGTAAAAGGGTGTGCGGTGATCATGGAGGTGAGAACGGGACAGATTAAGGCGATGAGCAATCTTCATCGTACTGAAAATGGCGACTATGTTGAGGATGAGAATTTCGCTGTCAATTCGAAGACAGAGCCAGGCTCGACGTTCAAGATAGCTTCTGCGATTGTAGCTTTGGAGAATGGCATTGACACCTCGAAAATTGTTGATACAGAGAATGGTGTGTGGCACATCTATGGCAAAAACATGAAAGACTGGAATGCGAACAAGGGAGGTTCCGGAAAAATCTCTCTCAATCGTGGCATTCAGATTTCGTCAAACATTGTGATTGCGAAAATTATAGAGGAAAAGTTTGGCAAGGAGCCAGAGAAGTATATTGAGGCTCTCTATAAGATGGGTTTGAACACGCCTCTGAACATTGAGTTGAATGGTGCTGCCAATCCAAGGATCAAGAATACGGATGACCCGACGTGGTCTAAACTCTCGTTGCCGTGGATTTCTCATGGGTATGAGTTACAATTGCCTCCGATCAATCTTTTGGCGTTTTATAATGGATTGGCGAATGACGGTGTGATGATTCAACCCTATTTGGTGAAAGGTCTATATCATAATGGTCAGTTGGTGGAAAGTTTTGAGGGGAAAGATAGGGTAATTAATAAGCATTTGTGTTCTCAGAAGACGTTGGATAAAGTTCGCCAGATGATGATCGATGTTGTAGAGCACGGAACTGCGGGTACTGTCAAAACGCCTTATTTCAAGGTGGCGGGGAAAACGGGAACCGCGGTGCAGAATTTTAACGGTAGAAGGAGTCATCAGTTGACTTTCTGCGGTTTCTTTCCTGCGGATGCACCGAAATATTCCATGGTGGTTGTCGTATGGTATCCTCAAGCTCCTGTCTATCCGAGTGCGGGAGCAATTTCGGGTGAGGTGTTCCGAAATGTGGCAGAACAGGTATATGCCATCAGTCCGCTGACAAGAACAAGCGTAGACAACTACACGAAATGCGGAGAGGAGACGCGGTTCTGTCCAGTTACAAAGGAGGGCAATTATGATGCGATGATAACGGCTCTCTCGGGACTGGGGTTGGACTATCAGTCGGATGGAGAGATAAGGACTGTCGGACAGACGAGGAAACGATGGTGTTGGACAAAATCCTTGGATGATAAAAAGATAATGCTGTCCAACCTATATGTGCCGAGTGAACGGATGCGACGAGTCCCGAATGTGATAGGCATGGGCGCGAAAGATGCTGTCTTTTTAATGGAAAACAGTGGATTAGAGGTTCGCTTGAGTGGTTACGGAACGGTTTACTCGCAATCAATAGAGAGTGATAGGGCTGTAACAGATGGTATGGTTGTAGAATTAAAATTAAGGTAGACGATGAAGAAATTAGAAGATATATTGGCAGATGTGTCTGTCCTCAAGATAGTTGGAAGTTCGGATGTGGAACTTTCAAGTGTGCAGTTCGACTCTCGCAAGGTGTCGGACGGTACGCTTTTTGTGGCTACCCGAGGCACGCAGGTAGATGGACACAACTTCATCCCCTCGGCAATTGAAAAAGGTGCGAAGGTGATTGTCTGCGAGACTCTTCCCGAAGATTTAATGGCGGAAGTAACCTACGTTCAGGTAGCGGACGCCAGTAAGGCGTTGGGTAGAATTGCCTCTGCGTGGTATGGTTATCCATCTTCGTCCTTGCGCTTGGTGGGGGTTACGGGAACAAATGGAAAGACAACGATTGCGACATTGCTCTATAAGCTCTTTACCCGTATGGGGTATAAGTGTGGTTTGCTTTCGACTGTTTGCAATTATGTGATAGAAAGAGCTGTTCCAACGGCACATACCACAGAAGATGCATTGACTATCAATCACTTGCTGAGTGAAATGGTGGATGCAGGATGTACATTCGCCTTTATGGAGGTAAGTTCGCATGCCTCGGATCAGAATCGAATCGAAGGATTAGTCTTTGAGGGTGGAATTTTCACCAACCTCACGCGGGACCACTTGGATTATCATAAAACATTCGCAAACTATTTGGCTGCCAAGAAGAAATTCTTTGATGGTCTGTCGGACGAGGCTTTTGCTCTTACCAATCTTGATGATAAGAATGGAATGGTGATGTTGCAGAACACGAAGGCGAGGAAGTTGGGTTATTCGCTCACCACGTTGACCGACTTCAAGACGACCTTGTTGGAGGATAGTTTTGACGGACTACAGTTGAATATGAACGGACATGAGGTGTTTTTACATTTTATCGGACGATTCAATGCATCCAATCTTACCGCAGTCTTCGGAGCCGCTGTTTCAATGGGCTTTGATGAAGACGAGGTGTTGGTGAATCTAAGTGCGCTTCGCCCTGTGTGTGGACGTTTTGAGCCAATCTCTTCTCCTTCTGGAGTGAAATTCATTGTTGACTATGCCCATACACCAGATGCTTTGACCAATGTGATAGAGACAATCAATGAGGTGCGTTGTGGCAACGGCAAGCTGATTACCGTTGTAGGTTGTGGAGGAAACAGAGACAAAGGGAAACGTCCGATGATGGCGCACGAAGCCGTTGTGGGTAGCGACACTGTTATTATCACTTCAGACAATCCTCGCTTTGAGGAGCCACAAGACATCATCAACGATATGTTATCTGGTTTGAAGCCTGGAGAGTCCACGAAAGTGATAACGATAGCCGATCGACGTGAAGCCATCAAAACGGCTGCTTTGATAGCTCAATCAGGGGATGTTGTCTTGATTGCAGGGAAAGGACATGAAGACTATCAAGAGATAAAAGGAGTGAAGCATCATTTTGATGATCATGAGGTTGTGAAAGAGGTGATGAGATAAAAAAAGAGGAATAAGAAGCAATTTAAAACGAATGTAGTATGTTTTATTATTTGTTCAATTATCTATATCAGTTGGGACTGCCTGGAGCGGGGGTGTTCAAATATGTGTCATTCCGGGGTGCTATGGCGTTTATCTTTGCATTGTTGGTAGCCACTGTTATCGGGAAACGCATTATCCGGATCATGCAAAAGAAGCAGATTGGGGAGACAATCCGCGACTTGGATCTGGCAGGACAGATGGCAAAGAAGGGAACGCCGACGATGGGTGGTATCATTATCATCATTGCTATTGTGGTGCCTGTTCTTCTATTTGCTAAATTGGACAATATCTATATCATCTTGATGCTCGTCACAACGCTTTGGTTAGGTGCGATGGGTTTTTGGGACGATTATATCAAAGTTTTCAAGAAGGATAAAGAGGGGATGAAAGGCAAATACAAAATCATCGGTCAGGTGGGTATCGGTGCAATTGTTGCCTTTACATTGTGTACGAGTGACGATGTGGTGATTCGTGAAAACACGACAACGGTTCATCACAACACGGAGGTGGTAGAATATGCGCCGATGGAGAAGTCTACGAAGACGACTATTCCATTTGTGAAAGATCACAATTTCGACTATTCCTACATTTTCGGTTGGGCAGGAGATCATGCGCAGGTGCTAGGTTGGGTCTTCTTTATGTTTATGGTCATTTTCGTTGTTACAGCGGTGTCCAATGGAGCCAATTTGACAGACGGCTTGGATGGCCTTTCTACGGGAGTCTCTGCCATCATAGGTGTAACGTTGGGCATCCTGGCGTATCTTTCTGGACATGTCGAGTTTGCCAGTTACCTCAACATAATGTACATACCCAATTCGGAGGAGTTGGTGATTTTCATCAGTGCCTTTGTTGGTGCGTTGATAGGTTTCTTGTGGTACAACGCCTACCCTGCGCAGGTGTTTATGGGCGATACGGGAAGTTTGATGATTGGTGGCGTGATAGCTGTCAGTGCGATTATCATCCGAAAGGAGTTGCTACTTCCTATTTTGTGTGGCATATTTTTTGTTGAGAGTTTGTCTGTCATCATACAGACTTCCTATTTCAAATATACAAAGAAGAAGTTTGGTGCGGGAAGACGTGTTTTTTTGATGGCTCCGCTGCACCATCACTATCAGAAGAAAAATATTCCAGAGTCGAAGATAGTAGCGAGATTTTGGATTATCGGTATGTTGTTGGCAATGTTGACAATTGTAACCCTCAAGATTAGATAACGAAAGAACGATAAACGGAAAGTAATATGAAGAAATTAGTTGTATTAGGTGCTGGAGAAAGTGGTGTGGGTGCCGCTATTTTGGCTCAGAAAAAAGGTATGGAGGTGTTTGTCTCAGACAAATCGTCCATCAAAGACCAATACAAAAAGGAGTTAGACGAGTATGGTATTGCTTGGGAAGAGGGAAGCCATACGGAAGAGAAGATTCTCGTCGCCGATGAGGTGGTGAAGAGTCCCGGCGTTCCAGATAATGCCCCTATGGTGGCTGCTCTGCGTGCCAAGTCTATCCCTGTGATTTCTGAGATTGAGTTTGCTGGTCGATATTCTGATGCTAAGATGATCTGTATAACGGGTAGCAATGGCAAGACTACTACGACGATGTTAATCTACCACCTACTTAAGGAGGCAGGATTGAACGTAGGTTTGGCAGGTAATATAGGATTCAGCTTGGCTCGCCAGGTGGCATTGGAAAACAAGGACTACTATGTGATTGAGTTGAGTAGTTTCCAATTAGACGGAATGTATGAGTTCAAGGCTGACGTCGCTGTGTTGCTCAACATAACGCCAGACCATTTGGACAGATACGAATATAAGTTTCAAAACTATATTAACTCGAAGTTCCGTGTCGTTCAAAATATGACGGCGTCCGACTACTTTATCTATTGGAATGATGACCCCGTCATCCAAAAAGAGTTGGAAACTCGCCATATAGATGCGAAACGTATGCCTTTTGCTTTAAACAAGGCGGGTGGAATTGCGGCGTACATTGAAAATGAGCTGATGAAAATCAACGCCAACGAACGTAGTTTTGAGTTCCCTGTGTCGTCTCTTCCTATCAAGGGAACACACAATCTCTACAACTCAATGGCGGCGAGTATCACTGCGTGCTTGTACAACGTGTCTGACGAAAACTTACGTGCTTCTTTGAAATCTTTCGAGGGGGCAGAACATAGATTGGAAGACGTGGCTGTTGTGGGGGGCGTCCGTTATGTGAATGATTCTAAGGCAACCAATGTCAACTCTTGCTGGTATGCTTTGCAATGTCAGACGACAGATGTAGTGTTGATTTTGGGAGGAAAAGATAAAGGAAACGACTACACTGAAATTGAGAGTTTGGTGAAGGAAAAGGTGAAAGCCATTGTCTGCTTAGGTGTTGACAACACAAAACTTCATAGTTTCTTCGATGGAAAAGTTCCTGTCGTTGTCGACGCACGTTCAATGGAAGAAGCCGTTAAGAAATGCTATGGTTTGGCGAAAAAAGGCGACACTGTGTTGCTCTCGCCATGCTGCGCAAGTTTCGATCTGTTCAAGAGTTATGAAGATCGAGGACATCAGTTCAAACAATATGTAAAGCAATTGTAAAAGACGGTTGCGGATAGATAAATGAAAGTCAATTAAAGGAATAGATGCGCAAGTTTTTTGATACATACTTTAAAGGAGACAAAATCATCTGGATCATTTTCGCTTTGATGATTGTCTTGTCGACTTTGGTGATGTATAGCGCATCAAGTTCGCTGGCTCATCGTTCCACCTCATCGTTCTATGCCCCTGTTTGGCAACATTTCGGTTTCCTTATGACGGGATTTGCTGTCGCATGGGTGATTCATAGAATACCGTTCAAGTGGGTTGACCGTTGCACGTTGCTTATGTACTTATTCGGGTTGCTGTTGTTGGCTTTGACCTTCATCATCGGACAATCGACCAATGGAGCGACACGTTGGATTTCGTTTGGAGGACTTCGATTTCAACCTTCAGAGGTGGCGAAAGTAACCACTATCTTGATGTTGGCGAATGCGTTGAGCAAGAACACAGGAGAGAAAGGGACGAATAACCCCGATAGTGGCATTTGGCGTTATGTCGCGATTGTAAGCATACCGGTGGTATTGATTGTTCGCGAGAATCTCTCAATGTGCATACTCTTCCTTATGATTTGTTTTGTGATGCTGATTTTAGGAAGAGTGTCGGTGAAGTTGTTACTGAAGATTTCTGGTTTTGCGGTGGTTCTTGCCGGATTAGCACTGGTGGGTATTATGGTATTAGGCGCATCCAGTGATGAATCTGATCCGGCTTTGGCGAAGACGGAGTCTGTCGTTACGTCAAAACTTCATAGAATTACAACGTGGCGTAATCGTATTGTTCATTTCTGTGATGATAGTCGTCCGCATGACGAGCATTACAAAATAGAAGACAAGACACGTCAGGAAGACTATGCCAAGATAGCGGTAGCAAACGGCAAATGGTTTGGATTAGGAGTTGGAAACAGCATTCAGCGAGACGTGCTTCCGCTGGCGTATGCTGATTTTGTCTATTCCATCATTGTTGAGGAATGGGGAGTGCTGGCATTTTTGGTACTTATTCTCTATTTAGCCTTCCTCTATAGGGTAGGAGTGATGGTGAGGGAGCAGTGTAGATCGGTGTTTCAGTCGCTCACAGCGTTGGGTTTAGCGTTTTCATTGTTGATACAGGTACTGGTTAATGTCTACATTGCCGTTGGGTTATTCCCAGTTTCTGGTCAGCCGTTGCCCCTTTTCAGTAGAGGAGGAACGTCCATTATAATTACGAGTGTCTATTTTGGCATCATCTTGATGATCAGTAGAGAATCGATGGAGAACAATGGAAAGGAGAAACGAGCCACATCTACGGCAGTTCGGAAAAAAGAAAAAGAAGAAATAACAAAAGAATAGCGAGTATGGCAAACTTGAAATTTATAGTCAGCGGCGGCGGCACAGGAGGACATATATTTCCTGCCATTTCGATTGCCAATGCTTTGAAAAAGAAATGTCCAGATGCAGAGTTCCTTTTTGTGGGTGCAGAGGGCAGAATGGAGATGGAGAAAGTTCCTGCAGCAGGGTATGACATAAAGGGACTTCCTGTCGCAGGATTCAACCGAAAGAATCTCCTGAAGAATATTGAGGTCTTGAGAAAGTTATTTCACAGTATTAAAATGGCGAAGAAGATTGTGAAAGACTTTGCTCCAAACATCGTCATTGGTGTTGGAGGCTATGCGAGTGGACCAACACTCTATGCTGCGAATAAGTTGGGTATTCCGACACTTTTGCAGGAACAGAACTCTTATGCTGGGGTGACGAATAAGCTGTTGGCAAAGAAAGCAAAACGAATTTGTGTCGCCTATGAACACATGGAACGTTTCTTCCCTGCCGAATCCATTTTGTTGACTGGAAACCCTGTTCGTCAGGATTTCTTAGAAGTGCCTGCTAAATCTGAAGAGGCTTTCCGTTCGTTCAATTTCTCATCAGATAAGAAGACACTCTTGATTGTTGGCGGTAGCTTGGGTGCTAGAACTATTAACCAAAGTATTTTGGCTGGTTTAGAAAAACTCAACGATAGTGGCGTTCAGGTAATTTGGCAGACAGGAAAATACTATTTCGAAAACATTAAGAAACAGGTTGAAGGGAAGGAACTTCCCAATATAGTCATCACCGATTTCGTGAAAAGAATGGATTATGCTTATTCCGTAGCAGATTTGGTCATCTCGCGTGCTGGCGCAAGCTCTATCTCTGAACTCTGTTTGTTAGGGAAGCCATCTATTTTGGTGCCTTCTCCAAATGTCGCAGAAGACCATCAGACGAAAAATGCGCAGGCCTTGGCGAATGTTGGAGCTGCGGTGATGATTCCAGATGACAATGCAGTAGAACGGTTGGTGGACGAGGCTTTATCTTTGATTCAAAATGAAGAAAAACTTCAATCTGTTGGAAATGAAGCGAAGCGTCTGGCTCAGCTGGATTCTGCAGACCGCATAGCAGATGAGGTGTTGAAATTAGTAAAGAAATAGTCTGAACTCGTAAAAAAGATGAACGAAAAGAAAAACATATTCTTCTTAGGCATTGGTGGCATCGGGATGAGTGCCTTAGCACGCTATTACAATGCCAAAGGGTATAAGGTGGCTGGTTATGACCGTACTCCATCGGAACTAACCAAGGCATTGGAGACTGAAGGTATCCCTGTGCATTATGTTGATGATGTGCGGATGATTCCTGCAGATTTCAGAGATCCCTTGCACACTCAGGTTGTCTACACCCCTGCCGTACCTCAGACGATGAGTGAGATGGAATGGTTCCTGAAAAATGGGTTTGACGTACGAAAACGTTCGGTGCAGTTGGGCGAGATTACTCGCTCAGGAAAGGCTCTGTGTGTCTCTGGAACACATGGAAAAACCACTGTTTCTACTATGTTGGCACATCTCTTGCATAACTCTTCCAAGGGTTGCAGTGCCTTTTTAGGTGGCATCTCGAAGAATTACGATACTAATTTGTTGATTTCGGACAAAAGCGATTTTGTGGTAGTTGAAGCAGATGAATACGACCATTCGTTTTTGACTTTGTCTCCTTATATGGCTGTTATCACGGCTGTGGATGCCGATCATTTGGATGTCTATGGAACAGTTGAGGAATATCGTCATGGATTTGAACAGTTCTCTTCTTTGGTTCGTCCCGACGGTTTTTTATTCATGAAGTATGGTCTCCCTATTCGTCCACAGTTACAATCTAGAGTTTCCCTCTATACCTACTCAATCGAGAAAGACTGTTTTCACGCAGAGAATATTCGCATAGAAGGCGGTGAAATCATATTCGATTTTTTTGCTATGGGAGTAAAAATTAAAAATATTCAGTTAGGTGTCCCTGTCTATGTGAATATAGAGAATGCTGTGGTGGCGATGGCTGTTGCGTGGTTTTGTGGCGTCAAGCCGGCTGAACTTCGCAAGGGTATGGCCTCCTATCGTGGGGTGCGACGTCGTTTTGATTTTCACATCAAAACAGATAAGATAGTTTTTTTGGACGATTATGCACATCATCCACAAGAAATCAAATCAAGCATAGAAAGCATCCGTCTACTCTATCCCGACAGGAAACTCACGGTCGTCTTCCAGCCTCATCTCTACACGCGTACACGTGACTTAGCAGACGATTTTGCATCTGTCCTTTCAAGTGTAGATGAGTTGATTTTATTAGACATCTATCCGGCGCGTGAGGAACCTATCCCTGGCATCACATCACAGTGGCTGTTGGATAAGGTGCAGACTGCGAATAAGAAATTGATGAGTAAAGAAGAGTTGGTTGCCTCGGCAGCAACTGCGGATTATGATATGTTGATGATGTTAGGCGCAGGTGATTTAGATTTATTAGTTCCACAAATCAAAAAAACATTAGAAAGGAGGTTCGGATTAGATTAGTGTAAAAACTCTCTATCTCTATATTATTATTGTAAATGTCCCCACATTGTTAATCAAAGAAAAACGAAGTAAGAGAAAATATGGCAAAGAAGATAGACTGGAAAAAAGTAGCGACTATGACGGTTATCGTTGCGATAATCGTTTATGTCTCTGCTTCTGTCGTTCTTTATGCCAATTCCTATAAATATAGGATATGTACAAAGTGTGAAGTGACTGTGGCAGACAGTTTAGAATTACGTTTTGTTACAGATAGAGAGATCCTTAAACTATTGAGAGGAAGTGAGGTTAAAATTGAGGGTATAACGGCTCATTTCACGAACTTGGCTCAGATTGAAGCAATGTTAGAGTCAAAGTCGAGAATCAAAAAGGCGGAATGTTATTTCACTCCTTCGGGTAAGGCACAGGTGGTGATACTGCAGCGAGAGCCTATACTTAGAGTAATGACAGACCGGTCTAATTACTATGTTGATCGCGAGGGCGCACTCACGCAGGTGGCGGAGAAGTTCGCAGCATACGTGCCAATCGCGACCGGGCATATAAGTAAACCATTGGCGAAGGGCGACCTGTATAAGTTCGCTTTATACCTCTATGAAAATGAGTTTTGGAATGCCTTCATCGAACAGATAGATGTCGATTCGCATGGTGTCGTCGTCCTTGTGCCTCGGGTAGGTAACCAGATTATTCGCTTAGGCACATTGGCAGGGTACGAGAAGAAACTCAATAAACTCTTAACGCTATACACAAAGGGTTTTAATAAGATCGGTTGGAATAACTACAAGATGATTAATCTTGAGTTTGACGGCCAAATTGTTTGTACGAAGAAATAGCAAATAAAAAAACAGAAAAGAAACAATGAATAATTTCAATTTCAATATAATATCAGTGGCTTTGGATTTGGGAAGTTCCGTTTTTAAAGCGGCTGCAGGATATAAAAATGATAATGGTTTAGTGGTCATTGCAACAGAAGAAGAACCATCGGGGGGTGTAAAAGAAGGCTTTATTGATAATCTTAATGATGCTGCCTTACATATAGGGAGACTACTGAAAAAATTGGAAAATAGAATTGCGAATATTTTAAAAGAACAGAATTGTTTCCCTGAAAAGCATACGATGTCTATTGAAAAGGTGTATGTCAATATTTCAGCTGGATGCACGCAAGCGACGATGTCCCCCATTGAAAGGTATTTAGGCAACTCTGAGATTCTTGAATCCACCATTGAGGAGATGTGTGAGGAGAATAGTCGGCGCTGTCAAGCTAAAAATAATGCAAAATTCGTTTTCTATACGTCTTTTCCTTCTCGATACTTAGTCGATGGTTTAGAGGCAAAAAAGCCCGTTGGAATGGTATCGGAACATATAAAAGTGGAGTTCCAAAATATTTGGATAAGAAAAGGATTGACGGAGAAAATAAGAGAATGCATAGATCGCGGTGCACATATAAAGAACTGTGAATTTGTCTTGTCTGCGAAGTCAATTTCTAATATCGTCTTAACTCAGGAAGAGAAGGAGAATGGTGTGCTTTTGGTCAACTTTGGCGCGCAAGTAACGTCTGTTTCTGTTTTTAAAGACAAAGAAATGAAGTATTTGGTAGAGTTGCCTAAGGGAAGTGAAAGAATAACGGACGACCTTTGCGAATTGCATATTCCGAGAGATGTCGCAAAGAAAATTAAGGAGCAAAGTTGTGCCGTGGCGGCGTGGGAAGAAAATGAAAATTTCCATGAGACAATAAATGGAACTTCTCGTGAGTTTGAAAGATGGGTTATCGCTAATATCGTTGAGAAAAGAATAGAAGCGATTTTCTCTACCGTTGAAAAAGCAAAAAATCAGACAGTGTGGGGAAGAAATGTCGGACTGGTTGTTTTGACGGGAGGCGGATCAAATCTTCGCTTTTGCGCACAAAAGGTGCAGGAGGTGTTGGGCGTGAATGTTCGATTAGGATCAATAGATGTTTTTAAGAAAAGACAAAAACAGGCACGATCTCTGTCGGCTGTTTTAGGATTTTTGTTGGAGAATGGTGGTCATTCCCTACGCTTTGCCGAGGTTGTGGAACAGAAGATTGTTGAGGATGCCAAGACGCCGGAAGAGCCTAAGAAAAAACGAAGAAAGAAGAGCAATGGTATTAAGGAAATATTCAGGCAAGGAAAAATGGCGTTACAACATAACTTTATCGACTTTATGTTTTCAGAAGACACGAGCAAAGAGTCAGATCAATTTTAACAATAACTAAATAATATCAAAACAATGGACTTGAATGAAAGTATTTTTGAACCGAGTGTAAATATAGAAGGTAATATATCAGAAAATCGAACCTTGATTAAGGTGATAGGTGTGGGAGGCGCAGGTACGAATGCCGTCAATCACATGTATGAGCAAGGAATTGCGAATGTCGATTTCGTTATATGCAATACAGATTTACAATCTCTTCGGAACTCTCCAATCCCTAATAAGATTCAATTAGGAAATGATGGATTAGGTGCTGGCAATAAGCCGGAAAAAGGACGAGAGGCTGCGGAAAGCACAATAGAAGCGGTAACCGAAATGTTGAAGAAAGACACAGAAATGGTCTTCATCACGGCAGGTATGGGTGGCGGAACGGGTACAGGTGCTGCTCCTGTCATTGCGCGCTTAGCCAAAGAAATGGGTATCTTGACGATTGGAATTGTTGAGATTCCGTTCAAGTTTGAGGGAAAACCACGTTTGTTACAGGCTATGGAAGGTGTGAAAGAAATGTCGGCTGTCACCGATAGCTTGATCGTTGTGAGTACGGATAAAATCAGAGATATATGGAGAGAATGTAAAGTGTCTGAGGCTTTTAACTATGCAAACGATGTCATGTCAATGGCGGCAAAGGGTATTGCGGAGTTGATTACCATCCATGGCGCAGTTAATGTGGATTTGAACGATGTGCGTACTTCTATGACGGATAGTGGAAATGCTATCATGGGCTTCTCTAATCCTCATACCGGTAAAGGACGTGCTATGGATGCCATTGCCGAGGCGTTAGAATCTCCGTTGTTGCTTTCTTCAGATTTAAGGGGCGCAAAAAGTCTGATTTTCAATATTTCTTGTGGAAAGAATGAATTGACGATCGAGGAGTTGGAAACTATTTCTGAGTTCATTGAGGATAGAATACAAAACAATGAAAACTGCAATGTTATTTGGGGATATACGATTGATGAGAAGAATTTGCAAGAGGATGAGCTTCGTGTGTTAGTTGTGGCTACAGGTTTTCCTATTGATTGTATCGACAGTTTACTCAATATGAAAACTAAGAGCTCGGAGACTCAAAATGTTAATGTCGCGTCTTCTCGCCTAATTTCTCGTGAGGTTGAGCAACCTCGTTCTGCTGCCCAACCCACCTTTAATGTTGTAGAAAAAACGACGGAGCAGTCTTACAGACTAACAGAACAAACTCGTCCAACAACTCCAACTTCTAATTACTCGTCCCAGAGAACAAAGCCAACTCATACAGAAAAGGAAACAAATTCAGATGAACTCTTAGACGCATTTTATGGCGGAAAGAAGCGTGCTAACGGAAGCCAGGAAAGTAACACGGCCGTAGCCTCTTCTGGTATGCCAACTGAACTTATGAATTTTGATGATGAAGATGAGGGACATGCAGAAACGTTATCTAATTTCTCTGTTTCCAATGATGGTACGTCTGCTTACTCGGTGAAGCAAGGTGCCGACTTGGAGATGGACGATAGTAACTCTTTCCTTCATAATAATGTTGATTAACGAGTGTAGATTTTATTAATGTAAAAACAGATAGTAGAGTATGTCATTATTTGATCAAGTAAGCGAAGATATAAAAGTCGCTATGAAGGCGCATGATAAAGTGCGCTTAGAGGCTTTGAGAGGTGTGAAAAAAGAATTCTTGGAGGCTAAGACTGCCAAAGGAGCTGGCGACGAGTTGTCCGACGAGGCTGCCATTAAGATTATTCAGAAGATGGTGAAACAGCGCAAGGAGTCTGCCGCTATCTTCATTGAGCAAAATCGACAGGATCTTGCAGACAGCGAGTTGGCCGAGGCGGCTGCTATTGAGACTTACCTTCCCGCGCAGATGAGCGATGAGGAATTGACTGCTGTCGTGAAGGAGATTATCACCGAGGTAGGTGCAACCTCTGCCAAAGAAATGGGTAAAGTGATGGGTGTGGCTTCGAAACGTTTGGCAGGAAAGGCTGAAGGTAAGGCTATCTCCGACAAGGTGAAATCATTGCTGTCATAATGATTATACCACAATATCTGAGGCGAGGCGACCGCGTGGCGATTGTCTCGCCTTCTGGTGCAGTAGACCCAGAGCTGATTGATGGTGCATGCGAAACGCTCCGTATGTGGGGGGTGCAACCCGTGTTGGGAAAGACAGCGAAAGGGCGTTGTGGCAGATTTGCAGGTACTGATGAGGAACGTCTGGCAGATTTGCAGTGGGCTATGGATTCACCCGATTTCGCTGCCATCCTCTGTGGGCGCGGCGGTTACGGAGCGGTACGCATTGTTGATAAACTTCAATTTGACGGGATTCGTCAATATCCTAAGTGGTTGATTGGCTTTAGCGATATCACTGCTTTACACGCTCGTTTTTTTGATGAGAATCTCGTGTCTGCACACGCTGTGATGGCAAAAGCCATTGCACATGCAGATGACAACGTTGAGGCGGTTGAGACTCTCCGAAAACTGCTCTTTGGCGAACGCGTTCATTATGTGTCGTACTCAAATGAGAAAGCGGCCTACAATCGAAGCGGTTATGCTACGGGCAAGTTGGTGGGTGGTAATCTTTCTCTTTTGTATGCGTTGCAAGGAACTCCTTACGCTTTATGCCCAAATGGAAAAATTCTCTTCATAGAAGACCTTTCCGAACGGTTGTATCATATTGACCGTATGGTGCAAAACCTCCGACTGTCTGGCGTGTTTGATGAAATCAATGGTTTGATAGTCGGTCAGTTTACCAATATTGATGCAGACCCCTCGTTCGGACAGAACATTGAGGAGATCATCCTTTCTGCGGTGGGAGACCGTGAAATACCCATAGTTTTTAACTTTCCGGTAGGTCATGTGTCGGAAAACTTGGCTTTGCCCCACGGAATGAACGTACATATTGAAGTGCAAGGTGATTTTTTTACGTTAGATGCATAAAAAAATTGTGCTTGTCTTGCATAGTATGAAAAATTCACTTTAACTTTGCATCGTCAAAGAGAAATCAGAAGATGAAAAAATGTTTCTTTACATATTTCTATTTTTACTTTTACTTTTTTAAAAGGTAAGAGCGGGATTCTGATTCTTAAGTTGAAAATGAAAAAATAAGATATGGGTCTCGCAAGAAATTGTGAGACCTTTCTTTTTTATCTTAATTCAAAGAAAAAATGAGCATGAGTTTCAAAAACGTTTACAAAGATGACCGATTTTACGGTTACTTTTATTTTTACTACTTTATGAAATCATAAGGCGGGCAGAAGTTTATTGCTTATTTGTTAGATATTGAATCCCGCCTATTAAAAGCGGGATTTTTTGTTGTAAAGATGTTTTTTCAAAAGTTGAAAAGATAATAAAAAGTATATGAAAAAAGTTGCAATACAAGGCATAGCAGGTTGTTTCCACGACATAGCCGCTCGTGAGTATTTCAGAGACGAAGAGATAGAGGTGGTTGATTGTGAGACGTTCAAAGATGTTTTTGAAACTTTAAAGAAAGATTCTTCTGTTTTGGGCGCCGTCGCTATTGAAAATACCATAGCAGGTAGTCTTCTTGGAAATCATAAACTGTTGCAGGAGAGCGGACTGAAAATCGCAGGCGAGCAGAAACTGAGAATTAAACATAACTTGGTCGCTTTGCCCGGACAGAAAATCGAGGATATACATGAAGTTCACTCGCACCCTATCGCCTTGATGCAGTGTCAGGATTTCTTGAAAAAAAATAAACATATCAAGGCAATTGAAAGTGATGATACCGCGTCAAGTGCAAGACGTGTCGCTAATGAAGGTAAAATGGGTGTGGGGGCTATTTGTGGAGAGCTGGCCGCTGAAATCTACGGATTGGAAATTTTGGAGCGAGGAATAGAGACCAACAAGAGAAACTTCACACGGTTCCTTATCGTAGGCGATCCTTGGGTGGTCGAAGATTTGAACAAGGGAAAATCGCCCAATAAAGCATCTCTTGTTTTCACTCTACCTCACGAAGAAGGATCTCTCGCCAAGGTGCTGTCTATACTATCTTATTTCGGCCTTAATCTGTCAAAAATTCAATCCATGCCACTCATCGGCCGCGAATGGGAATACCAGTTTTTCATCAGCCTCTCTTTCAACAATTACCTTCACTACACGCAAGCCATCACGGCGGTTACTCCTCTTTTGAAAGACTTGCAGATTTTGGGTGAGTATCAAGAGGGACGTCAGACTGTCTAAAGAGAAAAATAATCAGAAAAGATAATAATATAACATAACAATAATAAATTATGGAATTAAAAGGATTGAATCTTCCTGGCGTAGAAGCCAAGAGACCATTAGTGATTGCCGGTCCATGTAGTGCAGAGACCGAGGATCAGGTGTTAGACACTGCAAAACAGTTAGCTGCAAATGGAGTGAAAGTGTTCCGTGCAGGAATCTGGAAGCCACGCACAAAACCAGGAGGATTCGAGGGTAACGGCGTAACGGCGCTCCCTTGGATGCAGGAGGTGAAAAAGGAGACAGGCATGCTCACAGCCACGGAGGTTGCCACTGCAAAGCATGTTGAAGAGGCTCTCAAGTATGATGTCGACCTTCTCTGGATTGGTGCTCGTACTACGGCAGACCCATTCGCAGTGCAAGAGATAGCAGACACATTGAAGGGTACGGATGTCCCTGTGTTGGTTAAGAACCCAGTGAATCCGGACCTTGAGTTGTGGATTGGTGCTTTGCAACGTATCAACAATGCGGGTATCACACGTTTAGGTGCGATACACCGTGGATTCAGTACTTACGACAAGAAGCTTTACCGTAACCTTCCTCAGTGGCATATTCCTATTGAATTACACCGTCGAATTCCCGAATTGCCAATCGTATGCGATCCAAGCCATATCTCGGGCCGTCGTGATTTGATAGCATCTCTTTGTCAACAAGCGATGGACTTGCAGTTTGACGGGTTGATTATTGAGTCGCACATCGACCCAGATCATGCGTGGAGCGATGCTTCACAGCAAGTAACCCCAGAGGTTTTGAACTTGATTCTCAACAACTTGGTAGTTCGCGAAACAAACCAAACCACTGAGAGTTTGACAGAGTTACGTAAGCAGATTGACGAGATCGATATGACTCTCATCGATACATTGGCTAAGAGAATGCGCATCTCCCGCGAAATCGGTACATACAAGAAAGAGCATGAGATGCCAATCCTTCAAACCAATCGTTACGATGAGATTATCAGCAAACGAGCTTCAGAGGGTGTCTCGTTAGAGATGGATGCCGACTTCATGAAAGTGGTTTTTGAGGCAATCCACTCAGAGTCAGTCCGCCAACAGATGAAGATTATGGGCGACTAATTTTTAAAGGTTGTTATATGAACAATCCCCGGAGGTTTGACTTTCGGGGATTGTCATTTTTGTTGAAATCGTTCTTTTTTGTTGTATCCGGTTAACTCGATGTCGGTTATTGCGTTGCCTTTTGATTTATAATAAAATTACACCATTTTTCCTGCTAAATTCCCCACAAAAACAGCTATGAGACCTAAAAGAAAACTACCAATGGCATAGAGGGAGAAGTGCAGATAATCACCTACTTGAAGGAAGGCAAGCGACTCTTTGGAAAAGGTTGAAAATGTCGTGAACCCGCCACAAAAACCTGTTGTGAAGAGTAACAGGTAGGTTTGCATGAACATAAACTTTGAGGCTAACCCTGAAAATAAACCGATGAGAAAGCAACCTGCTATGTTGGCGACAAACGTGCCTAATGGATAACCACACAACCAAGGAAGGAGTGATAAAAGCCACCGCAATCCTCCGCCTAAAAAACTGCCGATTCCAACAAGAAAAAAAGATTTAACCATACCTGTAAATTCCCTTCAGTTCATAACTTTTTTTGCAAAAGTATATTTTCTATAGCCTTTGATTCAAAACTTTTGCGGTTTTAATGTTATATTTGGAATTCCATTATTACATTAAAAGATAAATTTTATGACGAAATTCTCTAAAATTAAGGCATTGACGTGTGCGGTTGCGTTGGCGAGCATGTCAATGGTGAATGGGCAAGAGATTGCTACTTGGAAGGGTTTCCGCACGTCGGCAACCACGTTCACATTCGATGATGGTCTGAAAACTCAGACTACCTACGCAATTCCTCTTTTGGATAAATATGGGTACAAGGCTTCTTTCTTCGCTATCACGACATGGCCAGAGAAAGGGTATGACAATCTTTTGTCGTGGACGGACTTCAAAACTTTAGTGGCTAATGGTCATGAGGTGGGAAGTCACTCCGACACGCACCCAACCACAATGTCTGATTCTGAATTGTCATCTTCTAAGACAACGATCGAATCAAAATTGGGTAACACAGTTAAAACCATCGTCTATCCGAACTGCAATGAACCAACGGAGTCTGAAATCGCCAAATACTATATCGGCGGTCGAATCTGTGATGGTCAGGTGCATGGAAAGACACCCTCCAACTACTATCGTATAAGCTCCATCATCTGTGGAAATCAAGGAAGCGTCAACACAGCATCCTCATTCACAGCAAAGATGGACGAGGCTATTCAAAAGGGTGGCTGGGCAGTCTTCTTGATCCATGAGATGAAAGAGGGTTCTTACTACTCACCAACAGACGTGGATGCTTTCGAAGGAGCATTGTCATACGCAAGTAAGAATGACAGCAAGATTTGGATGGCACGTTTCTGCGATGCTATTATGTATGCGAAGGAGCGAGATGCGGCAAGCGTAACAGTAACGGCAAAAGATGATAAAAGTGTAACACTCTCATTGACAGATAATTTGGATGACAACACCTACAATTATCCGTTGTCTCTTCGTTACCCTTTGCCTGATGGGTGGAGCGATGTCTCTGTGGCTCAGAATGACGAGGAGTTGACTTCTTCCGTGTCGGATGGGTATGTTTATTTTGACGCTGTGCCTGACAATGGATCTATATTGATTATGTCGGGAACATCTGCGGTGGAGGATCCTAAGGTCTCTTTCACTATGCCATCTTCAGTAGAGACTATTTGTGTGGATTCCGCCTATACGGTAGCGTGGACAGTCGATGGTGAGGCGAACTCTGCCTACAATTTGAAATGGAACGCAGGAGTCGGTTCGGATATAACCATTTCAAGCGTTTCTGCCTCATCGGAATGGACGAACGATGATAATACTTTTTCGTGGAGTGTCTCTAACATTTTGACTTACTCTGATGATCACGGAAAGAACAATCGTTGGGGTGCTGCTTCAGCCGATGATGAGTGGGTGGAGTTGACTTTAGCGAAGGAGTCGACTGTGGGCTCAATCACTATAGATGAGTTTACGACCTACGGAACGGTAACTAGTTTTGAAATTCAGTATGATGATAATGGTTCTTGGAAGACGGCTTATAGCGGTTTGACTATTGGAAACGATTTCACCAAGACTTTTGACACGCCTTTTACCACTACAAAGGTGCGTTTCTACATCAATACTGCCACATCGGGTGCAAATATCAACTATATCGGCTTGCAGGGTGTTGCCTCTACAATTTTAAAGAGTGGCATAAAAGAGTCTGGCTCATTTGTGTGGAACCCCGCTTCCTCTTTGGCTGGAACAGGAACATTGACCATTGAAAAATCTTCAGGAACAGTTTTGGCTACTTCTTCGCAACTCACTATCAAGGCATGCAAAGAAGCAAGTGGGTCAACATCCGCGTGCACCTCAGGAGCATATACCGGACCAAGTTGTGATGTCGAAGGAACGGGAGCCTATCACACAGGAATTTATCGTAACCTCTTCAACGAATATTTAGGAAAAACTGAAGAAGAAACTGAGGCTAAGATTCAGTCTGTCTGGAAACACTTCTTCGAGACAGAGTCTACTAAAGTTTATTATGAGACAAGCAATGGTATGGCGTACATTTATGATACTGGAAATCAAGATGTTCGCACCGAAGGTATGTCATACGGAATGATGATTTGCGTGCAGTTAGACCATCAAGAGCAGTTTGATAAAATATGGAAATGGGCTAAGAAATATATGCAATATCCTTCAGGAAATGAAAGAGAAGGTTTGTTCGCTTGGCAATGTTCGACTGATGGAACAATCAAGGGGGCTTCTTGCGCACCTGATGGAGAAGCTTATTTCTTGATGTCTCTTTTCTTTGCGTCCCATCGATGGGGTAATGATGGCGAAATCAATTATGAGGAGGAGGCGCAGTATCTTATCAAGGAGTTGCTTGACAAGCCGAATCGTACTGCTGGGGCTGTCAGCCCTATTTTCAATATGAGTAATTACCTCATCACTTTCGGTGAGACTTCTTATGGATTTACTGACCCTTCATACAATCTGCCTGGTTTCTTGGAGTTGTGGGCGAGATGGACAGACACGAACCAAGAATTCTGGAGCAAGACAGCAGCGGCCTCTCGTGATTTACTCTATAATTCGAGCAATTCAACAACAGGACTATTCCCTGATTATTCTCAGTTTGATGGTACTCCATACTATCCAAGTTGGGCGGGCTACGACACGCAATGGTATAAATATGACGCTATTCGTTGCGCTATGAATGTAGGAATGGACTACCATTGGTTTGGCTCGGATAGTCGTCAACCTGCTATGATGAGCAAGTTGCTCAACTTCTTCAAAAAAGACAATTACAGTCACGGCTACTTTACTGTTGACGGAGCTTCAAGCGATGGATCATATAGCGAAGGGCAGAAAGGGGCAAACGGAGTTGGTGTGTTCGCATTGGATGAAAGTGAATCTTCTTTAGCAAAAGAGTATGTTAACACGTTGTGGAACACGAGTGCGCCATCTGGACAATGGCGTTACTATAATGGTATGGTCTACTTCCTTTCTATGTTGAATGCTTCAGGAAATTTTAAGATTTACAAGCCTGCTCCAGAGACGAAGACTGTAAATTTGCAGGGAGAAGAGTCTGTAGTCTACAAAGGTGTAACCTACACAAGAGACACTACTTTCTGTGTGATGAGCGATTGTGTTCAGAACAATGTTACGATTAAGATTACGTCGTCTACTGGGAATGTAGATGTAGATGCTGAAAAAGGGTTGACGATTTCGCCAAATCCTGCATCAACAGCGTTTTATGTGCTGGGCGCGAAAAATATTTGCAGCATTGAGGTGTACAGCATTTCTGGTGTTCGTCTGATACACAATGAAAATTCAAATGAAACATCTGTCGATAATTTGCAAGATGGAACGTACATCGTAAAGGTCATTTCCGACAATAGTGTAACTACAGCCAAACTTATTGTCAGAAGACGATAGGTTGAAATAATATAATAGTTTAATTGTTTTAAAAGATGATATGTAGAAAAGTCCAGAGGGTTCTCTGGGCTTTTTTTATGCCTGTTCATTTCAATGTTACTTATCAAAGAACTATATTTGTGGCTGGTAACAATTTAGTATTAATGAAATTTTGTAAGCATGAAAAAAGTTTTGGTTCTTATTCTTTCGTTAGGAATTGCGATGATAAGTTTCGCAGGTTCAAAAGATAAAGCAAACAAGGACACGGAGAATTTCCGTTATGAATTAGAATGTGCCGGCAACGCTGTGCAGGGGAATTATTTAGTGAAGGTGTGGAGTTACTCTCGCAAGCCTGCGGTGGCTATGGAGCAATGCAAGAAGAACGCTGTTCATGGTGTGATTTTCAAGGGTTTCACTGGTGCGAATGGATGTGTTAGCCAACGAGCATTGGCTTCTAATCCTGGTGTAGAAACGGAGTTTGAAGATTATTTCAATAGTTTCTTTTCAGATGGTGGAGAATATTTGAAGTACGTTCAGTTGACAAGTGGCTCAAAGGAAGTAATTAAACTAAAGAGAGAATATAAGGTGGGTGTAACGGTGACTGTTCAGAAGGATCAACTTCGCAAGGCGTTGGAACAAGCCGGAGTAGTCAAGTCGTTGAGTAGTGGTTTCTAACCCGACTGGACATCTTTGTCATATAGAATTTTTCTTGAAAAATCATTGAATATGAAATCAGTGTGTAAAAAAAATATCTTTAGATTTTTGTTTCTTATGTTGATGGCTGCGCTGTTCTCGTCTTGTGGAACGAAAAAATCGCAGGCGTACTATGACTATAAGACGCAATATATTGCTACCGAGCGTGATGGTTCATATACTGTTCGTTCGTGGGGTAGAGGTCGTAACGCTGTAGATGCTCTTGAAGAGGCTCGTAAACAGGCTGTGTATGACGTTGTTTTTAAAGGTCTTGAGCCTAGTAGTTCGTTGAATTTGTCGCCTGTTAAACCTCTGCTTTTAGAGGTGAACGCGAAGGACAAATATGCCGACTATTTTAATACCTTCTTTCAAGACAAGGGAGCTTATGTAGAGTTCTGCTCTGTAAAAGAACGGAAATGGCTCACTAGTAAGTGGGCGAGAGCAGACGGACAGTCTCTTTGTGAAACAACCGTTTGCGTATATGCAGGCAAATTGAAAGAAAGGTTGATTCAGGACGGAATTTTGAAGGTAACTGAGTGATTAATAATACGTTAATAAACAGAGATTTAGATGAAAAAGGTAATGTTATTGGCGGTGTCATTGTTATTGGCATTTGCAGCGTTCTCACAAGCGAAGAAACCTACTATAATGGTAGTTCCGAGTGATGCGTGGTGTAACGAGAACGGATATGTTACAGAATATGACAATCAGGGGGCGAAGTCTGTCATTCCAGACTATTCTAGAGCGCTCCAGAATGATATCAATCTTAAAATGGTGATTTCGACTATCAATGATTTGATGGCAGAGCGTGGTTTTCCTCTCAAAGACTTGGAAGCAACTATAAAGTCAATCAACCAAAGTACGGCAGAGGATAATTTGACTTTAAGCAAGACTTCTGGTGCCTCTTTGGCGGAGAGTCCGTTGGATCGTCTTCGTCGTGTTGCAAAAGCCGACATTATCATTGAGATTACTTGGACTATTGAGAATCAGGGTCCGAAGTCTATCCTCACCTATATCATGGAAGGGAAGGATTCATACACTAACAAGAGTATTGGAAGTGCTAATGGCGTGAGCGCACCATCTTTCTCTGCCACTACGGCTCAACTTCTGCAGGAGGCTGTTTTGGCGCAGATTGATAATTTCAACAATCGCTTACAGAGTCATTTTGATGACTTGCTGACGAATGGTCGTGAGGTTGCTCTTGAAGTGCGTGTGTTTGACAATGGCGCAGGCGTTGATTTTGAGTCGGAGTTTGGAGGTGAAGAGTTGGGTGAAACTATTGACAATTGGATGGCTGCTAACACTGTTTCTGGACGTTTCTCAAAATTGGATGGTTCTGAGAATCTGATTCGTTATGAGCAAGTACGTATTCCGCTCTACAAAGAGAATGGAATGGCTATTGATACGGAAGGTTTTGCTCGCCAACTTCGTTCATTCTTGAAGAAAGCTCCTTATAATTTAACATGTAAAGTGGTTGCTCGTGGTTTAGGTAAGGCTGTTGTCATTATCGGTGAAAAATAACCTTTTTCTGATTTAAATGATTAACAGGAGAGAAAACTAAAAAGTGAGTAAGAATAAATATTTAAAATTGAAATTAGGATGAAAAAGATAATTTTGATAGTCTCTGCAATTTTGGGGTTCTCGTGTGCCATAAATGCACAATCGTTCGACGAGAAGGGAGCGTCTATCGCCTTAGCGGTAGTTATGGAGGATTTCCCTCAACCTTTCCCTGATATGGCTAAAGTGCAGTTGACCAATAAGTTGAATCAATTGTTGACAAAGAATGGAGTTGCTTCGGCAGAGGCGTTGGATCGTTTCTTCATCACTGTCGTAGCAACGCCTACGGACAAAGATATTGTTCCTGGCCCACCAACGCAAATCTCTCAAAAGATGGAGATGACATTCTACATCGCAGACTATTACGATAAAAAAATTTATTCAACTGCGGTTGTGAACACAATCGGCGTTGGCACAAATGAGACGAGAAGTTACATGGATGCGATCAAACATATCAATGTAAACACTCCTGCTATGGAGACTTTCGTCGGCGAAGGAAAGAAGAAAATCGTTGCCTACTACGATTCTCAGGCAGGTCGCATCATAAAGGAGGCAAAATCATGTCTTAAACAGAAGAGATATGAAGAGGCTTTCTTTAAATTGGGGTCAATACCATCGGAATGTGAAAAATATGATGAGGCCATTGAATTAGGCAATAGTGTTTATCAAGAGTATATTGACTACCAGTGTGATCAGAATTTAGCAAAGGCGAAGTCTGAATGGATGGCAGCGCAGAATGCGGAGGGCGCAACTCGTGTAGGTGAATACTTGTCTCAGATTTATCCTGATGCGAAATGCTATGGAGATGCTCAGAAACTTTATATGGAAGTGAAAGGCAAGGTGATGGATGATTGGAAATATGAGATGAAGCAATACCAAGACGGCGTGGATATTGAGAAAGCGAAGGTCAACGCCTGGAAGGAAGTGGGTGTGGCATACGGAAAAGGACAACAACCCACTACTACAAATCTCACTTGGTTAGGTCGATAATTGCATTTTCTCAAAGGTAAGAAATGAAATTAAAGAAGCATTTATTAGTAGGGCTTAGCGTGCTTTGCCCTACTTTTTTTCTGAATGTAGCTGCTCAGGAGAAAACGGTGGGTGAATTGCCCGAGTACAATCGTAGTTCATTAGGAACGATGATGGTTTATCATAGTGAAGATGAATTCGGAAAGGATATTCGGGATGCGTTTATGAAAGTGCCGACACCCGACAAATACAATGAGCATAACGTTAATTGCAGAGAGATAGATAATGGCGATTTGAGGGGAGCGCAACGTCGCTCTAATGGTCTGATAAAGGCCGAGATGGGGAAAAGACTATCTTCTCGAGATATAGAGAAGAATGGTAAGGCGTTAGAAAATAGACTCAATGAGCTTGGGTGTGGAAAAATGATGGTGTCACGGTGGTTCGACTTACAGGGTGGTTCTGCAGATAGTGCCTATTTCGACATGAAATTGATTCAGGAGCGAGGACAATATAACGCTTCAGAAATGGATGTGGCGATAGCGGAGCAGTCGGCTCGTGGTATAGCTATGTTGTCGGATGCAGGAGAAGATTTGATTTACAATTCGTTCATTTTGGTGAACGATATGACCTATGTGACGGTTGAGGAGCAAATGCAGGTGGCGCAGATAGGAATGTCTATTTTGGGTGGTGTCATAGATGCACTTGCCAGTCAGCCGGCGCAAACTACTATGACGGTAGGTTCAGGCGGAAGAATTATGACGCAATACAAACCCGCAGTGAGAAGTACGGTGGGAGCAGATATGGCAAAGACTTTCAAAGACATCACCGATGACTATACTGGATTCAAGGTGAAGACCCATTCCTACCTTTTCCAATTGCAGTGGAACGATTCCATCGCGGCTGTCTTCTATAAGAATTATTATACGTCGGAACCCAACCCAGAGAAGATCAGTGCCTTTCTGAACAATGACTCACTCTTCCAAATGAAGTTCGTTGCCCATGAGTATGAGTATGACAACCAGTCTGCACTTAAAGGTCAATATGATAGAGGTGAGTTCATCAAGGTTGTCTGTACACGGTCAATGGATAAAAACATTGCATCGTTGCAACTACAATATGAGGATTTCAAGGTGAAAACACCCGTTTTTGATGTGATGCAAGAGGGAAGAGACATAGTTTACGCAGGTAAAATAGGAATGAAAGAAGGCATTAACGAAAAGAGTAAATTTCAGGTGGTGCAACGCAAATACAATCCTGAAACTGGACGAACATCCTATAAATATGTAGCCACGGTGAAGCCAATCAAAGGAAGAATCTGGGACAATAGATATGCTGCGGCTTCCGAGCATAGCGAAGGTTCTGAACTTCATTATACCGCCTTCAAGAAATCAAGTGGAGGTGAGATATTACCTGGCATGTTGTTGATTGAGGGGAAATATCGGAAAGTGACGGAATAGGAGATGATGATGCTTCCAGCCCAATTTATCGCTATTTAGTGGTGAATTGGGTTGTTTGTTTGCCTGTTTCTCTTTTGACAATCGTTTTGTTTCAATGACGGAAGGAATCTTGCAATGTGCAAATTTTACAATTTTTAAGTGCAAAAATTCTACATTTATCTGTTTTCTATCTATATTTGCTCCAATAAAATTCCTTAATTCTAAATTTATTGATAAAACATTGTCTGTATGAAACACTTTTCTTTAAAATCAAAATATGACGACTTAACGTTACATGGTCTTATCATTGAGCCATCCTTCGAGCCGAAAGCCATCTTCCAACTCGTGCATGGTATGTGCGAGCATAAGGAACGTTATATCCCTTTCATGGAGTTTATGTCCTCTAACGGCTATCTCTGCGTCATTCACGACCACCGCGGTCATGGTGAGAGTGTCAAATCGCCTTCTGATTATGGATATATGTACTCGGGTGGAGCAAAGGCTCTTGTCGAGGATGTGAAGTTGGTGAACGGTTATATCGTGCAGCAGTATCCTGGCAAGAAAATCTTCCTTTTGGGTCATAGTATGGGTTCGATGGTGGTGCGAAACTATGTTCGCAAGTATGATGATAACCTCTCAGGTCTCATCGTTTGTGGTAGCCCAAGTTACCGTTTTGGTTGCCCTTTCGCCATCGCCTTGGTCAACGTGATGGGCTTGTTCTTGGGTATGCGCTACAAAAGCGATTTCGTGAAGAAACTTACATTCGGTCATTATTTAGACCATATCCCCGATGCAAAATCGCAACATTCGTGGTTATGCACTGATGATTCTGTCGTTCAATCCTACGATGCCGACCCTCTCTGTGGTTTTACTTTCTCACTCTGTGGCAACCGCTCTTCTTTCTTGTTGATGTGGCGAACTTACAACCGCTTCAGTTGGAACTCGCATTTGGGCAAAAAGGTGAAATCTGATATGCCGATCTATTTCATCGGTGGAACGGAAGATCCTTGCATCGACGGAGCGGAAAATTTTGCTAACGCTGTGCAGACTATGCGAAACGTGGGATACAAAATAGTAGATTTTCGTCTTTTCCCTAATATGCGCCACGAAATCTTGAACGAAAAAGAAAAACAGACCGTCTGGCAGTCTGTTTTGGATTGGTTGGAGAAAAACCGATAGTTTTCTGTGTTGAAAAAAGGCTGGCGACTTATCAGTAAAACTCCTTTAGGTAACGGATGACGTCGCTGGCTATCATTGTTTCTTCTTTTTCTTCGTAATAGGTACACATGTCTGCCGCATAACCGTGGAGATAGACGCCCATCACTGCTGCCTCTTTTGCTGTGTATTTCTGTGCTAAAAGAGATGTGATGATGCCTGTTAATACGTCGCCACTACCTGCTGTCGCCATCCCTGAATTGCCCGTCGGATTGATATGTAACGTGCCGTCAGGTAATGAAATACTGGTATATGCTCCTTTCAACACAACAATGACTTTCTTCTCGACAGACAATTTGATCTGTTTTTCCCAAGACTCATAATTGGCAGTTTTTTTGCCTACTAAGCGTTCAAACTCTTTAGGGTGGGGAGTGAGAATGGTATTTTCTGGAACAAATTTCCAAAACTCGGAGTGCTTTGATAGTATGTTCAATGCGTCTGCATCGATTACTAAATTTTTAGGTTTTTTCTTTAAAAGATCAAGCAACGCTGCCGCACACTCTTCGTTTTGCCCTAATCCAGGACCAACTCCTATTGCAGAATATTTTTCTATAGAGTCAATTCCTGTGAAATGTTTTTCGCCTTTATCCAACGAAAGAATCACTTCGGGATTGGAAATCTGCAGAATGTCGCACCCTTTGCGTGGCACATGTGCTGTTACGAGTCCGCAACCGCTTCTCAACGCTGCTTTGCTACTCAAAACGGCTGCCCCCATCATGCCATACTGCCCTGCGATGATTAACGCATGCCCGAAAGTCCCTTTATGCGAGAACTTTCCGCGTATATGTCTCATCCTTTGTATGTCGTCTCCTTCTGTATAGTAGTAGGGCGTCTCAATTTCCCTCAATGCTCGTTCGTCTAATTGAAATCTAATGAAATCTATTTCCCCCATAAAATACTCATTCTCAGCGAGAAAACAACATGGCTTATAAGAACCTAATACGAACGAATGGTCTGCTTTGACTATTGTTTCTTTATTATTCGCACTATTGTCTTCTCCGAATAGTCCTGATGGCAAATCGATTGAGTAGACTTTGCTTTCTTCGTCGTGCTGATTGATTTTCTTCACTATCTCGGCATACACACCAGCCAAAGGGCGATTGAGTCCGCTCCCAAACAATCCGTCAATAATGTTGATGTGCTTCTGCAATTTTATCTCTTCGGCTGTACTAACAATTTTCAGATTAGCACCCTTTAGTAGTTTTAACGCATTTTCGCAATCTTCAGATATTTTGCCTTTCAGTTTGACAAGATAGATGGTACACTTCAGCCCATCATCCAATAGTTTTTTCGCAATACACAATGCATCGCCTCCATTATTGCCGCTCCCTGCAATAATGATATTCTCGGCTTGTGGTTGTAACCGCCCCTCTAAAATGGGATAGAGTGCGTTGGTTGCCCTTTTCATCAGATTAAACGAAGTGATGGGTTCGTAGGCTATCGTCAATGCGTCAACCTTTTTTATTTGCTCGGTTTTGAATATTTTTCTCATATTCTATTTGTTGTTTTATTGTGTTTGGCGATTGATCTTCCTATTCTTCTTCGTCATAGTCGTTGTCGTCAAACAATTCGTTCACTGAATCTATCTCCGTACTGTCTGTCGGATTTCCTTTCAACAGTGCTTTGGCTGGACCTGTAATGCGCACGTTGGGAACAAGCGTCGCTGTGTCTTGTTCTGTGATGATTTCGTGGCGCAATAGCTTGCTCGAAATTAAGTCGTAGTATTTCCCTAAGAATGGCTTCAAATTCTGATTCTCGTCAAAATACCACATAAACTTTTTCGGTTTCGGTATGATGCTTGCCATATAAATGGACTCCGCAATGGTCAGGTCTTTGGGAGCTTTGGCGAAGAAATATCTTGCTGCCTGCTTTGCTCCATAGATGTGCGGACCCCATTCAATGATATTGAGGTATATCTCGAACATTCGTTCTTTGCTTAAAAGGTGGTTGTTCTCAATCAGCCATACAATCATTGCTTCTTCTAATTTTCTCGCTAATGTTTTTTCTCTGCTAAGCCATAGATTCTTAACGAGTTGCATTGAGATAGTGCTTCCTCCTCGTGCAAATTTCTTTGTTTTGAGATTTTTGATTATTGATTCTCTCAAGGCAAATTCTAAAAATCCTTTGTGATGAAAGAAATGTCCATCCTCAGAGTATAGTATGGAATGGATTAGGTAGGGGGACACTTCTTCTATCTTTACATAGTTTGGATTGCTTTCCCCTATCGTGAAGGTGTCTATTAGTGTGTTCTTTTCGTAATAATGATACAAAAATGGCGCGTTGGCTCTGCGAAAGTCTGTCTCCCCAAATTCTTTGATTTTGAATTGGCTTGGGGTCAATGACGACGAAAACTCTAAACTATCTATCTGATTGCTTTCTGCCCTGAAATGGAATTGATAACTCAGTTTTCCCTCTGTTTTTATTCCCTTCAGATTTTTACATAGTCCGTCTGGAATGGCATCAAACAGCTCCTGTGCATCGAAATCTTTTCTGCTCAGGTTAAACTCCACTTTTTGCACTGTGTCTTCTGTTTGCCAGTCTAAGTAGGGATGAATAGCAAACTGGTTGATATTCAACGTACTGCTACTGTCTATCTCAATGTGGTTGGCCGATACGAAACTTTTAAAGTCAACCGAAAAATACCGACATCGTATCGTTTCGCTACATATTTTTTTGTTATTCAACTGTGAATTGAATATCGTCGCACGTCCTTCTACTTTCACTTTTCCTCTCTCTTTATCCACCGAAATTGACATCTTCAAAGTGTCAAATGCAACGTCTGTGTCAAATTTCTTTTTGGTATAGGCAAGGGTGATGCTGTCTTGCAATGCGTAAAACCGAAATTCTGTGAAATCAGATGGCTTCTTGCCTAACATTCCCTCTAATATGTAATAGTTTTCTTTGTTTTCATTTTTGATGCTATCAATCATGTTTCCCTTTTTCCCATCATCGTATTCTTCGTCAATGTGCATAATTGTATTGAACTTACGATCTTCCAACGTGGCTTCTGGCATATAGACGGATAGTTTTACGCTGTCTGTCGTCAGCGTTGTCTTCCATCCATTGAGACGTATTTCTTTAGGTGCTTTCCTCGTTATCAAACCGTATATTTGAGCTAATTTATCGGTTTTCCGAGTGATTTTCGCTTGTTCTTTCTTGTCTTTTTTACCTGTGTTTTCTCTTTTCTGAATCAAAAATTGATAGTTCTTGTATTCCTTTTTATGTGTTATGTTGAGGCTGATTCCTTGTGCCTCTGTGCCGATTACTTTTACTTCTCCATGTAACAGAAAGACCGGACTCAGTCGCACTTTCAGCATCTCAACACGCATTAACGTGTCGCACTCTGGAGATATGAGTGTCATCCCGTGGAATGTGATAATTGACAGCCCATCTACTTTGAGTTTTTGGAAAGATATTTTTCCGTTGGTCTTTTCTTCAAAGCGTGAAAATTCTTTTCGGAGCGCGGATTCTACTATTCTTTCCCTTTCTACATAGATAAGAAGGGCTATTAACGCCAATACAATGACGATAATAATCCCTGCCAAAGTGCGTTTTTTGTTTTTCATGGGCTATGTCGTTTGAGACTCTTTATCTTCCTTCTTGGTACCAACTGGCATACAGTTGATATCCATCTGCCGATTTCTGCATCATGGCGTGGGCTTGCTCAGGCGATAAATCTTTGATTTTTTTTGCAGGTATGCCTGCGTAAATGCTGTTGGATTCTACAATCGTGTTCTTCGTTACTACCGCTCCCGCCGCGATAATGGTGTTCTCGCCAATCTCTGCATTGTCCAATATTACCGAACCCATGCCTATCAAACAGTTGTTGCCTATTTTCGCCCCATGTACAATGGCGTTATGCCCCACTGTCACATTGTCGCCAATTTGCACGGTAGAGCTTCCATACGAGGCGTGTAAAACGCATCCATCCTGTATGTTCGTGTTCTTTCCAATGTGTATCAATCCTACGTCGCCTCGCAATATGGCTCCAAACCACACACTGCTGTCTTCTTCTATCTCTACTTCTCCGATAATCGTCGCATTCTCTGCTAAATATACGTTTTCTGCAACTTTGGGTTCTATTCCTTTTATGCTCTTTATTAACGCCATCTCCTTTTGCTTTTATTTCCTCTATTTTATGGTTTAGCCGCTATACGAAATCTCTCGTACAGCGGCTAACTATCTTTATTCGTTTTTCCTACCTACTCTTCTTTGTTTTTGTTGATTTTGAGTTTTTTTTCGAGTTGTTGCTGCTATTCGTTTGCTCCACCTTGTCTGCTTTCTTGTCCAATCCTTTGCGGACAATCAACTCTTCATTCAAAATCATATCAAGTGTGTTCGTGTCGATCTTCTTGGCAATAATCTTACGATCTTTCCCTAACAGGTAGAGGGCGGGTGTCGCTGATGTGTCGTAATATTCCCAGAACCACGATTCTCTATAGGGATCCCAGACGTTCACCCAATCTTCTAAATGGTGCTTATGCACGAAATCCATCCACTCTTGTCTGTCGGTTTGCGTGTATACGGCGAATACTTCAAATCCTTTGTCTTTGTATTTCGAGTAGACTGTGTCATGTAAAATTGGTGTCGTGTGCCGGCAATGTCCGCATGACGGCTCAAAGAAATATACCAAAACTACGTCTGCTGTCTGCTTGCTCAATTTCTCAAACGCGTCCGTTGAGTCTCTTACCAATAAATCTCTGGCTGGCATGCCTACCATGCAGTAACGAATCTTTTTAGCCTCCTTCTTCAATGTGTTCACCCATGCGGTGTCCGCCCATGTGGCTATTCCTGAGAAATAATATTTTTCGGCAATCATATACCACATCTTATCCATTCCCATCATCTTGCTTGATATTCCGTAGTTGATCATCTTGCTGGTCATAACTTGGAAGGTCAAACTGTCTCCACGGCTTTTCTCTATCATATTGAACGCTGCATCTACCAATGTGTCAGGATCTTGTAAAATATGGTGACTGATATACTCGTCTACCATACTTGGGTAGTATGGTGTGCGCAAAAACCTTCTGTCACTCATATTTATGTTGTCAAAATAGTGATGCTTGAAGTACTGGTACCTTGCTCTTCCTCTGACTGAATCGGGCAGGTTTTCCATCAATGGGGTTTCTACGGGCATTGTTCCTTTAATGTATGCTCCTAAGAAATCATTGTTGTGTGCATCTAAAATACTCTTTTGATGTGCTTCGACTTTCTCCGTCATCTTGTCTATCGTGCCATAATATTCCGCAGAGTCAATCTTCATCTTATGGTATTTGTCTCTCAACTCTCTGCGCTGTTTGTTCATGTCTCCCAAAAAACTGAAATATCTTTGAAAATCAACGCTTTCTGATGCCCCATCTACTTTGTACTCGTTGACTTTAGCCGTGTCAACGGTCAACTTTATGTCTTGGTCTTGTCCAATCAAAAGATCAAAATACTTGTTCGCATTGAAATATACAATGTAGATGCCCTCGTCTAATTTTTCTGGCTTTGAGAATTTACCTACGCCCTTCGCATTGAGTACGGTCGTGTCACACGAATAGGTCTTCCCATTCATGTAATAAGCCAAAAACACTGTGTCATTATGCATTTTGCTGACCGAAATCTCAATGTTGTAGCCTTTCTTGTTTCCAGCTCTTACTCCAGTCTTTGCAGCTGTTTTTTTTGTCGCTGATGTTGATGTTGTCGCTCCTGTGTATCCGTCTGATCCCATTAGTGATAGGGTTGTGAACACGGCAAGTAATGAAACTAAAATCTTTCTCATTTCTATTGTATTACTATATCGATTTCTTTTTATAACGTACGTTTTGCGAAAATAGTCAAATATTAAAACATATAAATGTTATCACAGCGTTTTCACACCTTTTTTGTTTCTTCTTTCAGCCAATTCAGAATTTCGTCATCTTTTATGTAGGGTGAAATTTTCTCGTAAACTTTCTGGTTGTATTGGTTTATCCATTCAATCTCTTTGCTATTGAGCATTTTGTGATCAATGAGTTTCCTGTTGTAAGGAAAGAGTGTTATTGTCTCAAACTGTAGGAATTTGCCGAATTCATTCTCTTCGAACGGTCGGATTATCATCATATTCTCTATCCTTATGCCGTGTTTCCCTGCTCGATATACACCTGGCTCGTCTGAAAGTACCATGTTGTTCTCTAATGGGGTCTCAGTCCCTCTTGCGCTTATTCTTTGTGGACCCTCATGAACACATAAGAAGTGGCCGATGCCGTGTCCTGTCCCGTGTCCGTAATTCATTCCTTCATTCCATACCTGCGCATGGGCAATGGCATCTAATTGGTGTCCGCTTGTTCCGTAGGGGAATTTGACCGTTGCTAAGGCAATATGTCCTTTCAAAACAGCTGTATAATCGTGTTTCTGCTCTTCAGTGGGTTCTCCAAAACAGAAAACTCGAGTGATATCTGTTGTCCCGTCTAAATAACTAGCGCCAGAATCGACCAAAAGTAGACTTTCTTTACCTATTTCACTGCAATTTTCCTTCGTTGCTGAATAGTGCACAATCGCTCCGTTTGCTCCATACCCTGCTATTGTTGAAAAGCTTTCACAAAAAAATCCATCTTGCTTGCTTCTGTGACGCTTCAAAATCTCAGCCACGTCTGCTTCGGTAACTCGCTTGTTGTCCTCAATTTTCTTTGTCAACTCAAAAATCGCATTGACCAACGCAACTCCGTCTTTAACCTGTGCGTGCCTCAGATTTTGTGTCTCAACGTCGTTTTTTATTGATTTTAACATCTGCACTGGCGATGTTTCATTGATAATTGATTCTGGTAATTTCTGCTCTCCTTCATAATTATCCCCAAGAATACATAGGAAAATGTGAGCGTTTGTCAGATTTAAATCAACGGAGATTTTTTCCCCGCTAAATGCTATTTCACTTAGCAAAAATTGGTCAATCTTGTCGTAATCAATTACGTTGATGTTCAGTTGCTTGAAATGTTCTTTTACGGAGGCAGTTACTTTCCCCTCTTTTATGAACAAGTAAGAGTCCGTTCTTCCTAACAGTGCGTATGCAATTGCTACTGGCGTATATGGTGTGTCTGATCCTCGTAAATTAAATGTCCACGCAATTTCCTCCAATGACGAAAGAAAGACGTAGTTTGCCTTTGTATGTTCAAAAATCCTTTTTTTCTTCTCCGAAAAGTCACATCCCGAATAATTATCGGTGTACAGAAAAATTTCTTTGTCAGGCAGTTCCTCCATCTCTTCGGTGGAAAGGAAGTCCTCTGTGAGTTCTATCTCTATCTTTCTTGACAATGCCTCGATTTTTTTCAAATCATTGATAGAGAACAATAAAGGATCAAATAGGGTATGTGGTTTAGTCTCTCCATATTCATTTCTGATAAGGTCTTCCCAACAAATTCCCTCTTCCTCTTTTATCATCTGTATCCCTGTCCCCTTCAATTCTTTTTCTGCTTGAAGATAATAGCGAGAGTCTGTCCACAGATAGTCTCCATGGTCAGACAACATTAAAAACGCGTTTGACCCACTAAATCCTGATACATATTGTATATAGCGCCAGTGCTCTGCAGGATACTCGCTGAAATGCGGATCGTTATGGGGTAGAAGATATACATTGACTGCTTTTTCTTCCATCTTTGCTTTGATTTCCTTAATCCGATTTATGTGTATGTTATGTCCCATATCTTCTGTCTTTTCTTGCAAAATTAGAAAAACTAACACAAAATCCCCTCTTTTTTTTGTGGTGTAAAAAACAATTTCTATTTTTGCGGTCGCTTTTGGAGTATTGTTTCCTTTATTTCATAAGTTTTATTCGTAAATAACAAAGTAATACAATATAAGATTATGATCGTAGTTCCAGTAAAAGAAGGCGAGAATATAGAAAAAGCCTTGAAAAAATTCAAAAGAAAGTTTGAGAAGACAGGTGTCATCAAAGAATTGAGAGCAAGACAGCAATTTGAAAAGCCATCTGTTATTAAACGTCAACAAAAGATTCATGCAATCTATGTTCAACAATTGAGAAGAGCTGAGGAATAATATATTTTCTTTGAAGGTCTATTAAAGGGTGTGGTTCCTATCACGCCCTTTCTTTTTTGTTTGCAATTTCTGGAAAAATTATGTGTTATGTTTGCTTTGTTTACAAAATGTTTTTATTTTCGTAACGCACTTAAACGCAAGTGGTCTTTTAATTATCAATGTTCTGTTGGAACGATGTACTTAGATGTTAATCGAAAAATTCATCCAATATATAAGGTATGAAAGATGTCTTTCTGAACATACCTGCCTCTCTTATCAAACGGATTTATTCCAGTTTGATGATTATTTAAAGGCGATTATGGGTGATGTTTTTGACTACAAGGAGGTTTCTACTAATGATGTTCGCTCGTGGATTGTTAGTTTGATGAGAGACGGAGAAAAATCAAGTAGCGTATGCAGAAAACTTTCTTCTCTTCGAACATTCTACCAATTCCTTCTAAGACAGGGGGTTGTTAAGTCTTCGCCTATGAAGGGAATAGTTCCTCCCAAGAGAGAGAAGCGTTTACCAGTCTTTGTTAAAGACAGTGAGATGGACGAACTCTTAGATGGTGTGACTTCCGACGTCTTCCCCGATGATTTTGAAGGTGTCCGTAATCGTGTTATTATAGAAACTTTCTATACTTTGGGTATCCGTTGCGCAGAACTGATAGGGATGAAAGATGAGGATGTGGATTTATCGGAAATGGTGGTAAAAGTGTTAGGAAAAGGAAAGAAACAGCGTTTAATACCCTTTGGTGGCACATTGAAAAAATCATTCGAGGTCTACCTTCAAAAACGGAAGGAAGTGATGCTCACGGAAGAGAAAGGTTTTTTTTTCCGACGTGATAATGGGGAGCAACTCTATCCTATGTTAGTTTACCGTATCGTTCATCAAAGTCTGGCTTTGGTAAGTGCGCAAAAAAAGAAAAGTCCGCATGTGCTTCGTCATACGTTTGCAACTTCTATGCTAAACAATGGCGCCGAGATTGACGCGGTAAAAGAGTTACTCGGACATTCAAATTTGGCTGCGACAGAGATTTACACCCATTTGACTTTCGAACAGTTGCAAAAGATTTATAAACAAGCTCATCCTCGAGCATAAAATTATGGAGGGAAAGATTATGAAGGTTACAGTTAAGGCTATTCATTTTGATGTAAAGGCTAGTTTGGAGGAGTTTATTCAGAAGAAGGTTGCTAAATTGGAACAGTACTCAGACAAGATCACAAATGTTGACGTGAATTTGCAAGTGGTAAAACCTGAGACTTCCAACAATAAGGAAGTACTTTTAAAGGTGTTGATTCCTGGCAACGATTTGGTAGTAACCAAGACGGCTGATTCGTTCGAGGAAGCTTTCGATAATGCTATGGATGCTATGATCCGTTCTATTCAAAAAGCGAAGGAGAAAGCAAACGAGGCAAAAAAATAGACAAAAAAAAGTCTGAATGTTTTGTCAGAAAGAAAATAATGTCTACATTTGCGCACCAATTCGGGAGAACGCATTTCGGTTGGTGCGTATTTCGCCTCTTTAGCTCAGCTGGCCAGAGCACGTGATTTGTAATCTCGGGGTCGTTGGT
>CAVEVQ010000016.1:0-53592 GCA_963619325.1 Bacteroidaceae bacterium | reverse complement strand
TAAAAGCACCAAATTGTTCTTCATATTTATCATTATTTTAGTAAAATTCTCCTTTATGTGTTTCCCAAAATATCTCCTTTTTTGTGTTTTCACAAAGATACAAAAAAATGTGTCCTCCGTAAAGGATAAATATTTCCTTTGCTTAGCAGGCTCAAGAAGAAGATCAAAAGGGGACACTCACCAACGTCGTTGAAGAGTTGAAAAAAACATTTTGTATTTCAAAAAATAAACTTAAATTTGCAGACGCTATCAGGATTATGCCCAGGTGGTGAAATGGTAGACACGCTAGTTTCAGGTACTAGTGACTGAAAGGTTGTGCGAGTTCGAGTCTCGCCCTGGGTACCACCCTTGAAAAAAGTGCTTTCCTGCAAAGCACTTTTTTTGTTTCAGTACACCTATTTTCATCCATTCTTCTTAATATAGTATTTTAATTTTCAGTTACCTATGAATAGAATTACGACACTGCTATTCCTTTGTCTTTGTTTCATCGGGTTTAAGCAGAATGTCGCTTCGGCGAAGGTGAAAGCCGTGAAAAGAACTCCTATTGTTGTCATTCCATACAACAAAGAACTGAATGCCACCCTCTTCGCTTATTTCAAAAGTCTTTCTCCTATTCTAAAAGACAACGTCGCACAAAGCGATAGCGTGTCTGTCAATGACGAAAAAAAAGTCTTCACTGTCTACGCAAACAAATATGCAGAAAGCGTTCCTTTTCGTGAGGAAACCGTCCGCACCGCCTACGATACTGTCCGCAGCGTTCTTCCAAACCATCTCAAAAATTACAAAATAGAAATTTTCATCAACGGCTATGAGATATCAGACCTTGTCCCCAATTTTTACAGGACAACTCTAAAAGCTGACAAGAAGCGTCTCAACGTAGACGATAATGACGAACCTTGCATTGTCCGAAAAATTAGTCCGATTCGCAATTTTACCAAGGGACTTTCAGACAACGTTTTGGCTTTGTGGGCAAGTCATGGTTGCTATTTTGAACGTAAAGAGAACGACTGGGTATGGCAGCGTCCTCGACTTTTCCAAGTAACAGAAGATACCTATACCTCCGACTATGTACTCCCATTCATCGTCCCTATGCTTGAAAACGCAGGTGCATACGTGATGATGCCTCGAGAGAGGGACACACAGCTTAACGAAGTAATTGTGGACAATGACGACCGCGATTTTCTATATGATGAAGTCAATGATGAAAGTCACAAATGGCACACCGGAGACACCTCTGGATTCGCTCGCAGCGACGCACCTTACTTAGATGGCGACAATCCTTTCTGTTACGGCACATACAGACAGATTAAGGCTCATAAAAGCGGTTCGGCACTCGCATCCTGGACACCCAATATTCCTGAAGATGGCGATTATTCCGTCTATATTTCCTACCACACACTTCCCAACAGTTCCAAAAACGCACGCTACACAGTTTACCACACAGGAGGCTCCTCTCATTTCAATGTGAATCAGCAAATGGGCGGAAGCACATGGATATACTTAGGGACATTCCATTTTAAAAAGGGAGTCAACCCAGATATCGCCAGCGTTGAACTATCCAACAGAGGTCGCAACGGCACTGTCGTAACAGCAGACGCGGTTCGTTTTGGCGGAGGCTATGGCGTCGTGGCAAAACGTAATGCGCAAGACTCCATTGTATTCAGCAATAAACCCAAATACTTAGAAGGGGCTCGCTACTGGCTTCAATGGGCAGGGTTTCCAGACTCAGTCTACTCTCACACAGAGTTCACGGACGACTATAAAGACGACTATATGAGCCGTGGCCATTGGGTAAACCATCTCATTGGTGGCTCTTCTAAATCGCCTAACACACAAGGACTTAACATACCAATTCAGTTGGCATTCGGACTACACACCGACGCTGGATACGTTCATAAAGACTCGGTCATCGGAACGATGGGCATCTACATGTCTGAAAGCAACAACCTACGCACCTACGATGCCGGCAACCGACGCATCGCAGCTCGCGATTTTGCTGACCTCCTGCAAACACAGGTGGTTGACGATATCCGTCAGACACTTCGACCTAACTGGACACGCAGAAAACTGACAGATGCATCCTACTACGAGGCTCGCGTACCTCAAGTTCCAACCACCCTTTTGGAATTGCTCTCCCATCAGAATTTCACAGATATGCGATACGGATTAGATCCAAGTTTCCGTTTCATCGTCAGTCGCGCTATCTATAAGGGAATACTGAAATTTCTTTGCACTCAGCAAGGGCGACCTTACGTCGTCCAACCTCTTCCAGTGCATAAATTCCATGCAGAATTCTCAAACGACGAACATAATGTGATAAAGCTCAACTGGGAAGCTCAAATAGACAGTATAGAACCGACCGCCACGCCAGACCGCTTCATACTCTACACGGCAATTGGAGACAATGGTTGGAACGATGGAGAACTTGTCTCATCTCCATCCATACAAATATCCCTTGCTCCTAACCAAATCTACAGATTCAAGGTAACCGCCTGCAACGACGGAGGAGAGAGTTTCCCATCCGAAGTACTCACAGCCGGCTATGTGCCCAACTCCAAGAAAACCGCTCTCATCATAAATGGTTTTCATCGAGTATCTGCGCCATCCTCTTTTGATTCTCCTCTATTCTCTGGTTTCTTAGACACCGATGACAACGGCGTTCCATACCACTACGACTTAAGCTACACAGGTAGCCAATACGCCTTCAACAAGTACAGGAAATTCAAAACAAACCACGCTCCCGGACACGGTGCCAGCCATGCTCTCTTCGAGAATAACAAAATAGCGGGCAACACATTTGACTTCACTTACCCGCATGGGAAAGCAATATTAGCCGCAGGGTATTCGTTCGTTTCATGCAGCGACGAAGCTGTCCACGAAGGATTCGGACTTGACACTTACAAATTCGTCGATTTGATTTTAGGAGAACAAAAAAGCACGAAGATAGGTGATGAACTCCGCTATCAACTCTTTCCTCAAAAATTGAGAGTCAAATTAGAGGAATACCTGAAGAAAGCAAACGGCAACCTCTTCGTCAGTGGCGCTTATGTGGCCTCCGACATCTTCGAGCGAGACTCTTGTGACGAAAATTTGATTCGTTTTGCAATAAAAATCTTACATTACAAACTCAGCGAGAGCCACCTGTCTACAAGAGGACTCATCTCCAACTATTTCTCCATTTGGAATGAGTTCAACACCCAATTCTATCGCTACTGCAACGTATTAAACGACAAACAATATGCGGTTGAAGCACCCGACGGAATAGACACCGCCAACGGTTCTCAGATTATCCATTCCTTTGAAGGATGCAATCTGCCCGCCACCGTCGGCTATCGCGGACGATACAAAACAATCGTTTCGTCAGTCCCCTTCGAAAGCATAGAAGGCGAGGACGAGAAAATTTCTTTTATGAAAGAGATTATATCATTCTTTGAGAAATAATTTTAATATTGTTTGTATATTCGCAGAACACAATGAGAACTGAGAACAAGTTCTTTTTACTTACCGAATTAAAGTATAAAACGAAATATTTTTTTAAATTATTATTAATATGATTGATTGTTTTATTCCTTACCTCAGTGATGAGACGACTATTGAAACAATAAATGCCCTGAGAGAAGAGAGATGTGTTGGAGAAATCATTTTACTTGTTTCAGACCAGACCGCAGTTCCGCAGCTTGGTTATAGGACTATTGTCACAAACAACTTGGAGAGTTCGCGGACAATGAAGTTCATCTCTCTGATGGCACAAAACGATTACATTATGTATTGTCCTCACAATGTGCCGTTTCGTTTCACTCAGTATGGCGTTGAAAGATTGAACCAAGTCGCCACGATCACACAAGCGGGCATTATCTACGCCGACTACTACGAGGTGATCAACGGCGTTAAACGTGCCCACCCTACTATCGACTACCAGCTGGGTAGCCTCCGCGACAACTTTGACTTTGGCTCCGTCATCTTGATAAACAGGAAAGCTTTCCAACAAGAGGTGAACAACAACAAAGAGAACTATGTCACCTCGGGTTGGTATAGAACGCGTCTTGCACTCTCCTCTCGACGTCCTATCTTCCACCTTAACGAGTTGCTCTACACCGTTGAGGGCGACGCAAACAAGGGAATGTTCAGCTACGTTGATCCCTGCAACCGTGAAGACCAAATCGAAAAGGAGATGGCTTGCACTCGCCATTTGAGAGAGACAGGCGGTTACTTGGAACCAGTCTTCAAACCTATCAATTTTGAATTAGACTACTTCGAGAATGAGGCTAGTGTCATCATTCCCGTCAAAAACCGGGCTAAGACGATTTCGGACGCGATTCAATCTGCTATCAACCAGACGGCTGAGTTTCCCTACAACATCATCATCGTAGATAATCATTCAACCGATGGCACTTCTGAAATCATTGATAAATTCGCTCAACAAGACGAACGTATCATTCACATCATTCCAGAACGTGACGACCTTAATATCGGGGGATGCTGGAATCTTGCCATTGACAACATTCACTGCGGACGATTCGCAGTTCAATTGGATAGCGACGACATCTACCAAACAGAACATACGTTGCAAACCATCGTCAATACATTCTACAAGCTACAGTGTGCGATGGTCATCGGTAGTTACACCGTTACCGACTTCGACTTCAACCCAATCGAACCAGGTCTGATCGACCACCGTGAGTGGACACCCAAAAACGGACGAAACAATGCTCTTCGTATCAATGGATTAGGTGCTCCTCGTGCTTTCTTCACTCCAATCCTTAGAGGCTACCATATGCCAAACACAAGCTATGGTGAAGATTACGCCATGGGATTGACTATCTCACACGACTACCAGATCGGTCGCATCTTCAACTCCATCTACCTTTGTAGACGTTGGGAAGACAACACTGACAGCAATATCAGCATAGAGAAACAAAACGAAAACGACAGATACAAAGACAAATTGCGTACGCTCGCTTTGCTTCGACGCCATAAACAGAACAAACGTCGCTTGCAGCAACAACAGCAGCAAATGCAACAACAGCAGCAGCAACAACAGATGTATCGCCGCTAATACACACGATCAGCATGATTGATGCAACGAAACTCTATAACGAACAGCTCACGGAATGGAATGATTTCCGTGAGCGTGTTTTGCAATTAGACCATATTGAACTCAAAAAGTTCAATTTCGGCAAATTCACAATCTTCACGCAATTCAACCCTACCAGAGAGGTATCCAGCAACGCCAAATTGGATGCGAAGTCTGTCGCCAACCGTAAATGTTTTCTTTGCGAAGAGAACCGTCCTACCATACAACGAGGAGTGGCAATCAACAAAGATTTCACTATTTTTGTCAACCCATTTCCCATTTTAAAAGGACATCTGACAATTATAAACAACCAGCATCAACCACAAGCTATTCTCCCTGTGATTTCTGAGTTCATCTCATTCACAAAAGAATTGCCTGATTTCACTTTGCTCTACAACGGACCTGCGAGCGGTGCTTCCGCTCCCGACCACCTACACTTTCAAGCCGTCTTCAAAGGACAACTTCCTTTTGAATCAGAAAAAAACAAAGTAGACAAAAAAATATTGTCTGAAAGCAAAGCAAATGGCAAAATGGAACTTTGGACAAACTATGGGAGAACAATGATTCATATAGAAAGCGAATCTTCCGAACTTGCTCAATCCTACTTTGAACAGGTCTACAAACAATATCAGATGCTCAACGGCAACAAAGAAGAGCCTAAGATGAATCTCATGGGAATGTATGAAGGCGGAATCTACCACCTCTTCGTTTTCCCTCGGAAAAGACACCGTCCTGAATGCTTTTTCGCAGAAGGAGACGCTTTCAGAATGGTCAGTCCAGGAGCAATCGACATGGCAGGTATTTTAGTTCTTCCTCGCAGAAAAGATTTTGACGAAATCGGCAAAAATGAAATTGAAAGTATATACAAAGAAGTAACTCTTTAACGGAGTTACTTCTCTTATTTTGAAACTATTCCTGTTTCAACTTTAACGATTATTTTTCTTTATAGACGCAGAAACTATTGGCTTGATGGGTTGCCAATACTAGAACCTCTGCTATTTGCACATGTTTTGGTGCAGAAACTGCATAGTACACCACATCTGCGACATCATCTCCACTCAGTGGTGTAATCCCTTTATAGACATTGTCGGCTCTTTGGTCATCTCCACGAAAGCGAATATTTGAGAAATGTGTCTCTACCAAGCCTGGCTTGACATTCGTAACACGCACCCCCGTATGTGCGACATCAATTCGCAAACCATCTGATAAGGCCTTAACCGCACTTTTCGTAGCACAATAAACGTTTCCGCCTGCGTATGCCGCATCTCCCGCAAGAGATCCTATATTGATGACATGTCCCTTATTCCGTTCTACCATTCCTGGCACTATCAAACGAGTCATCGTCAACAGACCTTTGACGTTCGTGTCTATCATCTCGTCCCATTCATTGAAATCACCTTCATATTCTGCATCCAAGCCTCTTGCCAAACCCGCATTATTAATCAAAACATCAATGTTCTTCCATTCTGTGGGTAAATTTCCAATCTTATAGACCGCTTCGTCACGATTACGTATGTCAAAAGTCAATGGCATAACAAGCACTTTATGCGCTGTCTCTATCGTATTTTTTAATACATTCAATTTTCCTTCGTTCCTTCCCGTCAGAATCAACGAATAACCCTCTTTCGCAAATCTTAGAGCGCAAGCTTCTCCTATTCCACTTGTTGCTCCCGTAATCAAAGCAATCTTCTCCATACAAAATCCATTTAAAAACTTTTGAATTTATTGCATCAGACTTTTCATCCGATACGACATCACGACGTAGGCGTTCGGAAACAGATGAAATCCATCCGTCGCATCATATTCACCCTTCAAAACACCACTATCCGTAGCCATCTCATCATACAAATTTATATAGTTCAAACCGTTCTCTAAAGCATACATTTTCACAAACTGATTGTAGGCAAAAATAGTCTGAGAAGTTGCTTTCCCCTCACCGTACTTCAACACCTCTCCTATCGGCAACTGTGACATAATCACGATCTCAGTCTGAGGCAGTTTATTTTGCAACTTCTTATAATACTCTATAAATCGTTCATACACCATATTCACGGCCTCACCTTCATTCAACTCATTGAATCCCAACATTAAGAAAACTTTTGATGGCGTTTTTTCCGCAAATCGCTCGTCCACCATCGTCAATTCGCGATGAATCGTTGTCTCATTGTCCGCTATCGTTGCAATTCGCACAGTCGGAATAATCGCCTGCCAATTACAACAACGTAAACGATCATCGCCTATCAACAATACATCTCCACTTTGGAAACCGTATGCGTAACGTATGTCATCGGCGGAGGCGACAATTGACCGTTGGGGCTTGTCTTCAGAATCTCCACACTGACAAAGACAAAAAGAAGCAATCAACATTAAAACGATGATTGCCAATCTGTTATTCTTCATAAATTTCTACCTATGCGTATTATCTGAAACCTGTTGAAGCACTTTCTTAGCGAAATCGCTTATTTCATCTTCTGGCTTCATCACATATTTTTCAGGGTGACGGTCATACTCATATAATTGATATTTCTCAATCACATCAATCAAGAGCTGAGGATAATTTGGGTTCGTGGCATAACCCGCCTTCTTCAGACCTATCGCCCATGCCTTATAATCTTTTATCCAATAATTGAACAAAAAGGAATACCGACTACGATAAACCAAAAAAAGTGAGTGATCACGATAGGACGATGCTGCATCTAAATAGACACGAAAGCAATCATCCTTCTTGTCGTCATCCTTCAAATAAGTTTCTCCTTGATAGTCGCTCGTACACTTAATTCCAAAATGATTATTCGCCACCACTGCAAGGTCGCTTCGCCCACTACCCGACTCCAAAATCCCTTGCGCCAGTGTTATGCTCGCAGGAATCCTATATTCATACATCTCATTAATTGCAGTCTTATAGAACCTGTCTATGTAGGCGATAGTCTCACCATCCGTTCCTGCAGCCTGTCCGTGTGATTTCAACGAGGCAAGACAGAAAAGGAGAATGAGACCACTCAAAATTTTAAAATCCGCGAATTGTGTTCTTTGAATCACCTTTCTCTATTAAGATTCTGCTGATTAAACAGACAAAGTCTTCAAAACATCCATCAACTTTACGTCAACAGGCTTGTCGTCTTTGATAGCTTTCGTGAATGGCACATAAACCACCTTGTCATCATCAACACCGATCATTACGTTTCTCTGCTCATCCAACAAAGCATCAATAGCGGCAGCGCCTAAACGACTTGCCAAAATTCTATCCAATGCGGATGGACGACCTCCACGTTGTAAGTGTCCAAGGATAGTGATACGAGAATCATACTCCGGATGCGTCTCCTTCAAACGTTTCTGAACGCCTAAGGCACCACCTGTAACATCACTCTCTGCCACCAATACAATACTACTATTCTTTGTCTTACGGAATCCTCGTTGAATCAAAGACTCCAACTGATCTTCTCCTGTTTCGATCTCTGGAATGATAGCTGCTTCTGCACCCGAAGCGATAGCAGAGTTCAATGCCAAGAATCCAGCATCGCGCCCCATCACCTCAACAAAGAACAAACGCTCGTGCGAATTCGCCGTGTCGCGAATCTTATCCACCGCATCCACGATTGTGTTCAAAGCCGTGTCATAACCAATAGTGAAGTCCGTTCCGCAGACATCGTTGTCGATAGTACAAGGCACTCCTACAACAGGTATATTATACTCCTGTGCGAAAATACGCGCGCCAGTGAAGGTTCCATCTCCACCCAACACGACCAAAGCATCAATCTCTTCCTTCACCATCGTCTCGTATGCCTGACGACGACCTTCCTCCGTCCTAAACTCTTGCGAACGTGCAGTACGAAGGATTGTTCCTCCCTGTTGGATGATGTTACTAACGTCCTGCGTTTGGAACTCTTTGATTTCTCCTGAAATCAAGCCTTTATAGCCGCGGTAAATTCCCTTTACCTTGATTCCATGGAAAATAGCCGCACGCGTTACTGAACGAATAGCTGCATTCATACCTGGAGCATCTCCTCCAGACGTAAGAATTCCGATACAGTTAATTTGATACTTCATTTTATTAGCAATTATGGTACAACATTCATTTCTATTTTTTGCTTCAACTGCTCCATCAACCATTTTGGCGTAGAGGTAGCTCCGCATATTCCAACCGTTTTGACTCCCGTCAGCACCGTGAAATCCAACTCATCCAAATCGGAGATCATATAGATATTGGGATTCACCTTCCGACATTCGTCAAACAAGACCTTTCCATTCGAACTCTCTTTCCCACTCACGAAAAGGACTAATTCATGCTTCGACGCAAAGTCCACAATCTTCGGTATTCGATTAGCCACCTGACGACAAATAGTGTCGTTGAACTCAAGTTCACAATCTGGCTGTATTCGCCTTTCTATCTCTTGACGAATTCGATTAAACCCCTCGATTGACTTTGTCGTCTGCGAGAACAATCGTATATTCTTCGAATAATCAATTTTTGAAAGATCTTCCAATTTGCCGATTACGATAGCATGCCCCTCTGTCTGCCCTACTAAACCATTCACCTCTGCATGCGCTTCTTTGCCATAAATCACAATCTGCGTACGCTCCCTATCCGACTCTAAATATGCTTTTCGGATCCGTTTCTGCAAATTCAAAACCACGGGACAAGTGGCATCTATTATCGTTATCTCATTTTTTTCCGCCTGCTGATAGGTGGCAGGAGGCTCGCCATGCGCACGGAACAAAACCCTTCCCCCACGCAATTTGCCAAACTCCTCGTGATCTATCGTTATCAATCCTTTCGACTCTAAACGTTCCACCTCCATACTGTTATGTACAATTGCACCTAAACAATATAAACGGTTCGTTTTCGAGAGTTCCTCCTCCGCCTTAGTGATGGCAGTAACCACACCGAAGCAAAACCCAGAGTTTTTATCTATCTCTACTATCATCGCGGAATCTCTCTTTAGTCTCTTCTATCCCCAAACGAGGGTTTTCCCCGTCTTATTTCGTTCTCTCTCTAAAACGTTCCAACAACCACTCGTTCTGCTGTGGAATCGTCATCTCACTGTTATCCAACACAATGGCATCCTCCGCTTGCCGCAACGGACTCTCCTTACGGTTCTGGTCTAAGTAATCACGTTGCTTCACGTTTTCCAGAATCTCCTCCATTGTTACCTTATCGCCCTTCGCCGTCAACTCCGCATATCTTCGTCTTGCGCGAACCTCTGGCGAGGCAGTAACAAAAATCTTCAATTCAGCGTCTGGGAAAACAACAGTTCCTATGTCACGTCCATCCATCACAACGCCTCTGTCTATACTGTAAGATTGTTGCTGCATTACCATAGCCTTTCTCACAAACCCAATTGCACTCACAATACTCACCACATTAGACACACGCAACGACCGTATCTCTTCCTCCACATTCTCACCATTCAAATAAGTTTCATTGCGTTTTTTTTCTGCATTGTATTGGAATGATATTTTAATATCTGGCAATGACATTCTAAGTTTTTCCTCATCCACCTCGTTATCCTTCACCAAACCATTTTGAAGACAGTAAAGCGTCACTGAACGATACATCGCTCCCGTGTCAACATACGCATATCCAACCGCTTTAGCAAGGTCTTTCGCCAACGTACTCTTTCCACAGGATGAAAATCCATCTATCGCTACAATTATCCTTTTCATCTTCTTCTATTTTATATTGGTTTAGTTTCTTAATCTATTGAAATTACATTTTCCACAACCCTTGCTGTTGTCCGAGTCTCTTCTTTTTGACTTTCCTTATCGGTTTTCCCTTTAAACGAGTCGATGTTTGTTGACAAAGAAAGAGTAAAAGTTCCACCCGATGGCGCATACTGGGCATACGCCATGTCTAAATTGAATTTGTAGATTTTAAAGCCCGCACCGAACGAAAATCCATTGATGCCTCTAGCATTGGACAGTTGATATTCTCTATTCCGACGATGGTTATAACCTGCATCGATATGGAAGTATTTTGAGAAGAGAATCTCCACTCCAAAAACGACATGTCTGAAAAACATATCTGCGCCATTGATTTCCTTTACCTCACCTGTAGAAGCATCTTTCACTCGCGTATAATCGAAATCCCAATCGTTGAGATGATCATAGGTCACAGAGAATCGAAACGGAGCATGCATCAACCGCTTAGAAACACCGATTTGCATATTCCACGGCAGCCGTTCAGTATCTTGCTCTTCATAATAATTAGAAAAACGGAATCCGAAATTGCGAACCACGAAACCTGCACATAATCCAATTTCCTCATTGTTGTAGTTCATACCAACATCAAAACCCAATCCGACACTCGTATACGAACTGATATGGGAATAAATCGGTTTCAAAGCCAAACCCACACGAATATGCGCACCTAAATAGCGAGCGTAGACCAGATTCAAAGCATAGTCGGCCGCCGAGAACTCGCCCGTCGCGATACCACTCTTGTCATAGCCTTCCAAATCACCATACCCCATAAAGAGGAAGTTGACGCCAAAATAGTTCAATGTATCTTTCGTATAAGCGAACGAGAACATACCGCCGTTTGCGTCGGCAAGGTAGTTGACATACGTTGCGGAAAGCGACTTCGTCATCGCACTTGTGAACATAGACGGATTGTTGTAGATTTGTCCGGCATGGTCAACGTCCATCGTGACGTTTTCACCACCAACGCCCGCTAATTTCGCCGAATAAGGGAGGTTCAAGAATCGATAAGTACCCTTGCCTGTCTCAGCCAAAAGCAAACACGGGAGAGAAAGCAATAAAAAGCAGATTAGTGTTTTGAATCTATTGTTAAGCATATTTCCGTCAGACACATTCTCGGTTCAAATATAGTAAAAAATCTTTGTACAATAGGAGATTGTATGAGGATAAATTTTTCGGCTCTTACGGGACTGCTCTTGTGAGGGTGTGAGGATAAGTTGATTGAAAAAAAGCAGGGAACGTCTTTACTCTTTCCTTAGAGTGTTGTATATACCTTACAAGAAATTAACCGCTCATTCATGGTGATACGGTTCTCCCTTCAAAATCGTCATTGCCCGATATAATTGCTCTACAAATATCAACCGCACCATCTGATGTGAAAAGGTCATCTTCGACAACGAAACTTTTCCATTGGCACGGTCATAAACTTCGGGAGAAAAGCCATAAGGTCCACCAATCACAAACACCAACCGTTTCAACCCTGAAAGAGACTTCTTCTCTATGTATGCGGAAAACTTCATTGATGAGAACTCCTCCCCTTTATCATCCAACAAAATCACCTCATCACCTTCTTGAAAAAATTTCAAAAGCATCTCGCCCTCTCGCTTTTTCTGCTCCTCCTCCGTCATACTCTTCGTGTTCTTGATGTCAGGCAACTCCTCTACCTCGAACGGAATATAAAATTTGAGACGCTTTTGATAGTCCGAAATGGCATTTTTAAAATTTAAATTATTAGTTTTGCCGACGGCTGTTAATATGACCTTCATAATGGAATATTTTACGGCAAAAATAAAAAGAAAAACAGAAAAATTCTCAAATATGAAGACCGAGAACGAACTTATCGAAGACCTTCTCAATCTGGCTTTCGCCGAGGATATTGGAGACGGCGACCATACCACTTTATGTTGCATTCCTGCCGACAAAATCGGGAAAGCACAGTTGCTTATCAAAGAGGACGGAATCCTCGCTGGTGTGGAAATCGCAAAGAAAGTGTTCCACAAATTTGACCCCGACATGAAAGTCGAAGTCCTCATCCAAGACGGAACTCCCGTTAAAAAGGGCGACATCGCATTTTATGTAACAGGGAAGGAGCAATCGCTTCTTCAAACCGAGCGTATCGTCCTCAATATTATGCAGAGAATGAGCGGTATTGCCACGCAAACCAACCGCTACGCTAAACAATTGGAAGGTCTGCACACAAAAGTTCTCGACACTCGCAAAACGACTCCTGGATTGCGTATCCTTGAAAAGCACGCAGTAAAAATCGGCGGTGGTTGCAACCACAGAATCGGTCTCTTCGACATGATTCTATTAAAAGACAATCACGTTGACTTTGCGGGTGGCATCAAAAACGCCATAACAAAGGCTAAAGAATACTTAAAAGCAAATAACAAAGACCTCAAAATAGAAATTGAAGTGCGCAACTTCGACGAGTTGGAAGAGGTGATGCAAGTGGGCGGTGTCGACCGTATCATGCTTGACAACTTTAACACTACCGACACGAAAGAAGCAGTAAAACGCATCGCAGGGAAATACGAGACGGAATCGTCGGGTGGAATCACATTCGACACACTTCGCCCATACGCTGAATGTGGCGTCGACTACATCTCTGTAGGCGCACTCACCCACTCTGTCAAAGGTTTGGACATGAGTTTGAAAGCCGTAAAATGAGAAAATTTTTCCCAATCTCGTTAATCTCCCTCTCCCTACTTTTGTGTTGTTGCGGAAATGGGGAGTCTAAACAATCTAAATCCGATATAGTTGAGTCTTCTTTTTACCGGAGTCCAACCGTATCGAATCGAGGGTCTGCGTCTGCAAATGAAAACAACAAAAGTGGTTCAACAGACGACAATAAAGAGGGAGACGCCATTTTTAGCCACACCACCAACAAAGGCACGCTCTACCGCCATAAAAACTACTCTTTTTCCTATTCGGAAGAGGATGAGCAGGCGGAATGGGTGGCATACGAACTGACGAAAGAGGAGACCTACGGCAAACAAGAGCGGAAAGATAAATTTGTGTCCGACCCCATTGTTGTTACTGAATCCTCTCATCCCTACGAGTATCGTAAAAGCGGTTATACCCGAGGTCACCTCGCACCCGCCGCTGACATGAAATTTGACGAGAGGGCTATGCAAGAGTGTTTCTACACCAGCAACATCTCACCTCAGACAAAAGAGTTCAACGCCGGAATCTGGAACGACCTCGAAATGCGAACCCGCAACTGGGCTCGCAAATATAAAAAAGTCTATGTCATAACAGGCCCTATTCTAACAGACAAAGGACTTGAAAAGATGGTCTACGTGAACAATCGAGGAAACAAAGAAGAGAGCGAAATCACGATTCCAAAACGATTCTACAAAATCATCTACGATTTCTCATACGCTGGCAAGGAAAAAATGATTGCTTTTATCATCTCGCAAGATGCAAAAGGCACCATTGCCGACTATGTCACCACAGTTGATGAAGTAGAAGAAGCCACAGGTTTAGACTTTTTCACGAATCTCTCTATATCAGAGCAAAACGAACTTGAAAGTTCGTCTGATTTCAACAAATGGGCGGTTCATTAGTCTCCTTCCCTATTTAAAACAAAAAGAAGAAAAATATAATATGAAAGCATTTGTATTTCCAGGTCAGGGTTCCCAATTTACGGGGATGGCGAAAGACCTGTATGAGAAGAACGCAACCGCCAAGGAACTTTTAGAGAAAGCCAATGATATTCTTGGATTTCGCATCACCGACGTGATGTTCGAAGGTTCGGCAGAGGACTTGAAACAAACAAAGGTTACGCAACCTGCAGTATTTCTCCACTCTGTTCTTTTGGCTAAAAGCATGGGCGATGCCTTCCAACCAGATATGGTAGCAGGACACTCTTTAGGTGAGTTTTCGGCATTGGTTGCTGCAGGCGCAATGAGTTTTGAGGACGGACTTGTTCTCGTTTCCAAACGTGCTATGGCAATGCAAAAAGCCTGTGAAATGCACCCATCTACAATGGCTGCCATCCTCGGTTTGTCAGACGAAAAAGTAGAAGAGGTTTGCGCCTCAATCAAAGACGATATCGTAGTTCCTGCCAACTACAATTGCCCTGGTCAATTAGTTATCTCAGGAACGGTTCCAGCTATCGACCGCGCTTGTGAATTACTCACTGCAGCAGGAGCCCGCCGCGCTTTGAAATTGGTTGTCGGAGGTGCATTCCACTCCCCTCTTATGGAACCTGCAAAAGTTGAATTGGAAGCGGCTATCAAGGCTACAAAGTTCCAAAGTCCGAAGTGTCCTGTCTTCCAAAACGTTACAACCCAAGGTGAAACAGACCCAGAAGTCATCAAAACCAACCTGATCAAACAATTGACCGCTCCTGTTAAGTGGACTCAATCTGTTAAAAACATGGTTGCTGCTGGCGCCGATAGTTTCACTGAAGTTGGTCCGGGTGCAGTCCTTCAGGGTATGATAAAAAAAATCGCCAAAGAAGTTGAAACAGAGCTCACCATCAATGGAGTAAACGCCATTGACTAATTTGATTTTATTTTAAACTACAAATGAGGCGGAGCTTTCAGTTTCGCCTCGTTTCTTTTTCTAATCCATTTCTAATATCATTATGGAACAGAATAAAACATACAAGCGAGTACTAAGCATTGCAGGAAGCGACTCTGGTGGAGGAGCTGGTATTCAAGCCGATATCAAGACCATCTCGGCGTGTGGATGTTTCGCCACCACCGCTATCACCGCCGTAACTGTGCAGAACACGTTAGGCGTAGAAAGTGTTCTCGGGTTGCCTATTGATAATATTGAGGGTCAAATAAATGCTGTGTTAAGCGATATTGGTACGGACAGCATAAAAATCGGCATGCTTCACTCCGCAGATATAGTTCATTGTGTTGCAAAGATGATTAAGAAATACAAAATCAAAAATGTCGTGTTAGATCCTGTCATGGTTTCCACATCCGGACATAAACTCATCACCGACGACGCTATTTCAGTGCTTAGCGAGATATTAGCTCCCTTAGCTGCCATCATCACTCCCAACATTCCCGAAGCAGAGATCTTAATCGGGGAAAAAATCAGCACGAACAGCGAACTCCCGAGCATTGCGCAAAGTTTAGCAGAAAAATATCATACATCCATCTACCTCAAAGCAGGACATCTCACAGAAGACAAACTCACAGACATTTTTTACAACTACGACACAAAAAGTGTCAAAGAATTAACTTCTAAACGACTATACACACAAAACACACACGGAACAGGCTGTACACTCTCATCTGCCTTAGCGTCCGGATTAGCATTGGGGAAACCATTGACAGAAACTGCTCAATTTGCACACGATTACCTCGCTAATGCCATTATTGACGGCGCAGAATACAAAATCGGCAATGGACACGGCAGTGTTAAACATTTCTGGAAATTTTGGTGATTCTCCTCTAAATAAAGAATATAAAAAAGAGCCAAGGGGGAAACTTGACTCTTTTTATTTAATTAAACCAGATATTGGAAGATTAAACCAAAGAACGGATTAATGTTTCTTTATCGCCTGGCAAATAATCCATAGGAGCGACTTCAGGCATTACATAGCAACCTGGTTTTTGTTTTAACACCGCACGAGCACATGACACCAAAATCTGACCTGTCAAGGCAGGGTTGTTAATCGTCATCTTGAACTCAAAACGCTGGCTTTGTGTTTTTCCTGAAACACCTTTTCTCTCCAAGAGAACTCCATGTCCCATATCGCGACAATCATCTACACTAGCAACAGGGATAACGTGAAGTTCATCGTGAGCAAAGTAAGAATCTGCTTTCAACTCAGCATAAATCTGCTCAGCAGTATAGCCATCCTCTAATTCAACATAAACCATACGGCTATGAATTCCAGTTCCCTGAGGGATTGTCATAGACAAAGCATTCTTCACGCCCTTCTTTGAACGAGCTACAACAGAATGTCCCATACTCATACCTGGACCAAAGTTCGTGTAAGTCAAGCCCTTAGGAGCCATCGCCTCAAGCAAAGTACGGATAACAGAGTCTGAACCTGGATCCCATCCTGCCGAGATAATAGAAGCCACATTATTTTTCTTTGCCTTTGCATCTAAGTCTTCATGCAAATCCCAAACGTCTGTATGTATATCAAAACTATCTACAGTGCAGATTCCCTTAGCAAGGTAAGTGGAAGCCAATTCTGGAATACTACGAGATGGGCCACAAAGAATAGCCACGTCAACCTTTCCCAATTCGCTGATGTCAGAAACGACCTTTACGTTGGTGAGTTCTACGGGTTGAGGAGCAGAAGCATCACGACGCACAACGCCAACTAATTCCATATCAGAAGCAGTCTGAAGAGCCTCTACAGAGTAACGACCAATATTACCATAGCCGATTACAGCAACTTTTATTTTACTCATAATCAAGTGAATTTACAAGTTTATCAAAAGGATAACTAAAGTGTTTTTACGAAAAATCCCCGAAGTTGAATTACGACGGGGATTTTTCATTATCGGTTAGTTTACGTTTAGACCAAACCTTGAGCTAACATTGCATTGGCAACCTTTACGAAACCTGCGATGTTCGCACCCTTAACATAGTTAACTGTGCCGTCAGCCTCAGTACCATACTTAACACAGTTCTCGTGGATGTCCTTCATAATTCTCTTGAGCTTATCGTCAACCTCTTCTCTTGTCCAAGACAAGCGTGCAGAGTTCTGACACATTTCAAGACCTGAAGTTGCAACACCACCAGCGTTAGAAGCCTTACCTGGAGCGTAAAGAATCTTAGCAGCGATGAATTGTTCTACTGCAGCGATTGTAGAAGGCATATTTGCACCCTCAGCAACCAACTTAGTTCCATTCTTCAACAATACAGCAGCATCGTCTCCGTCCAACTCATTCTGAGTTGCGCAAGGCATAGCAACATCGTATGCTCTCAACTGCCAAGGACGTTTTCCTTCAAAATACTTAGCCTTTGGATATTTAGCAGCATACTCCTTGATACGACCACGCTTTACATTCTTCAAATCCAAGATGAAAGCGAGCTTCTCCTCATCGATACCATCCTCGTCAAGGATTGTTCCGTTAGAATCAGAAACTGTCAAAACCTTAGCACCCAACTGAGTACATTTCTCAACAGCATACTGCGCAACGTTTCCAGAACCAGAGATAGCGACTGTCTTACCTTTCAAAGAGTCACCCTTAGTCTCCAACATATATTGTGCGAAGTAAGTTACACCGTAACCAGTAGCCTCAGGACGAATCAATGAACCACCGAACTCAAGACCCTTACCAGTCAAAACACCAGTGAACTCATTTCTCAATCTCTTGTACTGACCGAACATATAGCCAACCTCACGAGCACCTGTTCCTATATCACCTGCAGGGACGTCAGTATCAGGACCAATGTGGCGGAACAACTCAGTGATGAAGCTCTGGCAGAAACGCATTACCTCATTGTCTGATTTTCCCTTAGGGTCGAAGTCTGAACCACCTTTACCACCACCCATAGGAAGGGTAGTCAAAGAGTTTTTCAAAACCTGCTCGAATGCCAAGAATTTCAAAGTACCCAACTTTACTGAAGGGTGCAAACGGATACCACCTTTGTATGGACCGATTGCGCTGTTCATCTGAATACGGAATCCACGGTTGATCTGGTACTCTCCCTTGTCATCAACCCAAGGAACACGGAACATGATTACTCTCTCAGGCTCTGTCATTCTTTCAAGAATCTTTGCCTTCTGGTACTCTGGATGAGCCTCGATGAATGGCATCAATGACTCAACTACTTCTTGTACAGCCTGGTGGAACTCTTCTTCTCCTGGATTCTTAGCGATAAGCTTATCCATGAACTCTTTTACCTTTGCATCCATAAGATTACAGTTTAAAAGTTTATATATCTTTTTAATTATCTCTCAAATTTATTCTGTCAACTCTTTCGAGCCTTTGACCTGTCTCATTTTAGACTTTTACCGACTTAACGTTTCGCTTTGCTCTCGTTTTCGCCTTGCGTCTTTCATTTTGACATTGCAAATATACACCCAATTTTATTACTGCAAAAAAAATCTCCTATTTTTTTTAGCAAAAAGCGATTTTTTTTTGACAGCGACGCAACTTTTGAAAGTTTTACTTTGTTTATCGTGTCATTTTGTCAAAAAAGCCGTCATTTCCTCTCTTTTTTCATCTTCTCTACACATCTACTAACTCAAAATGCTTTCATTATGCCTATTTTCTGACATAATGAAAGCATTCAGCCCTTTTTATTACGATTTAGTTATTGTTTCAGGTCATTTTATTTATCCATTATAGATTTATCATCTACTATTCCTTTCTCAGTTACACTATCTTGCGCCATTGCCGAGGCTCCAGAATAAACGTCTATCAACTTTTCATCCACCAATCCATTGTATTCTGCCTTCTCACGCTTGACCTTACGTAACATTTTGCTAACAGATTGCCGGGTGTACTCAACCGATTCACGACAGATATCAGGACAATTATAGCTCTTCAGTAAATAAAGGTCGTATAACGGATCTTCGTGTGGTAGTTGGAATGGCTTATGTGCCTTCCCTTCTTTATCAAAATAACTAAAGTAGAGACGAGCGTAATTGCCATCGTCCCTACGAGAACTCACCATCAGCCAACGTCCCGTGCTCGACCATAGAACATACCCCTCCGGCCGATGGCTATTGACAACGTCAACGTCTAAAATTAGACTATCCTGCAAATCATAAACCACAACGTCTGCATCTTGATGAAAATAATGATAAGCTCCGAACGAGGATTGCGTCATAGCGACATACCGACCATCTGCCGAAACGCTCGGCTTTGCTACACTATGTTGAATAGCCGATGGTTTGTATATGGCTTCAGACTTACCAAAAGTTCGAGTTTCCATATCGAACGGGATTCTATACAAATCGTAAAATCTTCCCTCATAGGGATTTTCTTGACCATATCCCATTGAATCTGTTTGACAATAATACAGATATTTTCCATCGGGCGACCATGTTGGATAAGTCTCCATCGTATCTCTCGTCTTCAACACATATTCTACCGTATTCTTCTCCACATCATACATCAGCACATCCGAATAATAGTCAAACACCTCAATCTTGCATTTTCCTAAAGAAGGGAAGGCTTGCCTGACGACATTGTCTGAGAAAACAATCAGGGGAAGCGTAGGATGCCACCTCTCATAGATAGCAGAAGCCGGCATATCGCCCACTTTCGTGTCCACAACCTTAGTTTCGCCATTATAGGTTACGACCATACCTCCATTGTTTGAACGATGATGAAAAACTTTATTTTTCGGATTCCCTACCTGCGAAGTGTGGCAGTTCATGCACTTATGCCCGATGTAGTCATAGTCCGTGTCAAATTTACCGACACCAACAAATTGTTTTGTTTTTCCTGTTTCAACGTCAAACTCAAACAATCCTATCTCGCCTGTCATAGTATACGAGGGTTCTATCAACCGACATGTAACATATCTATCAATCGAATCATTAACAACGGTCACCTCGAAAGTAGGGTATTTTTTCCAACGTTCTCTTTCTTTATACCACACATCTACAAACACCTTTGCAGTGTTTCTTCCATAAACTGCCTTGGTTATAAAACTTTTCCATTTAGAAATCGGGAAACGAACTTCACCATTCTTCCCATGTACGACCAAAGGTTCAACATCTCCAGATGTTGCGCGACACACCGTCTTGCCATCTTTTCCATCTATTTTAAAATTAAGTGGAGCAACATTGATGGGTACACAAACATCCATATAATCTGGATAAATCTTGAAAGGATCGTTCGAGTTTGAAAATTTGTCAGGAATAGCATCTGAGCAAGACAAAAAGAAAGAAATAAAGTAACAAAAGGAAACAAATCCAATGATTCTCTTCAAAAAACATTTTTCAGATATCTTCCTTATGAATCTATTTTTCACCATGGACTAAACTCTTGGTTGTCAAAAAAATAGTATGTTGCGTAATTATTTGGATATTGGGTTGCTACCTGCCAAGCAACCTCATCATATTCTTCATCAGTATACTTCTTTTCCGTAGCCTTCCGTGCTATAGCCTCCACCACCTCGCCCACTTCCTTTGAGACAGCAAATCTCTTTTGCAGTTCAAAATTTCCTGTGAGCATAATTTTAACGGCTACGGCTTGTTGAAAGTATACTGGCAGTTGTTTCCCATCGTAGAATCGCAACATAGTGTTGAGGTCCTTCAAAAAGAAATCCAAATCCTTGATATAGATGTCCGCCAGAAGACGACGTTCAACGTTATCATAGTTGACATCACTATATGATAGAAAATTCTTATAAAACAACGTCATGCCATTCAAATCTACAATCTCGGCAAACTCGTGTTTTTTCATCTCCACATAAAGCGGATTATCTTCGTACATTGATTTTCGATTGAAAAGGTATTTCTCCATTTCTTGAACATCATTGTCCAGAACCCCTGTTTTCTTCATCACCTCAATATAACGATGCGCCAAATCGCCTTCATTATTCAGCAGAGCAAGAATAGCAAACCGTTTCAGCCTTTCGTACGTTTCACCATAGATAACCCAGTCTTCCATATTGAGCTGGACTGCCGACGAAAATAACGAGCCATAAAAATAAAGGTAAGGGGACGAAATCGGATACGCTTTGTCTTCTTGCGAAATCAGAGGAGGAACGAAATCAAACATTTTTTTCAATAATTTGTCAGTGTTCGATAAAGCCACAACCCGAAAGGCGTTCTCATAATGCGTGAGACGATCTTTCATATCCACCTCTTCTATAATTTCCTCCCATTTTTTTTCTTTTGCTAACTGCAACAAACGCATATCCGAACGAAACCCAACATTGTAAGGTAAAGCCACAACACCAGCCACCGCACACAATGGAATAAAGAACATAACGACAGAAAAGACTGTTTTTCTCAATGAAGTCGTTCCTTTTTCCACAAAACGGGCTATAAGAACTATCAAAAGAATTGACAATACGGCAGATAAAAACACCCAACCATAATCGTTCATAGGGACTGGTATTGGGGAAAATACCACATACAGCCAATTCTCATCATAGAAATATGATACAAAATGTACCAATATCGGACATAAAACTACAATAGACAGTCCATATAACCAGTTTTTCTCCCGTGCCGATATCGTTATCAAAATTATCGCAACAATTGAAAACACACCCAAATACGGATAAGAAAGGATGAATAACACCATGTTGACAATCCACTTGTAAACTTCTTTCCCTCTTATTTTTCTATATAAAAGTGTCCATACGCAAGCAAGAATAGACCCAACGACAGGAGTCCAAAACCAAGCAACATCAAAAATAATCTTCTCGCCATACCGACTTAAATATCGAACAAGCAGAAAACCCATCAAACATAGAGAAGACGGCAGAAACGATATGCCCCACCCTCCCGAACGCTTCGTCAATTTCTCAACCAAAACCTGCAATATCGTCAACAAGAGGGAGAAAAGCAATGCGCCCAACCACGGAGCCTTGAACGACTGACTCATAAATCTTCCCACATAGACAAGCAGCCCTCCTCCTCGGAATATTATTTTCTGAGCAAACTCACCATCATACAAGAAATAGCCATTCCAAAAGAAATAACGTAACGCATCCTCATAAACAAAACATAGAAGGACAAACGAAAACGCAAAAAAGATGACACGAGCGAACCAAGACAAAGCTCCATCTTTTAAAAAGTTATCTATTGTCACCATTTCTTCATTTTAAATCAATAACTAACCAAAGATGCGCCTGTTACGACATCCACCGTAGAGTCATTATCTATTTTCCCTTTGAAATTTGGTGTTACATGTACCGCAGGATCATCCATCAAATTGTAAACATCTTCTCTCTTTAAGTCTACCGCTATTTTCCCAAATTCCGGATAATTATAGCATTTCAGAAGAATACGGTCATAAAGCGGATTTTCATGAGGCATTTGGAATGGTTTGTATGCCTTTCCATCCTTGTCGAAGTAAGAAAAATAAAGTCGTACATAATTACCATCTTCACGGCGCGACCCTACCATCAACCAACGGCCGTTTGATGACCATGTCACATAGCCATCGGACTCTGGCGAGTTGATAATCGGAACTTCCTTCAACACAGAATCTTTAAGGTCAAACAAAACAACATCTGCATCTTTATGGGTGTAATGATAGCCTCCATATTCAGAAATCGTCATTGCAACATAGCGTCCATCAGGTGACACTCTCGGCTTTGATATACTTTTATTCAAAGATACCGCATCAAAAAGCAACTCAGATTCGCCAACCCCCACCATATCGGAATTGAACGGCATACGCATCAAATTGAAATTCTTATTGAGAATACTCTGTAATTCGACTTTACTTTCCGCCGCCGTACTTACATAATAGATATACTTGCCATCGGGCGACCAATCTGGATAAGATGTAGTCTGAATCGGAGACTTCACTAAATACTGTATTTCATTTTTTTCAATATCATATAAAAGAATATCCGAGCGATAATCAAAAGCCTCTATCTTAGCACTTCCTTTTGTCGGGAAAAGTTGGGCTACCGAATTGTTTGAAAAAACGATGAATGGCAATGTTGGATGCCAACGCTCATAGACAGCACCCGCCTTCATGTCCCCTACCTTTGATACAACAATTCGTTTCTCTCCCTTATAACTCATCACCATACCACCACCAGGGCCACGTTGTTGGAACGTGTAATTTTCCGGATGGTTCCGTTGTGAAGTATGGCAGTTCATACAACGCGAAGTTCCCAATTCGGGTCTTGAACGAAATTTATGAGACCCGACAAAACACTCTACTTCTGCAGTTTCCACATGATACTGATACAAGGCTAAAGCTCCAGAACAAACATACGATGGTTCTATCAGCCTGTAAGTTATGTAGGAATCCATAGAGTCCGGAACAACCCTCACATCAAATGCAGGATAACCATACCACTTGTCTTTATTTTTAACAAACACATTGACGGAAAGTCGACAATCAGAGTTCTCTTCTAAGAACTCATGCCATTTTTTCAAAGGAAACCTGATCTCCTCGTTTGAAGAAGAGACAATCAACTTCTCTACACCATTTACCTGTATTGATACGACATACTTATCTCCCTTATTTCCAACGACAAAATTAAGTGGCGAGATATTTTTGGGAATGACAACATTCTTATAATCAGGATAGATAAACAATGAATCTTTAGCATTCTCATACGCAGACGGAACTCCTTCCGTACATGATACAACTGTGCAAAAAGCAACTAATGATACGAGAAATCCCAACAATCTATATACATTCCTTAAAACCATATCTTTCAATACTATTTTTTCTCCTCTGTTTTTTTTCTATACATTATGATATCAGGATTGTCGTTGTTGAATAAGAAATAGTAAGCGTATGATCCTTGATATTTCTTACTCCACTTTAATCCCAACTCACCACGATCCTCGTCTCGATGTTTATAAACATCATTGTAAATTTTCTCCACCCTAAGTGCAACATTTTTCTCTACAGGATAACGCCTTATCCATGATTCATCGTTCGAAACTATTGTTTTCAAAGCCAAAGCTTCTTGGAAATAAACTGGGAACGGCGAGAAAAAGTTCTTCGGCAGAAAAGACAAATCTCTCACAAAAACATCCAAGTTTTTCATAGCCAGATCCATCAATAAACGCCGTTCCATATTCACCGCATCCACATCTCCATATTGAAGGTAGCAATACTGGAAATATTTACATCCATCTAAAGATATCTTCTCCTGGAATGAATGATTCTTCAAGTTCTTATACATTGCAACCTCTAACAATTTTTGGCTATTTCCAACGTATTTTTCAAACTTATCAACGACAAAATCCATTGACTTTGTTTTTCGCATTACCTCAATGTAACGCTTCGCCAATTCATCTTCCCCATTGAGCAGAGCCAAGACCAAGAATCTCTTTAATCGTTCAAAATCATCTCCATACGATGTCCACATCTCCATATTGAACTGTAACGCTGTACTGAACAGCGAACTATAGAAATACAGATAGTCCCGATAGACGACACTCATCAAGCGGTGAGCATCTGCCTGCAGTGGCATAGGTGCATCAAAAGCCTTATCAATCAAATGATTTGTATTCACTAATGCGACAAGACGGAAGGTGTTTTCAAAGTGGTCCATCTTCCTCATTGCCCTAGTCTCTTTCAGAATATCGCGCCATTCATAGTTGCGTGCCAATTCTATCAGTTTTAAGTCCGAACGAAACTTCTTATTGGCAGGAGTCGAGACAAACGCGATTAGCGCAACAATAGTTAAAATGCTTGTCATTAACATAATCCGAGTGTCGATTTTAACAGAAAAAGCACTCAAAGCAACCAGAACAATCACCGAAAGGACCGCAACCAAAGAGACAATGAGATGCAACATGAAAAAATCATCCGACATCGGATTGAACAGCACATGCAAGTAAAATTCCGTCACATAGATGGAAGTAGGAATCGGTAGAATGAAAAAGAGCGCAAGAAAAACAATGACACCTATAATCTTCACTTTCTTTCCATACTGTAACGAATAATACAACAATGGAAGGATGGAGAAAAAACCGAAAAATGGATAAAGAACAACAGCACAGACAACACCAATTATAAGGCCAATCACCTCATTCTTAACGATTTGCTTCATCAAAGCATACAAACCGACAGATAGGAGAAGACCTAAAACAGATGCAAAATAGTAGCCTCGTTCAAATTTCCAAAAAAATTCATACCTCGGTATCAATATTGCCACAATCAGCAGAACAGATGGAAGATAAGTCAACCAATAAAGTCGATTTCCCTTGTCAAAGCACCTCGACAAGCCGAACTGCAAGAGCGTCAACAAAAATGCAAAAATCAAGCCTCCTAACAGAGGAGAGTGCAATAAGGTATTGAGAAATAAAGAGATATAAATTAAAAGTCCGCCAGACTGCGCCATCTTTGTATACGCCCAATCTGCATCATACAAAAAATAGCTGCGCCAAAAAATCTGAGTCATAAAGTCTTGATTGACGACACCTAAAATCACGAATGAGAGAATGAAGAAAGCAAACCGCATTCCCCATTGACATTTTTCGCCTACCATACTGTCGGACAGACTCTTTAACACGCCAACCTTCGACGCATCCATTTTTATCTCGTTTCTCGCACTCTTCCTGTTTTTCATTCTACTAATTCTTTTCAGAATTTAACCACTGATAAAAGCCTTCGCAAGCATCTTCCAAAAGATCCATCACCCTCTCAAATCCCTCATTTCCACCATAATAGGGGTCTGGAACATGGTCAGCCTCAACATTCACACAAAAATCCGTCATCTTATGTATTTTCGCTTCTTGCTCAATAGTCGCTGCCCGTTCTTTCAAATCGTCTATGTTAGAATCGTCCATACCAATGATGTAGTCGAAATCCTCAAAATCAGAACTGCGAACCGGACGAGAGATTGATGTTACATCATACCCCCTCTGACCTGCAAAATAACGCATACGTGCATCCGCTTTCTCTCCCTCATGATAATTCAAGATACCCGCTGAATCAACCAAGAAACAATCGTCTCCTTTGCGTGCCAACACGGCCTTCATCACCGCCTCAGCAGCCGCTGATCTACAAATATTTCCTAAACAGACGAACAGAATCTTACGTTTTTTCATTCCCTGAAGCGCTACTTTTCAAAAACATTTACTTTGAGAAGAATCCAATAATCTTTTTGAAGAATGATTTCTTTTCCTCCTTCTTTGGTGTAGACTCAGATGTTGATTCCTTAGGTTTCCTATTTTCACCTTGTTGGCGACGAGATTGCCCTTGATATCTATTTGAGCGATTTTCATCACGGTTCTGACCGTCTTTCTGCCAGAATCTTCCTCCTTGAACGCTACCGTTCTCTTCATTATTATTGGTACGGTCGTAGCGTCTTCTATTGTTGCGATAACGATTGCGATTCCTGTTTTGATCTGCTACGCCCTCACCTCGATTCTCTTCACGATTTTCACTTCTATCAACTTGACTATCGTTTCTATTCTCACCTCTATTATTGTAGCGATTATTTTGACGATGAGGACGGCGGTTCTCGCCTCCTTCTTGAGCATTTTCTTGAGGATTTGCAACTTGAGAATCTACATATTCCGCACTTTGTTCGCCTTCTTCTCTACGGCTGTTATAGCGACGGTTTCCATATCGTCTACCTCTTCCGTTTTCTCCATTATAACGGCGACCGTTTTGGTCTTCCTGCTGACGGTTTTGCGGCTGTCCTCCTTGGTTGTCTTGAGAATTTGAGTTTTCAAAATTCTGATTTACAACAGGCTGGCCATTCTCATCCATCATTTGAGCATTATTAAGTTGACCATTATTAAGCTGCTCATCCGTCTGGTTGTCTCTTTGTCTGTATCTGTTATCCCTATTCCCGTTTCTTCGATCACGAAAGTTTCTCCTCTCGCCGCCATTTTCGCCACTATTGTTGTCGCCATTATTGCGATTATGCCCGTTTCTATCGCCTCTATTTCCGCCTTGGCGATTATTGTTTCTGCGGTCATGCTGTCCTCTATTATTTCCTCTTCGAACTGAGGGTTCGTAAGCAGGACCTTCGCCTAAACCTTCAGGCAAAGGCAATTTGTCAATTGTCTTTTCCAAAAAACGTTCTACTTTACCAAATTTTTCTTGTTCTTCTTCCGAAACAAAGGTAACACCTCGTCCCGTTCTATTCGCTCTTGCTGTACGACCAATTCTATGAATGTAATCTTCCACATCATGAGGCACATCATAATTAATGACTGTCTCTATATCGTCAATATCTATACCACGAGACACAATATCCGTAGCAATCAAAACGGTTGCCTTACCACTCTTGAAATCCAACAACGCAGCGTCGCGTTCAGCTTGCTCTAAATCAGAATGCATCTCGACGACAGACAAGTCCTTTCTTTTCAACTGACGAGCGATCTCTTTGACTTTCAATTTTGAAGAAGAGAAAACGATGGTTTTTCTTGTCTCATCCTCTTTCAAAACAGTCATAAGCAACTCTAATTTTTGCGTCTCATAGCAAATGTACGCCTCTTGCTTGATACCCTCCGCAGGTTTTGAAATAGCAATGTTTACCATCTCAGGGTGATTTAAAATCGATTTCGCCAATTTTTGAATCTTCGGAGGCATCGTCGCGGAAAACATTATAGTTTGCCTTTCCTTTGGTAATTTATTGACAATAGTTATAATATCGTCATAGAATCCCATATCTAACATCCTATCAGCCTCATCCAAAACAAAATATTTCACTTTGGAGAAATCGACATTGTCTAATGAAATATGCGAAATCAAACGTCCTGGCGTAGCTATCACAAAGTCAGCACCCATCTGCAAAGCCTTCTTCTGCTGATCCCACACTGAGGCATCGTTCCCTCCATAAACCGCAACAGAACTGACCGACAGGAAATAAGAAAATCCCTCTAACTGTTGATCAATTTGCTGGGCCAATTCGCGCGTGGGAGCCATAACAATCGCACTCACAGAGTCTGCACTATGACCATCTGTCATCATCTTATTAAGCAACGGCAATAGGTATGCAGCCGTCTTTCCTGTTCCCGTCTGCGCACAGGCAATTATATCTTTCCCCTCTAATATCTTCGGAATTGAGGCCTCTTGCACAGGGGTCATTTCTTGAAAATTCATCGCCGAAAGTCCTTCCATCAGACTTGGCTCTAAATTTAAATCTTCAAACTTCATATATTTTTCTTCAAATTTTTCTGCGTTCTGCAAATTTATAAATAATTGTTGAAAATCACGCTTTTACAATTTCACTACATTGGGTCTACGTCAACATTTATCATTAAACTCTTGTATTGTTTCTGCGACAACAACTCTACCGTCAACTCTTTTAACAACGATTTCGCATTGTCAAACGATGCCGTGGTCTCTATCTTTAAGATGATTTTTCGGATATAATAGGTTTGTATACGCGCCACCAACGGACGATCTGGTCCCAATACTCTATCTCCAAACACTTTTCGCATTCCATCTGCCAACATTTCAGCCGCACAATCCACTGTTTTCGCATCTTTCGACTTCAAATAGACATCTATCATTCTATAATAAGGTGGATATTTGAAAGCATACCGCTCTCGCATCTCTCTATCAAACATCGTCGCATAATCGTTCTGCTTAACCAATTGAATCACAGCATTATCTGGAGATGACGTCTGAATTACCACTATGCCCCGATTATTCTTTCTCCCAGCGCGTCCCGCCACTTGCGAAAACATGGAAAACGACCGCTCTTGCGACCTGAAATCTGGAAAATTAAGTGTGGCATCGGCATTCATCACTCCCACCAACCTCACCCTCTCAAAGTCCAATCCTTTGGAAATCATCTGCGTACCCACCAAAATATCTATTTCTCCTTGTTCAAACTGCGTTATAATTGTCTCATAACTTTTCCGAGATCTAGCCACGTCTAAGTCTAATCGCGCCACTTTCGCATTTGGAAACAGCTGCTCCACCTCGTCTTCAATCTGCTCTGTTCCCAAACCCACAGGAGCAAGAGTCGGCTCTCCGCATGCAGGACAGACATACGGCACGGGGATAGAATAACCACAATAATGACAAATCAGTTGGTTCGTGTTTTTATGATATGACAAACTAATGTCGCAGTTCACACAACGAGGTGTAGCCGAACACGTTCGGCACTCCACATAAGGCGAATATCCACGTCGGTTTTGAAAGAGAATGACTTGCTCTTTCCGATCCAACGCTTTCCTCATCTGTGTCAGCAACAATGGAGTGAAATGCATCTGCATCTCTTTCTTTCGTCGTGCTTCTTTCACGTCAGCCACCACGACTTCAGGCATTTCAATACCTTCATAACGCTGCGACAACTCCACTAAACCATATTTCCCTCGTTGTGCGTTGGAATAAGACTCCACCGATGGCGTGGCTGAGCCTAACAACACATGTGCATGCTGCATCATAGCCAACACAATGGCTGCATTACCCGCATGATATCTCGGAGCAGGGTCAAACTGTTTATACGATGTTTCATGCTCCTCATCCACAATCACAAGACCTAAGTTTTGGAAAGGCAGAAAAATAGAAGAGCGAACTCCCAAAATCACTTTTACGTCCGAATGGTCGTCTAACAATTTTTTCCACACTTCCACCCGTTCTGCATCTGAGAATTTGGAATGATATACTAACAGACTATTACCCAATACTTTACGAAGACGATTCGTGATTTGTGTTGTCAACGCAATTTCAGGCAGCAGGAAAAGTGTCTGACGACCTTCTGCCATCATTTTTTTTATCAGATGAAGATAGATTTCCGTTTTACCCGATGAGGTTACACCATGTAATAAAACAGTTTGTTTCTCCTTAAACTGCTCGATGATAGCATTATATGCCACTTTCTGCACATCCGTCAGAGGTGACAAATCTTTCGTTTCCTCTACTTTTGAATTGAGTCTGCCGACCTCTCTCTTGTTGATTTCAAGCACTCCATTCTTCACCAATGTGTTTATTGACGATTCGGATGCCCCTTGATGCAGCAAATCTCTTTTTCTGATTTCTTTCGCTTTCTTCTCCTGGAAATACTGAGACATCTGCAAGTATGCCACCATCGTCTGCATCTGCTTCGGGTGTTTCTCCAATGAATCTATCAAAGCAACCAACTCCGACTCTCTTTCAAACTGCGCTGCGAGTCGGACAAATGGCTCTATCTTTGGCTTATATTTCTCCTCTATGTTTTCAGAAATCTCAACCGCACCCATATCCATCATCCTCTTTACCAAAGGAAGGCAGTTTTTCATCTCCATTGCCTTGTTCAAGTCTTGCACAGACATCGGTTTATCACCCAGCACATCTAACAAAAACTGTTCACGTTCCTTCAACGGAGCATCTGCCACAAAGTCGCCTACTGCAGCGATCTGCGTCTCACTTTCCAATTTTAAACCAGAAGGTACAGCTGCCTTGAAAACTTCTCCTAAGGTGCATTGATAATATTTCGCAATCCATTCCCAAAGTTTCATCTGCACTGGCCGTACCACGCCCTCCCGATCCAACACAGAAAGCACCTCCTTCACTTCATACCCCTCTGGTTCAGTGAAATGCACCTTATATATCAATCCTGTATAGAATTTATTCTTCAACGGAACAATCACACGCACACCAAACTTCGCATCTCCCTGCATCTCATCTGGCATTCGATATGTATAGGTATTAGCAATGGCTAACGGTAGTATGACATCTACAAAAAACATTGAGAGGAGGTTTTTAAATAATCCATAATTTCACAAAAGAAGAGGACCCAAACGTCATCGGATCCTCTTCAATTTTTCTATATCAGTACCTGAGTGTACTCAATAATCACTCAATCAGCCGACAATTTTCTTGTACAGATTGCGCATATTTACAGCATCACCAATCAACTTGTGCAAATCCTCAACCTTAACACGCTCTTGTGCCATTGTGTCTCTGTTACGAAGCGTTACGGTATTATCCTCCAATGTCTGATGGTCTACGGTTACACAGAATGGCGTTCCAATAGCATCCTGCCTACGATAACGCTTTCCGATCGTATCTTTTTCCTCGTATGCACATCTGTAGTCGAACTTTAACTCATTCATAATCTCATTCGCCTTCTCTGGAAGCCCGTCTTTCTTCAACAAAGGCAGAATAGCACATTTAACAGGAGCTAATGCAGGTGGCAATGAGAGAACTACGCGTTTTTCTCCATTTTCCAACTGTTCTTCTTTGTAAGAACCTGCCATAACAGACAAGAACATACGATCAACACCGATTGACGTCTCAATAACGTATGGAATGTATGATTTCCCTTCTTCAGGGTCAAAATATTCCAATTTCTTTCCTGAGAACTGCCCGTGACGTGACAAGTCCCAGTTTGTACGCGAGTGGATTCCCTCAACCTCTTTGAAACCGAATGGCATCAAGAACTCAATATCGGTTGCAGCATTAGCGTAGTGAGCCAACTTGTCGTGGTCGTGGTAACGATATTTCTCATCACCCAAGCCAAGAGACTTATGCCACTTCAAACGGAATTCCTTCCAATGTTTGAACCACTCCATCTCTGTGCCAGGCTTAACAAAGAATTGCATCTCCATTTGTTCAAACTCGCGCATACGGAAAATGAACTGTCGAGCAACAATCTCATTACGGAAAGCCTTACCTATCTGAGCAATTCCAAACGGGATCTTCATTCTTCCCGTCTTCTGCACATTCAAGAAATTAGTGAAGATACCCTGGCACGTTTCCGGACGAAGATAAATCTGCATCGTATTCTCCGCAGTTGATCCAACCTCTGTCTTAAACATCAAGTTGAACTGCTTAACATCCGTCCAATTCTTAGTTCCACTAATAGGACATACGATTTCCTCATCAAGAATGATTTGCTTCAGTTCTCCTAAGTCATTATCATTCAAAGCCTTAGCAAAACGAGTGTGAAGAGCTTCACGCTTTTCAACATTCTCTAAGACACGAGGATTCGTTGATTTAAATTTTTCAACATCAAAAGCGTCGCCGAATTTCTTGGCTGCTTTCTCTACTTCCTTGTTGATTTTATCATCGTATTTCGCAATTTGATCCTCAATGAGGACGTCCGCACGATAACGTTTCTTTGAATCTCTATTGTCAATCAAAGGGTCGTTAAATGCATCAACGTGTCCAGAAGCCTTCCAAGTCGTTGGCTCCATAAAAATGGCAGCATCAATACCGACAATGTTCTGGTGCAAAAGAGTCATGCTGTCCCACCAAAATTTCTTAATGTTGTTTTTCAGTTCAACACCATTCTGACCATAATCATAAACCGCACCCAATCCACCATAAATCTCACTTGATGGAAATACAAAACCGTACTCCTTACAGTGAGACACCAACTGTTTGAAAACATCTTCCTGTGAAGCCATATCGTTATTTTTTATTCAATTTTCTTTCTTTGCAATTACTAACCTACAAAAATAGTCTTTTTTGACGATATTGTGAAAATGGAGTTGCAATTACTTTCTCCTTATACAAAGGTTAATTTTCAACCACCTGTTACATTTCTCCTATTGATTTCCCAAAACGATACCTTTTTTCTTGTTTTTTTCTTATACCTTAGCGTACACATTAAGATTTAGGAATATATGCAGAATACAAAAAACAATAGTTACCTTTTGAACACGAGAGTCTTCGCCTCTATCGTTGTGATAGCTCTTTCTTGCAACTTCACTTTCGCAAAAGATAGCGACAAAACGCCTACTGAAAAAAAATCTAATGTCCGCACCTTTCCCTACGAAGGTATGCCAACAATGGACAACGTCAAGTTCGACGTGTTCTACACAAAAGTAAAAAAGCAGGCCGCGACGGGCAATTTTCAACTTGACCTTATCACAGTTGGTTGTTTGGAAGCCCATCTCTCTTGCCTCCAATGTGCTAAGATTTTGTCCGTCATCACTGCATCAAGCGACCAACTCACTGCTCTTGAGGTCATGGCTCCTTGCATCTTAGATCCTGAAAACGAAGACTCAATCTACAACGTATTCACTTTTGAAAGGGACAAGGAGAAAGCAAAGAACATTTTCAGAGACAAAAATGTTCTTTGGCTAAATTTCTAACCTGCTAAATACAAACCGGATTTTCACAGAAGGCGGATTCCATAGACAATAAAAAAGGAGGTGTGTTTCTCAATCACACCTCCTTTTTTATTGCTCTTATCCAAATTAATTAGACTTCACATTCCTTCTGCTTGCGCAACACAACAGCTGTTCTGGACGGAAGATACAACTGCAACCACCCCTTGCCATCAGCCGTTTTATTGTCATCGACCATGGTGAAATGCGTCTTGCTATCGTCATTAAGTCCAAAACCACCAAACTGCTTATCATCCGTGTCTAACACGACCTTGTACGCTCCTTCCTCAGCCAAAATGCCATATCCTTCAAACGATTTATTCGGGTGTAGATTGTATACAAACACTAAATCTCCACGTTGATATGCCAATACCTGGTCGTCTGACTTATCCCACAACTGTTTGATTGGCAAATCGCTGAACTTATCAACAGATTTCACCAACTCTAGCATAGCCTTGTCAAAGTCCCCTAAATATTTATATTTCAGATTTGTATCATCCACCAAATGCCATTGCCTACGCGCATATTTATAACTCCAACCATTGCCCTCGCGTGGGAAATCAATCCATTCTGGGTGTCCAAACTCGTTCCCCATGAAGTTCAGATATCCTCCATTGGTAGTCGTCAAGGTGATGAGCCGTATAATCTTGTGCAATGCAATCGCACGATCCACCATATACGACGAATCAAACAAACGTGACATGTGCCAATACATATCAGCATCTGCCAAACGGAACATCAGCGTCTTATCTCCCACCAACGCCTGATCATGACTCTCAGCATAACTAATAACATGCTCGTCGGCTCGGTGATTCGTCAACGTATAGAGTATATGTCCTGGCTTCCAATCTTCATCCTTCGACTCTTTGATTAACTTAATCCAAAAATCAGGGATTCCCATCGCCAGACGATAATCAAAGCCCATACCGCCATCTTTGATTTTTGCCGCCAACCCCGGCATTCCACTCACATCCTCAGCTATCGTGATAGCCCGAGGATTCACCTCGTGGATGAGAGCATTCGCCAATGTCAGATAACAGATGGCATCACCATCTTGATTCGGACTGTAATAATCAGAATAATCGCCAAATCCAGTCCCCATCCCATGGTCTAAATACATCATTGATGTAACTCCATCGAAGCGGAAACCATCAAACTTGTATTCATCCAACCAATATTTACAATTTGATAAAAGGAAATGAATCACTTCGTCCTTTCCATAGTTGAAACAATATGAATCCCACTGGCGATGTTCTCCTTTGGGGCCGTCGTGGAAATATTGCCAACGTGTACCATCAAACGCACCCAGTCCTTCCACCTCATTCTTCACCGCATGCGAATGTACAATATCCATGATAACCGACAATCCCATCTCATGCGCGGTATCGATCAACTCTTTCAGCTCATCTGGCGTGCCAAAACGAGAAGATGGAGCGAAGAAACTTGACACATGATAACCAAAAGAACCATAGTAGGGGTGTTCTTGAATCGCCATCAACTGCACGCAATTATACCCATCTGCCTTGATACGAGGAAGAACAATATCTTTAAATTCCTTATAAGAGTGCACTTTTTCTTCCTCTCCCGCCATACCAATATGTGCCTCATAAATCAGCAGCGGAGAGGTCTCTGGCTTGTGCTTCTTCACTTTAAACTTGTACGAAGTTTTAGGAGCCCAAATCTGCGCACTAAACACTTTCGTGGCATCATCCTGAACAACCCTGCGCACCCACGCTGGGATTCGTTCACCACAACCGCCATCCCAATAGACTTTCAACTTGTAAAGGTCTAAATGCTTCATTGATTTCTCTGGCAGCTCTATCTCCCAAACACCATTAGCAGCAGGCTTCAGTTTATATTCCTCCTTCTCTTTCCAATCATTGAACGTACCAATCAGGTAGATAGCCGTAGCGTTAGGTGCCCATTCACGAAACACCCAATGTTTGCCAACCTTATGCATCCCGAAATAGAGATAGCCCGTTGCGAAATCTGACAAACTACCATTGTTCTTCTCTATTTCAGTCTCCCTCTTCAGAAAGTATTTATATCTCCCCACAATTGCATCCTGATATGGCTTCAACCATGGATCATTCTTTATCAAATTAAGCATTTCCATAGGCTTTCTTTTACTATTCACTATCGTAAAGATAATTAAAATTCCTTAATTAGCACGCAACCCTCCTTTTAATTTTTTACTGTCTCTTTTTTGAAAACAAAAAAGGGGGTGCAAAGACGCATCCCCCCTTTTTATTTTATCTGAATTTAATCGAACTATTTCAAAACTGTTTTCTCAAAACGAACGATGAACTCAACACGACGATTCTTTGCCCGCTCTGCTTTTGTTTGCTTTTGAACAGTTCCTACAACAGGCTTAGTGTCTCCATATCCGGCAGACTCAAGACGCCCCTCTTCAACGCCCTTGTTAACCAAGTATGCCTTTACAGAAGCAGCACGATCTTCAGAGAGTTTTTGGTTCTTCTCTGAGTTTCCGCTGTTATCTGTGTGGCCATTGATTGTCAATTGCCAGTTTGGATTCTCTTTCATCACGCCAGCGATTCCATCAAGAATTCCGTTAGAAGATTTTTGGATTTTGGCCGTTCCCGACTCAAATGTGATACCATTCAAAGCTTTCTCAAAGAGTTGCTTAACCTCAGCCTTGACTTCAGGGCAACCATTGTTGGCCTTAACACCTGGTTGGTCTGGGCATGCATCTTCATAGTCATAAACTCCGTCGCCATCCTTATCGGTTGGGCAACCATTCTCGTCTACATAACCTTTTGCACCTGCAGGAGTTCCAGGACACTTATCAAGATAGTCAGGCACACCGTCGCCATCAGAATCCAACGGACACCCCTTCTCGTCAACTGAAACGTTTGCAGGGGTGTCAGGACACTCGTCCAAATAGTCTGCGACACCATCGCCGTCAGCATCAAGAGGACAACCAACAGAATCAACGGCAACACCCGCAGGAGTCTCTGGACATTGATCTATGTAATCAGGAACACCATCCCCATCTGTATCCAATGGACAACCTTTCTCGTCTACGGCAACGCCCGCAGGAGTGTTAGGACATTCGTCTAACTTATTAGGAACACCATCCCCATCCTTATCATTGTTGAATGCGAAATTAAAATAGATACCTAAGTTGTGCACCAAGTGTTCGTCATTAAACTTGCCTTGATCACGAGTATCGTTTTTGTCGGCAGACGATCCAAACGGATAACCATACTTGCAGAAGTAGCGAATACCCCAAGTGTCGCTAAGACGAAGGTCGCAACCAACACCACCACCAAGAACAAAATTGACGCCCTCATTATCGCTTCCATGTTCTACAGAAGTATAATCCTCTGAAGAAGAGATGCAATGGATTGAGCGAGCACCCAAACTAATGAAAACATAAGGGTTAAACAATGAGTTACGATCGGTACGAACGAATTTGTACTTTCCAGACACATCTACATAGCCCATACCCGCCTTGAAATCAGGGTCTGTTGCGTAGAAATCGCCGCCTTTAGTACCATAACGACCCCACAAAGCCTGCAATTCAGCGTCGAAGTGATTATTCAAATACCTTGCAACGGTGAATGAAGCAGCCCCGTAGAAACCATCAGCAGGGTGGAAAAATTTATTTCCCCAGTCATTCGCAGCCTCTACCTTGCCGGCGTATATACCGACATTCCAAGGCTTGTCTTCTGTCTGTGCCATAGCCGTCATAGACGCCACCGCAGCACATACTGCTAAGAAAACTTTCTTCATTTTTTAAGAATTTCTATTTATTTAACTTTCAATTATTTCTGTATAACCACAATCCACCCAACAAAGGCACTTGCAAATATAATGTAAAATTTCGCAAATTAGCGTTAAGAAACAAAAAAATGAATGGTCTAAAAAATGTTCCGCAACATATCCTTCTTATTTTTCGTTTTAAGACATTGTCTATGTTTACAATTTTATACATTTACAATCTAATATATTTTCCATGAAGAAACATTACTTATTTCTTAGTGCGTTAGCACTTTCTTTTTCTGCGCAATCATACGCAGGAACGAGCGTCAGCATTAATATTGATACGAAAGTCGACAACAAAGCCATTTCACCTTACATATACGGTAGAAATGGAGTTCCGCAGAATGATGACGAGTATAACTACATCAAGGAATCGGGGGTGAAGTTAGAGCGTCTGAACAACGGCAACAACCTTACCAAGTACAATTTCCGTAAAAAACTCACTTGCCACCCCGACTGGTATAACAACGTGTATTCTATCGATTGGGACCAGATTGCACAAAATGTGCAGCAGAAACTTCCTAACGTGCAAGGTGTTTTTGGATTTCAGTTGCTCGGCAAAGTACCTTTTACGGATGCCTACAACTTCAACGATTGGGAATACAACCAATCTCAGTGGTGGGACGGATGTTCTAAGAAAATGTGTGGCGGCGGCACATTCAACTCAGACGGAAGCGTTGCCAGTTTAGGCGATGTCAACCTTTTCATGGTTGATTGGCCAGCGGACTCTACTACCGAGATTCTCAACTACTGGGAAAACGACCTCCATCTTGACATGAGTCAATTCCAATATTGGAACATGGACAACGAGATGGAAATTTGGGGAGGAACACATAGCGACCTCGCGCCCAATCCCTACACAGACGATTTCTACGAGCAAATGATGCAAAGCTACTTTGCAGTGGCTAAAGCGGCTCGCAAGAAAAATCCGAACATCAAATTGTGTGGACCCAACGCCGCCAGCGAGTGGACTATGTATTACGGTTGCGGGGCACAACCTCACTACAATGGCAAGCAATACAACTTCTTAGAGTATTTCATCATGCGCTGTGCTGAAGAGGAAAAGAAGAGTGGAGTGAAGATGATCGACGTGTTTGACCTTCACTTCTACCCCGGAGAGACAAAGGCATCCGACATTCTTCAGACACACCGGTTCCTATATGACAAAAATTACATTTATCCAGGAGCCAACGGCGTTAAGACCATCAATGGCGGTTGGGATGAGAGTCAAAAGAAGGAATACATCTTCGAGCGTTGCCAAGCGTGGTTAGACCAATATTTTGGCGAGGGACACGGAATTACATTTGCAATCGGAGAGTACAATGTCAATACAAACGCACCGGAGATGGTAAAGGCTCTTTCCTATGCGTCAGTCATCGGAGAGGGAGCAAAGCATGGAATGGAGTATTTCTGTCCATGGACATGGAACACCAGCATGTGGGAAGTAGTCCATCTCTACTCTTCATACGCAAAGGGGATTAATGTAAGTTCAGTCTCCGCCAACGATTCTTTATTATCCGCCTACACATCAGTCAACGAGGCAAAAGACTCAATGACAATTGTTTTGGTGAACCGAGACCCTTCGACTGCGTTCTCTCCAAAGATTTCCATCGCCAATTCAAATTTCAAGGATGGAAGCTACACGACCTACACACTTTCAGGATTAGGAGATGACCAAACATTCAAATCACATACAGAAAATGCGCTGACCTCTGGAAGTGTTTCAATTGCCAATAATGAGATTTCAGAATTTGAGGTGCCTGCTTACTCAATCATGGCAATCGTCCTTGCAAACGGCACAACAGACGTTGAAGACAATGCGGCAGAGAATACGACGATCGCGCTCTACCCTAACCCTGCCGAGAACATTATCACAATCAGTGCGACAAAAGGAATTCAATCCACTGAAATTTTCAACGCACAGGGAGTTGCACTCCTCTACAATATGGAGAAAGGAAACCAGGTGAGCCTCAACATAGAGAGTCTTGCCGCAGGAAATTATTTCGCAGTTGTAAAGACAGCCAATGGCAAAGAGACCCTCTCGTTCATTGTGAAATAAAAAACCAAGACAAAACGAGTAAAGGCGACAGATGGACTCTGTCGCCTTTTATTTTTTTATAAAAATGAGATTGATTACTATCGGAGGATACGCTTGATACGATTGGCATCATCGATGAGTTTACGAAGTGCGCCCTCATCGTTGTTTTGGATAGCCGATTTGAAAGCGTTCAACTTGTCCATATAAGCGTCTAAGACAGACAAAACGTTTTCTTTGTTCTGCAAAAAGATAGGCGCCCACATATCGGCGTTACTCTTGGCCAAACGCGCTGTTGAAGTGAAACCACCAGAAGCCAAGTCGAAGATGTTCTTCTCGTTTTTCTCCTTATCCAAAACTGTCAGTGCCAAAGCAAACGACACAACGTGAGAAATATGAGAAACGTAAGCTGTATGCACATCGTGATGAGCCGCACGCATATAGATAATACGCATGTTCAAGCAATCATACATCTTACGAACCAATTCAACCGCCTTGTAATCTGAATCCTCCGCATTACAGATGACACCGGCACGACCTGCGAACAAATTAGGGATTGCGGCCCAAGGACCATTAAACTCTGTTCCTGCCATAGGGTGCGATGCCACATAGTTTTTCCGTTTCGGATGATAATGAACCGAATCGTTCAATTTCTCTTTAGTAGAACAAGTGTCGACCACCACTTGATTGTCGTTTATCTTATCTAAGATGTCGGACAACATTCGGAGGGCGGCACTAACAGGAACCGCCAAAAGAATCAAATCACTCTGCTTTATCAAATCATCCACAGACATCACAGCATCCACCAAACCGATACGTTGAGCTGTTACCGCATTGAGTTCTGAATTATCGCTACCGATAATTCGGTCTGCGAATTTATTTCTACGAAGGTCTATTGCCATTGAACCGCCAATCAGACCCAAACCTATAATTCCTAAAGTCATATTTCACTACCTAAATCAATAGGATTTTTATCACCATTACCAGTCGTTACCCTCTCTCTCAATCAAGTCATTGAGACTCCTCGTCCCTATCCGTTTTTGCTAAGGAACGTTAGATATTCCTCGTCAACAAATTTTATTTTGCGTCCATCTACCTCAACTATGTTCTCTTTCGCCATCCAAGAGAGAGTGCGGATAGCGTTAGAAGTAGTCATGTTGGATAGATTGGCGATGTCTTCACGAGAGAGGTTGGCCGCCAAAGTCTTACCATCTTCCTCAAAACCGAAATTGTCGCGTAAGAAGATAAGAGACTCCGCCAAACGACCCTTTACATGCTTCTGAGTCAAAGAAACTGAGCGTTTGTCTGCCACACCCAAATCGAATGAAAGTTTAGAAATGAAATACCAAGCCAGATCAAAATTCTGAGACAAAAGCGTTTTAATCACATCCTGCGAAATCATATAGAGTTCGGATGCCTCAATAGCACTTGCGTTGGTTACGAAAGGTTCACCTGCGAACATAGCACGATAGGCACACATTTCTCCGGGCTTCACCACACGAACGATCTGACTACGACCGCCTGCACCTTTTCGGTAAATCTTCAATTTCCCTTTTGCCACACACACTACATGCGTAGATTCTTCGCCTTCGCTATAAACCAGTTCGTTTTTCTTAAATCTTCGCACGATACAGTGTCTGTTTAAATAATACAACTGTTCCTCTGTCAACACATGCCAAACAGACGAAATTGTTTCTATACCGTCGTACTCAGAGACTATGTTCTTCATCCTTTATTTCTATTCTTGTTTAGGTGTAAAAACTCTCGCAAAAGTACAAAGTTTTTCTACAAGTATGTTAAAAAACGTGAATTAGTTGTCTAATCGGCCGAAAACCTTCTTCAAGAGCTCTGACGTACGAGATGCTGCATTCGTTCGGATGTCCGCCTCTTTGTCTGCCACCTTCAAGAAAAGTCCGTCCAAAGCCTTGCCCGTAACATATTCTCCCAAATTAGTGTTGACGGATTCAAGGGCATCAATCTTATCATACAAGCCAGAATTTCCAGAGGCGGTCAAACCTGCTTTCAAAGCGATCATTGCGAGTTTACCTTTTGTATCACTCTTATAAGAAACTATGTTATTATACTCGGAAGAGAAGCTGCTCCAGAAATCGTTCAGGTTTTTGCCACTCACTTGCACCTGCGAAAACGTGGAAGTTACGACATTTCCGAAAGTAGTCTGCAACCCGCTGTAAGTCTTCTCGTGCAAATATTCAGTAGCGGCATTATTAGCACCAAACAAGATGTTCTCCCCATCGGAAATAGTCATACTGGTGATCGCATTGGCAAAGATTTCCGCGCTCTCAGGAGCTGCCTTTTCTGCAGCTCTATTCATGGCGACGATAAGGCTATCCGGTTGCATGCTATTAGCCCCAACCGCTGTCAAAAAGGTCTTGCCAGCCTCTGTCTGCATCAATTCAGCTATCGTCTGAATCTCATCTGGCAAACCAATCTTCACAGCGGCATCCGCCAAGTAACCATCTTTCACACCCAAATTGGTGGCAGCGGTCTTCGCACCGATTGTCAATGCCTCTTTCAACGCCGATACGGTGTCGCCATCTCCTAAAATTGAAGAGAGAGTATCCTCATCACAAGACGTTGCCATCACCATGGCAGAACATATCACTATACATTTGCTGAAAAATCTACCTATTCTATTCATAATCTGTCCAAATTTAGTTCTTGACAAAAATACACCTTTTACAACAATTTTTAACAACTATCACGTAACATTCTACTTTTTTAGAACGTCATTTTTTCATATTTTTGCTTTATAACGAATTATATAACCCATTAAAGACTACATTATGCAAATAGAGGCGATTTTATTAGGTTTATCAGTACTTTTTCTTTTGAGTATATGTGCTGGAAAGATTAGTTCAAGATTAGGGACACCCGCTTTGCTGTTGTTTCTCATCATTGGAATGTTATGTGGGAGTGATGGATTAGGCATCCACTTTGAGGACACCTCCACAGCGCAAACCATTGGAACTGTCGCCCTTTGCGTTATTTTGTATTCTGGTGGTTTGTCTACTCGTATCAATGAGATCAAGCCTGTAATGGTGCAAGGTATCTTGTTGGCTACCATCGGTGTTTTGCTCACTTCCGCCCTCACAGGATTGTTGGTCTATTTGATTTTCGGCTCTTTATTCAAAAGTACAGCGATGGGTCTGATTACCGCACTTCTGCTCTCTTCCACCATGTCGTCAACGGATTCCGCCTCTGTCTTTTCCATTCTTCGTTCAAAGGGGTTACATCTGAAAAACAACCTTCGTCCCATGTTGGAGCTGGAGTCTGGAAGTAACGACCCAATGGCGTATGTTCTTGTCATCACCTTTATTGAAATCATAAAAATGCAGTCTGCCACTCCCGATTACGGAGCTGCGATCCTCACATTGATTATCCAATTAGTAGTTGGAGCCGCCGCTGGTTTCGTTTTAGGCAAACTGTCCATCCTTGCCATCAATAAAATCAACATAGACAACACGTCGCTCTATCCCATTCTGGTATTCACATTCTCAACGCTGATTTTCTCTATTACATATTTCATACAAGGGAATGGCTACTTGGCTGTTTACATTGGAGGTCTCGTTTTGGGAAATTCCTCATTTGTACACAAACGGTCGTCTCTCAATTTCTTAGAGGGACTCACATGGTTGTTCCAGTTGCTGATGTTCCTGACGCTCGGACTCTTAGTAAACCCGCACGAGTTGATTCCGATCATTGTCCCAGGACTTGTCATCAGTGCCATTATGATTTTCGTAACCCGACCTTTAAGTGTGTTTCTCAGTCTTTTGCCATTCCGCAAGAAAGACGGAGTAGGTTATAAAGAAAAGATTTTCATCTCTTGGTGCGGACTCAGAGGAGCGGTGCCTATCATTTTCGCTATTATGCCGTTGGCGGCGGACGTTCCTGAAGCGAGAACGATATTCAACATTGTGTTCTTCTGCACGTTAGTTTCTCTACTGTTACAAGGAACGACGCTACCGATTGTTGCACGTTGGCTTGACTTGGAGGACAAAACGGTACAAGAAGATAAAGCATTAGAAGACTTTGACGTTGAATTTGCAGACGAAATCAAATCCGTAACTTCAGAAATCACCCTCAACGAGCAGTCGCTCGCCAAAGGGCCCTATCTGATGAACCTTTCATTACCCGACAAGACATTAGTGGTAATGGTGAAAAGGAACAATAAATACTTTGTTCCGACAGGAAAGACAAGCCTCAACGTCGGAGACAAGTTGTTGATTATCACAGACAATCAGCAAGCACTACACGACACATACGCCAATTTAGGTGTGAAACGATAAAGAATCATAAAATACAAAAAGAGAAGGGGGCTTTCAGTAGAAAGCCCCCTTCTCTTATAAGATGTCGCACCGCTTGCAGTTCAAGTTAAAACTCCGTAATGTAAGAATTGAGTGTGTATCAGCCTTTGTAATCCACCCGTTACACCGAAATGTAAACTTTAAGGCTAAGAAACCTTAAAATTGTGGCCCGCCATTGGACAGACAAGGGACACCCATAAAAAAAATTTTATAAATGTAAGTTTAACGATCTTCGGAGACGGTGCGACAATTCCCTATATAACGTGAATTATATAATCTAAAAAAACATTTAGGGATATTTTGCATTATCCGTTTTTCAAGCATCAATCGTCAGAAACTCTTTTCCGTTAGTTCAAAGGTAAGGCAATATTTTTATTCTTCCAACCCTATTTAATTTGTTTTTGTAATTTTTTCGGCTTAGTTTTTATAGTTTTGTAATAACGTAAATATCTACAACGTATAAAAATCTATGATATGAAATTCAAACGTATTTTATTGAAACTCAGCGGTGAATCATTAATGGGAGAGAAAGGTTATGGCATTGACGAGAACCGACTGATGGAATATGCAGAACAGATAAAAGAGATACACTCAACAGGACTACAGATTGGAATTGTAATTGGAGGAGGGAATATATTCCGCGGATTGAGTGGTTCAAAGAAAGGATTTGACCGTGTGAAGGGCGACCAAATGGGTATGCTGGCGACGGTCATAAATGCGTTGGCGCTCAATTCGGCTCTCTCATCCATCGGAGTTCCCGTCAAGTTGCTAACAGCCATTCGCATGGAACCAATCGGGGAGTTCTATACGAAAGACAAGGCAGTCAAGTTGCTTAAACAAGGGTACATCACCATCTTCGCCGCAGGTACGGGCAACCCTTACTTCACGACAGACACAGGTTCTTCACTCCGCGGAATCGAGATTGAGGCTGATGCCATGTTCAAGGGAACGCGCGTTGACGGCATCTACACCGCAGACCCAGAGAAAGACCCAACAGCGACAAAATATGACGAAATCTCTTACGACGAGATTTTGCAGAAAGACCTCAAAGTGATGGATCTTTCCGCAACAGTGATGTGTCGCGACAACAAACTCCCTATCGTCGTCTTCAATATGGATCAAAAAGGCAATTTGAAGAAAGTGGTCAATGGAGAAAACATCGGCACATACGTTCATCCTTAAAACGACATTGTTCTGAGGCATGATTCTATAGCATAAAAAAGAGAGAATGAAAATTGTAATTGCGGGTGCCGGAGAAGTCGGCACCCACCTTGCCAAAAGGCTTTCAAACGAGAACCACGACATCATTTTGATTGATGAAGATAGGGAGAAGCTAAACCGTTTAGAGCAGATGTATGATCTTCTCGTAGTAGAGGGATCGCCTACCTCCATCAACGATTTGAGAGAAGCGGAAACCAACAACGCCGACCTCTTCATCGGAGTTACGCCCATTGAAAGTCAGAACATCACCGCATGTATTTTAGCCCACAACATGGGAGCGAGGAAAGTACTTGCGCGGATCAACAACTATGAATATCTGCTTCCCGAGAATCAAGACTTCTTCAAGCGTTTAGGAATCGATGCCCTGATCTATCCGGAGTTGCTCGCTGCCAAAGAGATTGTATCGTCAATCAAGATGAATTGGGTACGTCAGTGGATGGAGTTCTCTAACGGTGCGCTGACATTGATTGGAATGAAAGTGAGAGCCAACGCTCCCATTGTCGACCAACGGCTGATGGATTTGACCAACAGCGAGTTTTACCGTATCGTTGCCATCCAACGAAATTCGGAGACCATCATTCCAAAAGGAGCAGACGAAATCAAAGCGAACGACATTGTCTATTTCATAACGACAAAAGACTATGTCACAAACGTGCGGGACCAAGCAGGCAAAGAGGTCATCAATGTGAAAGACATTATGTTCATGGGCGGAGGGAACATCACCATTAAAACGGTGCAGTCTCTTCCAGAAGACATGGACGTGAAAATCATGGAACGCAACAAAGCAAAAATCAACAATCTGATTGAGAAAGTCGACAACGCAATGATTGTCAACGGAGACGCCAGCAATCTGGATATGCTGCAAGAAGAGAATATTCAAGATATGGATGCCTTCGTAGCATTGACAGACAATTCGGAAGCAAACATTCTGGCATGTATAGCGGCTAAGCGTTTCGGGCTAAGAAAGACTATCGCAGAAGTGGAGAATATCGACTATATCCAGTTAGCAGAGAGTCTCGATATCGGAACGATTATCAACAAGAAAATGTTGGCGGCCAGCTACATCTACCAGTACACACTCGATGCCGATGTGCATAACGTGAAATGCCTCACCCACGTAGACGCAGAGGTCGTGGAGTTGACACCCAAGGAAGGTTCTCCAATCACGCAAGCCAAGATTATGGAAGTGAAATTCCCGAAAGACATCTTCATCGGAGGCGTCGTCAGAGATGGGAAGGGCTTCATCGCCAACGGACACACGCAGATACAGGCAGGAGACGACGTTATTGTTTTTTGTTTGTCCTCTTCATTCCACAAATTAGACAAATTGTTTAATTAGAATTGGTGTCCCATCAAGTTTTTCTTAGTACAAGATAAAAATACAAGGTCGTTTGCTGAGATCGTCGTGTTTGGATTTTTTCCATTCAGCGACGGTTTTTGTTTTTATGTACTCCGTTGGGAGAGTAATGTCGCAAGCGATGCAAAGTTTCGTCTCAGCACTACAGGAAGAAAGGATATCCGAGAACATTTTCTCATTTCGATAAGGAGTTTCAATAAAGATTTGCGATTGCCTCTCCACATGCGCTCGTTTCTCCAACTGTTTGATTCTCAATATCCTTTCATTGTCTTTAATGGGAAGGTAGCCCACAAAAGCAAAACTCTGACCATTGAATCCAGAAGCCATTAATCCCAAAAGTATAGAAGACGGGCCAACCAAAGGAACGACATGATAACCACGTTCTTGAGCGATACGAACGACCTCCGCACCCGGGTCGGCAATAGCGGGACAACCCGCCTCCGAGATAATCCCCATATCCATACCTTTCTTTAAAGGCTCTAAATAAGAATAGATTTCTTCATGTTTCGTATGTCCATTCAACGTGAAAAACTGCAATTCATCAATATTGATGTTCGAGTCTACCCTCTTTAAAAAACGACGTGTCGTACGCACATCCTCAACAATGAAATTCTTTATTTCACGGATTACCTCTACATTATAGGAAGGTAACACCCGATCGATTGCGCTATCGCCTAACGTATTAGGTATCAAATACAAAACGCCTTCCATACTCTTACAGTTTTTACTTACTTTTAACGTCTATCTCATTCATTTCCTGAAACAATGACTTTTTTATCAACGGAGTCAAAAAGATGCCTGGCAACGTACAGACACAAACCCACACGAAGAACCAGTCGTAGCCGATTTTTTCCTGAATCCACCCCGCGAACATGCCAGGCAGCATCATACCCAAAGCCATGAATCCCGTACAGATCGCATAGTGAGATGTCGAGAATTCACCTTTAGAGATCGTTATCAGATACAGCATAAACGCGGTGAATCCGAAGCCATAGCCAAACTGTTCAATCGCCACCAGCAAACTCACCACATAAAAGTTGCTGACTTGCATAAAAGCCATATAGACATAGACAATATTAGGCACATTCATCGCTATCACCATTGGCCAAAGCCATTTTTTCAATCCACCCTCTGCGACCACAATACCACCAAGGATTCCCCCAAAAGTTAACGCCAACACACCCACGGTACCATAGACGATGCCAACAGACTGCGTACTCATACCCAAACCGCCGTTCTCCACACCATCCATCAAGAAAGGGGAAGCAATTTTAACCAACTGCGACTCTCCCAAACGGTAAAGCAAGATGAAGAGCAAAGCAAGAACAATGTTCTTTTTTTGAAAGAAAGTCTTGAAGGAAGCAAAGAAAGTCTTAACCGCATTTCCCCCACGAGCATGAGCATCCTTAGCGGGATGAGGAAGCACGAAGAAATGGTAACAAAAGAAACAAATGAATAGCGCAGCAGCCACTAAAAGTGTGCAACTCCAAGCACGAGAAACGCTACCTAATGATTTTTCCCAATGTCCTGCAAGCCAAACCAAAGCGCCCTGTCCCACAATCATCGAGATACGGTAGAAAGTACTACGGATCCCCACAAAAAAAGATTGTTCTTTCTCATTCAATCCCAGCATATAGAAACCATCCGCCGAGATATCATGCGTAGCCGAACTGAACGCCACCAACCAAAGCAGGCAAAGCGTGGATTGAAGAAAATGGGTTGTCGGAATACAAAAAGCCACTCCTGCCAAGCCAGCGCCAATCAGTAGTTGCATAGATAGAATCCACCAACGCTTCGTCTTCATAGCATCGACAAACGGACTCCAAAATGGTTTTATCACCCAAGGGAGATAGAGCCAACTTGTGTAGAAAGCCGTTTCTGTGTTTGACACACCCAAATTATGATACATAATCACCGCAAACGAAGTAGCCGCAATGACGTACGGAATACCCTCCGCAAAATAAAGCGTAGGAATCCATGACCATGGTGATATATTTCTTTTCATCGACTCTGATTTTATTTTCAAACAATAAAAAAGCCACACCTAAGCGGTGTGGCTTTCTGCCTTTCTTTGGGTGGGAAATGGGGATCGAACCCACGACCCTCAGGACCACAATCTGATACTCTAACCAACTGAGCTATTCCCACCATCAAGTTTGCGATTGCAAATTTAGCACTTCCACGAACAAACACCAAACAATCAAACGTCTTTTTTTGTAAAATATTAAAAATTCTTTGTCGTTTTATCGTATAGTCTTATCATTCAAATACTTATATATTTCAATTTTTAGAGAATTGTGTATACACACTTTCGTTCCAAAAATAAAAAGTATATTTGTAGAATAAAAAATGAAAAAGATGGAAATGAAAAAGACGAAGAAGAACGAAAAATTATCTGATTTCGATTATCAAGAGAGAGATAATAAGACCTACCTACTCTGTTGGAATCCAAGCACCGATGATTTCAAAACAGAACACTATTCCAACGCTTTAAAGCGTTTTCCCGGGGGATTTTGTTACAATTGGGAATTGACAGAATGGGAAGATGCTAACGAGTTTGACTATTTCTATATGATGCGTGTGGACGAGGGAAACACAGGTATCATTTTCCGGGGAATGTTCACATCAGAACCCTTCGAGGTAAAAGATGAGAAAACAGGAGAGATAGCACACTATGTCGACATTGACTGTTACGAGGCTGTGCCTCCCGAAGAAACGCCCAAAATCCCGTTGAAGGTATTGCAGAAAGAGTTACCAAGCATTGAATGGGACAAACTGTCTAAAGGAATGTTGTTGAGCATAGAAGAGGAGGCGACATTAGACAGACTATGGGATGAATCTGCAAACAAATAAAAATTAGATATAATAAGAAAATCATCGAAAAATAGAATTAAAAACACATAGAATCGGTATCTTTGACAAGTAAAGTATTAATTTGAAAAACAGAAAAATTTATGGCGTATCAAGAGACAACCACAACTGGTTATGGGACACGACTTGGGAACTCATTCAAGGGTATTTTAACGGGGTTGATAATGATTGTACTCGGAACTTGCCTGCTATGGTGGAACGAGGGACGAGCAGTGAAGCAGAGAGATGCGAACGAAGGTGCATTGGAGCAGACGATAGAAGTGGCAGACATTTCGACCGTCAATGCTGAATACAATGGAAAGATGATCCATGCTTCAGGCGAGGCGAGAACGGAAGAGATCCTTTCCGACGGACTTTTCGGCATCAACGAGAACGCATTCAAAATCAGCCGAGACGTTGAATATTACCAGTGGATTGAAAAAACAGAGAAAAAGACAGAAGAACATCTTGGAGGTTCTGAAACGACCACCACAACCTATTACTATGAAAAAGGGTGGACCGACTCTCCTGTCCAATCGGACAAGTTCAAGGAAGCAGGACATAACAACTTCGTGCTGGCAAGAATTGAAAGCAAAGATTTGATTGCACAGAACGCATCTTTCGGAGCCTATCAGCTGCCACAAAATTTCATCGCGCAGATTGGAGGAAGCGAGGCCTACAATGTGAACCTTTCAGAAGACAAGATGGACGAGTTTGAAAAATCCGTGGAGAAATGTTTGAAACAACAAGGAATACAAGAGGAAGGGAAAGAGGTAACCGAGAACACAACAATCAATGATACCACAGACAATAGCATAGCAGACTCAAGCATAGCAGACTCAAGCAACATTTCGGTTTCGGAAGTTGACAGACCGACTATCAAAAAAGAGGAAACAGAGTATAAATATGTGACCGTTGATGGCAATGTCGTTTATTTAGGACAAGACCCAAATAATCCGAGAGTAGGAGACGTGAAGATCACGTTCCGCATTTCGCGCCAGCCTCAGATGGTGACCGTATGGGCAGATGTGAAGGGCAATACCTTTTGCATCCACACAGAGAAGAACGGCTACACCGTAGGAGGATTGACAACGGGAACGTCGACCCTTCAAGAGTCGTTTCAGCAAGAAGAGTCTGCCAACACTGCCATGGCATGGATTTTCAGAGTCATTGGCGTTATCTTAGTATTCTTTGGCTTTAAGGGTCTGTTCGGAATCTTGGTTACCTTGCTCAAGGTTGTTCCATTTCTGGCGAACATTGCCAACGTAGGTGTGAACATCGTGTGCGGACTATTGGCTGGCATTTGGTCGTTAATAATCATTGCTTTAGCATGGATTTTCTACAGACCAGTTTTAGCCATTATCTTATTGCTGTGTGGCATTGCACTCACATTCTTCCTTATCAAAAGATCCAAGGAGAAGAAAAGTATAGCGAATGAGAATTTTTCTAACAATAAATAATTAAATAATGAAGAAATTTTTTTTAACATTCATGTGCGTCGCTGCATTAGGATTATGCAGTGGATGTGGAGATGACGACGATGAGACCACAGGTTCAGGCGAGTCTAGCAGTCAAGTAACGACACAGACTTGGGCATCATTAGTCAAAGAACATCCGTTCTTGGCTGTGTTTCCAGAGTTTGATGGCGAAGTTGACAATGTAACCTACACCTCTTTCTCTGGTCTTGAAACAGTAGCCCTCACAGACTATAAGTGCGAGTCGTCTGTAGGTTCAAACTACTACGAGAAACTCGTTGCAGCGGGGTTCACAAAGAGCGAATCTTCAGACATCTACACAAAGAGTACAGACACAGCTTTATTGACTGTTTCTGGCACGTACCTTGGTGGCAACTTGGCTCTCTCATTTGGGGTATCTTCGAAATAAAGTAGAAAAGCAAAATTAAACATTAGGGGTTAGGCTTCGGAAGAGGGCTAACCCCTATTTTTTTTAGCAGGTAACCAATCATTGACGAAACATCCAATTTGAAAAAGTGTCAACCTTTTTTAATCACTCCTATTATGAAAAAGACGAAAAAACCTTTTTTCCAAAAAAAACTTGTAGCAGAAACAGCAAAAAGCTACCTTTACAAAAGAAATCTGACGAATTCCACAAAAATCTGAAAAATAAAGAGATGTTATTTAATCGTAAAGAGTACATTGACAAGCTCATCTCAGCCAATGGCAATGGGATGATAAAGATAATAACGGGGATAAGACGTTGCGGCAAATCCTTTCTTTTGTTCACGCTTTTCAAACAACACCTAATCAACAATGGTGTTGCGGCAGACCATATCATAGAAGTAAATTTAGAAGACAGACGAAATCGTGAATTAAGAGACCCTGATGCACTACTCAAGCATATTGATGGGTTAATGACAGACAAAGAGAAATATTACATTCTGTTAGATGAAGTACAGATGGTGGACGAATTTGAGGACGTGCTGAATTCCTATCTACACATCAGTAACGCAGAGGTTTACGTTACAGGATCTAATGCAAAATTTTTGTCAAAGGACATCATAACAGAATTTCGTGGAAGAGGATGGGGAATACACATACAACCTTTGAGTTTTTCAGAATACTATCAAAACATAGGAGGAGATTTCACACAAGCATTAGAGACCTATTATATTTACGGAGGATTACCTGGCGTTGCATTGTTAGAATCGGAGGAAGAAAAGCAACAGTATCTTCGCAATGTGTATGAGTCCGTGTACCTCCGAGACGTTTTGCAGCGCAATAAGCTCCGAAACACTGAAGGAATGAAAGAGTTACTAAAAGTATTAGCTTCAGCGATGGGAAGTAGCATCAACACGCAAAGAATATCCAATACATTTCGTTCTGTCAAAAGAAAAGACATTAGCAACGCTACCATCAGCAAGTATATTGAATATTTACAAGATTCCTTTATAATCAATGAGGCATTGCGATACAATGTAAAAGGCAGAAAATACATTGGGACAGAAACAAAATACTATTTTGAAGATACTGGCATTCGTAATGTGATTTTGGATTTTCGACAGATTGAGTTCACGCATGCCATGGAGAATGTCATCTACAACGAGCTGCGCCGTTGGGGCTACAGTGTAGATATTGGTCAGGTAGACGTATATCGAAACGATGACAGAGGAAAGTCAGTCCGAAGCAATCTTGAAATAGATTTTGTCATAAACAAAGCAGACGAGCGACTTTACATTCAATCCGCCTACTCACTTCCAGACCATGAAAAGTTATTGCAAGAGGAGGCTTCGTTAATCAACGTACCAGACTGTTTTCGAAAAATCATCATAGTTGGAGACCAAAGGCACTCAAAATACAACGACAAAGGTGTGTACCTTCTTAGTTTGTATGACTTTTTAACAAAAGGCAGAAAAGCATTGATAGCATAATACACTTTATCTACCTATATTTGTCCATCAAGAGTTCAAAATAAAGATCCGCAAAGCCCGACATAGGCATTGCGGATTTTCTTTATTCTACTCTACAATCACTTTGTACTTCATTGTCAAAGAATAACCAAAATCGCTCTGAAAAACAAGACTCAACACCATGGTACCAGCTTTCAATCCTGTTATTCTAATTCTATTATCGTCATAATTATCAGACTCTACAAATTCATACTTTGCGACACTTGGATTAAGATTTGAAATCGTACTTTCCGCTAAAACCCGATTATTGGCCATTAAACCCAATCCATTTGTACGAACTTCCACATACCCACCTACAGGAAACTTCGCATAATAATATTCATCCCCAGAGCAAACACTTTGATCCAAACTTTGATAACTCGTATTCTCAACCGCTTGGAGATAAAGATAATAAGGCGGCCTAGAGCTATAGTACGATTCACCCTCCGTATTCCAAGTCAAAGATACTTTCGGCTCAAACTTCATCGTGTGAGATGCAGTCAATCCGTTATATGTAGCGGTAAGCACTGCTGTTCCGACCCCTTTACGTTCTATCTTAAAGTACTTTCCATTGTCATCTTCAGCAAGTTGAATTGAAGCGACACTCGGATTGGACGACGAGCAAACCACATCAGACAAATCAACATCCGCACCTATAGGAACAAAAGAAAGACCTGCATTAACCCAAGTGTATTCTACATTATTCACCTCTTTCAAGAACACTTCGAACGAAGAAGAAATATAATCATCCACAGTTCCATCCGAACCATCTCGGTATCCCCACTTCATTCCCGTAGGGTCAACCTTCTCCACTACGACATCACACGTTTGCGAGACCTCCGTGCCATCAAAACAAATATACGACGCCGTTATTTTGGCAGTACCACAATTGACACTCTTCACCGTATAGGAGCAGGAACTCTCATCTTTGACCACGCAACAGATATTCTCATCCGTTGATGCAACGTTAAGGTCGCACAACGATGCTCCGCTATTTACGCTGATTTCCAGTTCTTTTTCTTCCTTTCGAAGCATTGTAAGACTGCTAGGCAAGGTTATTTCCGTAATTTCTTTCTCTTTATCATAGACACGGAGGGTTACACTTCCCTTCACCCCATCAATCTTAGCAGATATAGAAACATAACCCTCCCCAATGGCGGTTACTTTTCCGTTTCCATCTACCTTCGCAACACTAGGGTCAGTACTTTTCCACACAACATCCTCGTCGCTGATGC
>CAVEVQ010000015.1:0-56017 GCA_963619325.1 Bacteroidaceae bacterium | reverse complement strand
TCATGCCGCCCTCCTTTCTGTCTGAGCGGCAACGGCAGTCAGCTTAACGTATTGACAATGAGGTTTATTTACCCCCCCCCCTATACATTTTAGCTATAGGTCTAATGATTTCCTTTAATCTGTGGAGTATAGAAGATACGGCAATCAGGTTGTACTTGTAGAGAAACAACTTAAATCGTTCAATCCTACTATCACATATGTGATAGGGGCAGCGAGCCATAAACATCTTTACACGTCTTTCATTCAGCAAAGTTGTAAATTCAGATTTATTCGTGGCTGAATTATCGAATAGGCATATACTGGCAGCTCCCATCACTCCCTTGAACGTTCTATATGCCAATGCGTCCAGATAGTCATCACTTCCCCTATGGTACTGATTAATGAAATGGTATTCGTGCTCTATGATATTGGGTAACATCTTGGCCTCCCTTAAACCGCATGTATGGCAGATGGAGGTTGGATTTACCTCATAGCTATATATGGTTTTATTGTCAACAGCTATTGTCTTAGAATGCTCGTAGAACACCAAGTCAAAAATGGCATCTTCAGAACGGTGAATGTCTGTCGGGTAAATAATAGAATTGTCGTCTATTATACTCTTTCTAAAAATCTTAGCCCAAGGAGCATCTATGTTTACCCCCAGCTTCTCAAAGTAGACGTTATTGAAAGCAATTACCTCTTTTTTAAGGATATCTTTCTCTGCTTCTGTAAGGGTTTTGTCTACAGAACCTACAATATCCTCCTTATGGTTATTGCCAAACAAAATGGCATCCGCATTTAATGCCTCCACTTTTTTATAGGCATAATCTAAGGCTCCCTCGAAGAGGAAGTCATCTGCATCAACAAACATCAAGTATTTGCCTTGTGCAAGCTTCATACCGTCGTTTCTTGCAGCAGAAACGCCTCCGTTCTCCTTCTTTATATATCTGATTCTGCTATCAGTATTCTCTGCTTCAGAAAGGATTGTGTGAATGTAACTGGCAGTAGAACCATCGTTTACGAAAATATACTCATAAGGGCCAATTTGCGAAATGAGACTTGCAACGCATTTCTCCAGCATGTCCTTCGGAGTATTATAGACGGGCACTATGATGCTTATTTTGGGATTTTCCATAGGTAATTTATTTCAAATTTCGTCTTTAAAGGGTCACTGGGACAAAGTGTCTCCTATATCAGCTTCCACATTTTCTTAACCTGTCGTTTTAGCCTACTTTTTAACCTTTGCTTTAATGGATATAGGTGTCTAATTTTAATTTCTAACTCCTTATGAGCAAACGCATATTGTAGAAACCATTCTTTATAAGGATGTCTACACTCTTTAAACCATGGCTTATCTCCAAACGTAAAATGAACTATAACGGGGTCGTGAATAACTTCCTTTACTTTATTCCATTTATCATAAGAAAAATAGATTTTTTCAAGAGGAAGATACCAAGCTTGTTGGCAATTATAAGTGTATGGCACAAATATAACTTTATCTTCTAAAACTATATTCAATGCATCTTGGTCTGGATAGACACAACGGCCCGGATTGTTCTCTACAAAATTTACCAATTGCTCTTTTACGTGATTCTTTCTCCAATAGTCAAGATTCATCAGCATAACCCCACTATTGAAATATTTACCAAGATATCTAATCTGATTGTGAATTCTTACATCATCACCTTGAGCATCCTCTATAACCGCAGCAGCCTTATCTTTGAGTTTTGTATTATAAAAGTCAGAAAGTGGCTTTCTATTTATAATGTCGCAATCCAAATATAGAACTTTATCATCGTCTATTATATCAGGAAGCAAGAATCTATAATACATTGATTTGCGATAACGAGAGCGGGTTATCAGATTGGAGAAAGAATCTAATGGTATTTCAGTTACCAGTATTTCTTGCTTGTAGTAATCCGACAAGTACTTAAATAAATTTCTATTTGTCTCGTTGAGCGAATCTATAATCACATAAATACGGCATTTTGTATCTCGATTGTTTTCCAATATGGACACAATAGCTGTCATGCAATACTTTGCATAATTATCATCTGTGCATAATGCTATATTCATAGTAATGAGTTTTTTAGAAAGATCAATGATTGTTCTTTCAGTCTGCTTAATTCATTATGTACCGCAACAGTGTCGTACTCGCTAAAGGCGACATCAGAATTCACATCCACCATGCGCTCTGAAAGATGAATGTTGTCCAAAAGGTCTTGAGAGCGTCCATCTGCACCATCATTTAACCTTATTGTATAGAATGGAGTGCCTAAAATTACAGAAAAAGCAGTTCCATGAAAAGAAGTCGTTACTACACAACTCGCGTTCTTTACAAGAGCGACAAACTCACTTGGTGAACAGACGTATGTTTCAAAGCCATTACCTTTAACATTAGAATAGAAATCCACAGGGATTATCTTTTTTATGCCCAATTGCTTTGCTATGGATTTAGCCAATCTAAATGTATAGTCAGTCTCACGACCTTGATAAGTTAAGATATAAGGCTCTCTCAAAATAGGAGAAGACCACTTCCCCCATATATTACTTGGAGCTAAAAGAGTTGGGTCTAAAACATGGGCAATTTTACTATTCAAACAGGAGCCAAGTGTCTTATACAAGTCTAACTCCCGTGCGCCAATTGCCTCAAATCGACCTGTCAGCTTCTTCAATGTTACAGAATCATATTGCGTATGTCCAGCGCTGACGGCATATCCTATCCATTTCAGCTTATTTTGTGTATCCACCCCGAACCATGAACCATCATGACCATTATACTTTTCACACCATACTTGATCACTGCCAACAATCACGCAATCATATTTGTTGCATACCCCTTTCAGTTCCTCCTGCGACGTACATAAGGGCGAAAGGATTAGATTTTGATTGCAAAACTCAGTAAACTTTTGGTAGTGAGCTTTAGATTTCTTTATGCCTTTAACTCGTTCTATAAGTCTCCATGGACTTCTATTGATAAATGTATACCAATGAAATGTAGGCCTTCTTGTGGCCAAATAATCTGGTCTATAATTAATTATTTCAACATCGTGTCCTAATGACTTTATAGTTGAATACAATGCATAACATTGAAGTACTGCACCAAAATTATATGCACAATGAAAAGTGAGTATTCCTATTTTCATTTTCTTCCGATAATCTTCTTGATGATTTTCTTGATGATATTTTTAATTCTTTGTCTCCTTACAGCGAGCTTGTAACGCCAGCCCTCTTCACCATACTTGAAATATACATACTTGAAGCCCTTTTGGGCGTAGTCCCTTTCAAACTGGTCTCTCCGCGGGTCGATAACAGACGGATGTTGTAGATTGGGCTGCATACAATCTTCGAGGTTGGCAGGGATGGTGTTGAGCCTTTCGCTGACGGCATCGAATAGCTTGCGTCCTTTTTCCGTGTTGACCAATACCAACGAACAGCCCTTGTCGTCGGCGTTGAACGTCGGGTCGGTCTTCTCCCATCCCCAGAAATCGGCGATGGTGATGTCGCTTGGACGATGGGTGTTGGTGAAGTGACACTTTCCGCATGACTTGCGGAACATGATATGTTTGTAAAATAAAAATGTAAAGCTCATTTTGCCCCCCCCCCCCTTAAACCTAAATGTTTCATGGTGGGCAGCCCAGCCATACTCTTGCTTGTCTCTGAAATTCACCCAAACGATGGGCGCACCTTGTTTCTTCTCCAAGTATGCAATGTAATCTCGCCACATATACGGACTTGGTACGCCATGGCAAACGATATCCACCAAGAAAAGATTCTCTCTCAGTCGCTTGCCTACGTATGAATGCAGCCCTGATGTCTGGCAGGGTGTGCCGGAGAACAATACGGTCAGTCCGTCTTGTAAATCTTTCTTCACTTGACGGAAAACGCCAGTCACATCGCTCTGCACATATTTGCTTCCCTTAAACTCGTTGCGTTCCTCCTTATTTGTGGCTCGCTTGTGGACAACACGGAAGTGGTCGGCATAGCCTGCACCATAGACGACGCCGCCTTGCTCCAGAATATAGTCGGAGATGGCAATGAATGCCGCACCGCTTCGGCTGGTCTCTATCTCGTTCTTGTCCTTATGACGAGCTGCATAAGCCGACGGTTTGTCGAGGTTCAAGCTCGTGTCATAGTGATTGTTGAAGGCGCAGACCTTATCGCACAACCCACAGTCCACGCATTTTCCCTTGTCCACCTCGGGATAAAGGAAGCCAAGCGCATCGGGCTTCATGGCTATGGCATCATGTGCACATATACTTGCACAAGCCGTACATCCACAGCAGTCTGCAGGATTTTTTATTTCTATCATCTTATCAAATTGACTTTTCTTATTGTTACAATAAGCCCCAATGTCATGACGAGAACAACAAGTGGAGCAGTATAATCGTAACAAACGCCTACTATGTTAGGCATCTTCTTAATTATGAATGGAAGCACAATCAAGAACAAAGGGTGAAGGATGTATACGTATAGTGAGTCTCGTTCGCCGACTCTTGAAAATACACTTGGCTTCATATTCTTGCACGACAGCACAAACATAAACAGGCAAAAAGCGAGTAATGTCGTGCTAAGATAGTGATCACGGGTCGGACACATGTCAAGTTTCAAAAGAATAGTCTTTTCAATGATTGACGTAAGAGAGAAGAGAATTACCCCCCCCGTATGCTATTTTATTGATAGACAACAACTTATATTTGCACATCTTAATCCAAACGCCAAGCATGAAATATGGGATGCCGACAAAGAGGAAGTTGCGCACACAAATATAAGGGAACTCGCGCCCAATCAACAACAGACTGTATTTGCCTAACACGAGGTCGCCAAGGAGCAATACCGGCGTTAGCCAAAGCAACAATCTCCACAGATTATATTTATCAACGGCAAGCATTATCAGCAAGACATACAGGTAGGCTCCCAAATACCACAGATGGAAGCCGAAAGGATTATCGTTGAAGACAAAGAACTTGAGCCATTGCCCTAATGAGGGAATGTACAACGTGCCATGATGGATGCTCTGTGCTTCCTTTACCAGGACAAACAAGGCAGTAGACCACAACATGGTATGGACGATGTGCTTGATGTTACGCAACAGACGTTCACGGCCAATGCCATTCTCTTCCGAATAAAGAAGAAAGCCAGAAATCATGAGGAAGCAAGGTACAGCGCACCTCGTCAATGGTAAGACGGCGTCGTGCCACTTGCAGTTGGTGTGCAGAACCACAACAAGTATGGCGCACACGGACTTCAATATGTCAATGGAATAGTTGCGTTCTATCATCGCTTGTTGATTTTACGGATAAACACCTTTGCCTTTTCCACGACAAATTCCCGTTCTTTCTTGTTGCAGCCGATATAGAACTCAACGGCGAGAGTGGAAGCCACAGCCACCAAGGATATGGCGACGAACGACAGGAATGACTCCTGCAGGTACATAGACAAAAGGCTTGGGAGTATGGCGGAAAGTACCGCTACCGCTAACACGTTGAAGTAAACGTTCCTCATGTAGCGTATGGACGACAAGCCTATCATGCCTCGTAGCATATAGAGGCGAGCTGCAAGGCAGCACTGCGATATGCAGATGGCTACAATCAGGACGCACTCAGGCATGCAACCGAGGCGCAAGCACACATACGATATGGGCAGGTTCATCATTTGTAGTCCGCCGACCACTATCTGGTAATTGCGGATGCGTCCAGTGGCAAGCATTGCCGTCACCAAGGGATTGGAGATGGACTCCGCCATAGCGAAGATCAACATTAGTTGTACGAACAACACCGCATGCTCCGGCACGAGTTTGAGCCACAGCACGAGGATGTAATGCGTATTCACGAGTATTGGCAAGGAAAGCAGCAGGAGCATATAGAAAGAGAGTCTTGCCCCTTGGAATATCAAGGTCATCATATATGCATGATCACCAGATGCATACGACTTGGTTATCTGCGGATTCAGTGCCGTCATGAAGTTTGTGACGAAGCCTGTAACGGCGGTATTTACTGACATGGCAATGCCACGGGCGGCATTGACGGCAGGACCGTGAAAGAGGTTGATGACGATGTTGCCACCCTGGTCTCTCAATACGGAAGAAGCTGCACCGATGAAGTTCCATCCTGCGAAACCGAACATCTGCTTAAGGATGTCCTTGTCCCAATGGAAGTGGTAGGTACATTCCGCAAAATGCTTCTGGCAGTAATATCCGTATGCGAAACGAACGATTACCCCCACGACACACGTGAGGATGGCAAAGAAAATCAACTTGTCAATAGGCGATACCACTATCAAGAGGGCTATTGCCAACTTGCCCATGGCCTCCAAGATGCTGATATAGGCGAATGCAGACATCTTCTCATGCGCTATGATGGCAGCGTTGTACGGAACGCTGAGCAAGCCGAGGACAAAGGAGACGATGGAAAGTTGCAGCACCCAGTTGGCTGCCGTCATCCTCTCCTCAGGAATCACCATCTTGGTATTCAGGAACCATACTCCCACGGTTTCTATTAGTACCACGATAATCAAGGACAGCAGTAACTGTATCGTCACCGATGCCGAGAATATTTTGTTGAGCTTGCTCTGGTCTCCCTTACCCAGTTCGTAGGTAATGAATCGACTGATGGCTGCCGACAACGATCCTGATATGACAGAGAACATTGCCACCACGCCACCTATGACGTTATATATTCCAAAGTCCTCGACTCCCAATACATTCAGTATGACGCGGCTCGTATACAGCGACACCACCATCATGAAGAGCATACGGAAGTAAAGAAGCAAGGTATTCTTGGCTATTCGCTTGTTGTTGTCTGATGTTGACATGGACTATTTTAATTCATAATTCTGAATGTAGAATGAATAATCAACGTTTAGTTAAAATTTCCAATCACCTCCACTAAATCCGCAGACACCTCAACAGAAGCACCCAAAAAACCTGGAATCTCAACTACAATCACATGTTTGCTTTTTGACCCTCGTATCCTCATATAAGTTACCTCCCGATTGTCGAGCAAACCACCCAAAAGACGCACCTTCTCTCCTCTCTTGAGATTAAGTTCTCCAGGAAGAAAATACTTCACCTTTTCTAAATTTGCTGTGGTAACAGCAACAAACAAGTCCATTTGCTCTTTGGGAACGGTTAGCGGAATAAACCGTCCTTGCTCCTTACGAACAACATACTGAATCTCATTGTTATACCTTGCTTTCACCTGTTGCATTTCTCTCCAAGTCGTGTGAAGAAAGATATTATTAATAACAGGTTTCATAACCGTAACGGCTTTCTTGTTCACCAAACGTCTAACACGTGTCTCAAGGGGAAGAAAGGTCTCATACCCCTGCTCTGCTAATATTTTCTGCATTTCCTGCTCCCGATAGGGAGCTTTTAGCACATACCAATAATGTTCCGCGTTATCAAAATCTATATACATTTTTTGAGTATGTACATTTCCTTAGTTCCCCTCTGATTGTGTAACTTACTACTATTCAAAGGATTACGATTAAGATTTAAAAAGTTCTTTTTCAAAACACCCAAAGAAACTTCTTCTTCCGAAAACCATTTCTTTTTTATATAACAATAAAATAGAAATTAAATCATTTCTTCTTTCCTCCACTCCACAAACCGCCTAATTCCCTCTCTCAACTCCGTTTCTGGCTTATAGCCGAAATCGGCTTCTAAGTCCGAAGTGTCGGCGTAAGTGACCGGGACATCGCCAGGTTGCATCGGCACAAGTTGCCGATGAGCAGCGAAATCATAGTCTGCGGGGAGAAGGCGAACTCGAACTAACTCCTCTTGGAGGATTCGGACGAAATCCAACAACTTCTCGGGATGACTGTTGCCTATGTTATACACCTTGTAAGGGGATATCGGCAGACCGTCGTCGCCCGTCTTGCGTTCGGGAGCGTGCTGCATCACTCGCACCAACCCTTCGACGATATCGTCGATGTAGGTGAAGTCCCGCTCACAATTTCCGTAGTTGAAAATCTGAATGGTCTCACCCTTCAACAACTTCTCCGTGAATCCGTAGTAGGCCATGTCTGGTCGGCCTGCGGGACCATAGACGGTGAAGAAACGCAGACCCGTGCTCGGAATGTTGAACAATTTGCTGTAGGCGTGAGCCATCAACTCGTTGCTCTTCTTCGTGGCAGCGTAAAGACTGACTGGATTGTCCACTTTGTCGTCTGTCGAATATGGAACTTTTTGATTCGCTCCGTAGACACTGCTTGAACTTGCATAAACCAAGTGCCGCACGCCCTCTTGCCCATTGTCATAACTATGCCGACATGCTTCCAAGATATTGTAGAAACCGACAACGTTACTCTCAATATAAGCAGAAGGATTCGAGATACTATACCGGACACCTGCCTGCGCCGCCAAATTGACCACCACATGAGGCTTGTATTTCTCAAACAAACCGTCTACAAGCAATTTATCCGCTATACTGCCTCTAACGAACGCAAAATTACCAAATTTTTGCAATTTAGCCAAGCGGTTTTCCTTGAGTTTCACATCATAATAGTCGTTTAAGTTATCAACGCCGACAATCTTGACATTTGGGAAATCGCTTAGCAAGCGCAAAGAGAGGAAACTGCCGATGAAACCTGCAGCACCCGTGATTAGGATGGTTTGGTTGGATAGTATTAGGTTATGAGGTAACATATATATCGGTTCTTTTCTTCTCTTCTTTTTAAAAAGTTAAGAAAGCATTACACAAAAGATATATGAAGATATATGAAAAATCAGTCTCTTCTAAAGATATCCCTTGTGTAAACTTTGTCGGCTACGTCGTCTAAACAGGCGTCGTAGCGATTGGCGATGATGGCATGACTTTGGGCTTTGAACTCATGCAGGTTGTTGACCACCTTGCTGCCGAAGAAGGTCGTTCCATCTTCCAAGGTTGGCTCATAGATGACTACCTCGGCGCCCTTGGCTTTGATACGCTTCATTATACCTTGAATGGCAGACTGGCGGAAATTGTCTGAATTGGACTTCATCGTGAGCCGATAGACTCCAATCACACAAGTATGCTCGCGACTTGCGGAGTAGGTACTGTTCCCAACATAATAGCCTGCTTTCTTGAGGACTGCATCCGCAATATAGTCTTTACGAGTGCGGTTGCTTTCGACTATGGCTTCAATCAAATTCTCTGGCACATCCTGATAGTTTGCCAAGAGCTGCTTTGTGTCTTTCGGCAAGCAATATCCTCCGTAACCAAAAGATGGATTATTATAATGCGAACCAATACGAGGGTCCAACCCTACTCCATCGATAATTGACTTAGTGTCAAGACCTTTCACCTCTGCATAAGTGTCCAACTCGTTGAAATAGCTGACACGGAGCGCAAGATAGGTGTTGGCAAAGAGTTTTACAGCCTCCGCCTCTTTCATACCCATCAACAAGGTGTCAATATTCTCTTTGATAGCACCCTCTTGTAAGAGTTTTGCAAAACACTCCGCTTTCATCTTCATCTTCTCGACATCGGTAACTTGGAGGATGGCTTTGTTCTCTTCTTCAAACTCAGGGTTGTTGATTAATTTCGGATAGCCCACGATAATACGACTTGGATAAAGATTGTCGTAGAGAGCCTTACTCTCGCGCAAGAACTCAGGAGAGAAAAGCAGGTTGAACTGTTTCACCCCTTTGTTGGCATATTTAACGTAGAGTCCGCGGGTATAGCCCACAGGAATGGTACTTTTGATGACCATCACAGCAGAAGGGTTGACTTCCAAGACGAGATCAATCACCTCTTCAACGTGAGAAGTGTCAAAATAGTTCTTGATAGGGTCATAATTGGTTGGAGCAGCAATCACGACGTAATCGGCATCGCTGTAAGCAGAGCGGCCATCTAACGTTGCGACGAGGCTAAGCGGCTTTTCCGCAAGATATTTCTCAATATAATCGTCTTGAATAGGAGAAATACGTTGATTGATTTTCTCCACTTTCTCAGGAATCACGTCCACTGCGGTCACCTGATGATGCTGAGCGAGCAACGTCGCGATGCTGAGACCCACATAACCTGTCCCTGCTACTGCTATTTTCATGTTGATAAAACCTACTAATCAAAATATATTCAAAAATAAAGAATTTTTCCGGGATAGCAAAATTTGTGGAACATATCCCACAGATTCAGATTCATACAAAAAAATAAGAAACAACAAGTTGGAAACGAATAAGAGAATTATAGAAGATGTTATTTAACACTATTTTAAAGCGGGTTTTTCGTTACAATTCCTAAATATCATATAATTTTGCGCAAAATTTCAATGGCTTAATTTCAAGCATTATCGACATCGAAGCATAGTAGCATATTAGAAGCAACAAAAAACTATAAATTCATCAACAAAAATGAATCACGAAAAGGTATTTGCGCCGAAGTTTTTCTCATGTTTGAAGAGTTATAACAAGGGGCAGTTCGCAACCGATTTCATGGCGGGAATCATCGTAGGAATAGTAGCGATTCCGTTGGCCATTGCGTTTGGTATTGCGTCGGGAGTTGGACCGACGGAAGGATTAGTGACGGCGATCATCGCCGGATTTTTAATCGCCGTGTTTGGCGGTTCGAAAGTCCAGATTGGTGGACCGACAGGAGCGTTCATCGTCATCATCTATGGCATCATCCAAGAGTATGGCATCACGGGTTTGACCATTGCCACGATTATGGCAGGTATCTTGCTGATTGTCATGGGTGTAGTCCACTTAGGAAGCGTCATTAAGTTCGTCCCCTACCCTGTCATCGTCGGGTTCACAGGAGGAATTGCCCTCACGATCTTCTCTACGCAGATGAACGACCTTTTCGGATTGGGCATTACTAATGTGCCTGCCGATTTTATTCACAAATGGATTTGCTATTTCCAGAATTTCAGCCATATCAACTGGTGGGCTTTCGGAGTAGGAATTGCCAGTCTGCTAATCATCATTTTCACGCCAAAGATTTCAAAAAAGATCCCTGGGTCGTTGGTCGCCATCATCATTGCGACGATAGCCTGTATCATTCTGAAAGAGTACTTCGGGGTAACCTCCATCCAGACAATCGGAGACCTCTACGAACTGCCTTCGGGAGTGCCTGCGCCCCATCTTCCAGCGATAGAGTTGGGTGAAGGGCAAAGTTTCTTAAAAGTGATACAACGACTCTTCCCAGCGGCGTTCACCATCGCCATGTTGGGTGCGATTGAGTCGTTGCTCTCGGCTATGGTGGCCGACGGTGTGATTGGAGACAGACACAATTCCAACACTGAGTTAATCGGACAAGGTATTGCCAACATCATAGTACCATTCTTCGGTGGAATACCTGCAACGGGAGCCATTGCAAGAACCATGACGAATATCAACAACGGCGGACGCACACCTGTGGCAGGCGTTATCCATGCGATTGTATTGCTGTTAGTATTGCTTTTCTTCGGAAAATTCGTAGGTTATATTCCGATGCCATGTTTGGCAGGAGTCTTAGTGATGGTGTCATATAACATGAGTGGATGGAGAACCTTCATATCTTTGTGGAAGAGTCCGAAATCTGATTTCTCTGTTTTGATGGTTACCTTCCTGTTGACAGTGATTTTCGATTTGACGATTGCCATTGAGATTGGATTGTTGTTGGCTGTGGTTCTTTTCATCCGCCGTTCTAGCGAGACATCCGAAATTCATGTCTTCCACGATGAGATTGATCCAGGAGAAAATTTAGATATAACACTTCACGAGGAGAAATTGCACATTCCAGACGGAGTTGAAGTATATGAGATTGACGGGCCATATTTCTTTGGCGTTGCCAATAAATTTGACGAGGTAATGTCAGAAGTGGCGCAGACACCGAAAGTACGAGTGATCCGTATGCGTAAAGTTCCGTTCATCGACTCTACAGGATTGCACAACTTGGAGAACCTCTGTTTACAGTCGCAGAAAGCTGGCATCACAGTTGTACTTTCAGGCGTTCGTCCGAATGTAGAGAAGACCCTGTTAAAAGCCAAGATGGATAAAATATTAGGGAAAGAGAATATCTGTCCGAACATCAACGTAGCATTGGCAAAAGCAGAAGAGTATGTGAAGTAAAAGGAGATTCACCGCACACAGATGTGCAGATTATAGACAAAGCCCAGATTATCTCTGGGCTTTTTTTGTGATGATCAAGAATATATGACACTGACCTATCTGTTCTTTTTCAGCAGACAAATCTACACTCGCATGCTGCGCAACGCATTCAACACTGCCAATACCAGCACACCGACATCACTGAAGACTGCGAGTCCCATACCTGCCAGTCCGAAAGCAGCAAGAAGAAGCACTGCCACCTTAACACCAATTGAGAAAACGACATTCTCACGAGCAATTCGCAAAGTCTTTTTCGCAATTTGGATACCCAGAGCAATTTTTGAAGGCTTATCGTCCATCAAAACCACATCGGCGGCTTCAATAGCGGCATCAGAGCCTAAACCACCCATAGCAATACCCACATCCGCACGAGCCAACACAGGCGCATCATTGATACCATCTCCGACAAAGGCAAGTGTTCTACCCTCTGCTTTCTCCTTTTGAAGACGTTCTACCTGAGACACCTTATCCGCAGGCAACAGCTCTGCATGATATTCATCCAACCCAATTGTTTCGGCAACATATTTTCCTACAGATGCATGATCGCCCGTCAGCATAACCGTCTTGCGCACTCCATTGACCTTCAAAGCAGCTATTGCCTCCTTTGAATCCTCTTTGATGCAGTCGGAGATGACGATATGACCTACATAAACGCCATCTACTGCCACATGCACCGTCGTTCCTTGCGTTGTGTGACTACATTCGTGCCATTTCGCACCGATTTTATCCATCAGTTTGCCATTACCTACATAAACAGTTCTGCCATTCACAACGGCTTTCATACCATGACCTGCGATCTCCTCTTCTTCCTCAATTTTACAATCATCACACTCATTCGGATAGGCTTGCTTCAAAGAGACCGCAATCGGATGCGTGGAATGACGTTCAACATGAGCTGCCAAATGAAGCAATTCATTCTCATCAAAATCAGACGGATGAACCATGGAGACAGAGAAAACACCCTTTGTCAGCGTACCCGTCTTATCAAACACGGCGATATCCATCTTAGCCAACGCCTCCAAATAGTTCGAACCTTTCACCAAAATCCCCTTTTTAGACGCACCACCGATTCCCCCAAAGAATGTGAGGGGAACAGAAATCACCAAAGCACACGGACACGAAACCACTAAGAACGTCAATGCACGATAGAGCCAAACAGCCAAACCATTCAGATAACCATCCTCGTAGAATAATGGCGGAATGAAAGCCAGTGCCAAAGCACAGAAAACGACAATCGGCGTGTAAACCTTTGCAAAACGAGTGATGAAATTTTCACTCTTCGATTTGTTTTCGGCCGCATTTTCAACTAATTCAATGATTTTAGAAGCGGTAGACTCTCCAAAGTTCTTCAACACTTTCACACGGAGTACCCCCGAAAGGTTTACACAGCCCGAAACCACCTCGTCCTTCATCTTAACTTTTCGTGGAACGCTCTCTCCCGTCAATGCAACCGTGTCCATACTCGACTCGCCTTCTATAACGACACCATCCAACGGCACACGTTCACCAGGACGAATAACAACAACCTCATTTATATCTACCTCTGAAGGATGAACAGTCTCCTCCTTCCCGGCTCGCTCAACATGCGCAATATCCGGACGTATGTCCATTAATGAAGCGATAGACTTTTTGCTTCTACCTTCGGCAATCGTCTCGAAGAGTTCTCCGACCTGGAAGAAAAGCATTACAAAAACAGCCTCTGGGAATTGCGTCTCTGCACCAGGCAAGAATCCAATAGCCAACGCACCTAAAGTAGCGATAGACATCAAAAAATCTTCGTCTAAAAAGTCGCCCTCCATTATTTTCTCCGCAGACTCTTTCAATGTTTCAAGTCCAACTATCAAATAAGGAATTAGATAGATTATCAGCAACTGCCAAGTTGGAAGTTGAAACGTCTTTTCAATAAAGACAGCAACCCCTAAAAGGACTGAAGCTATAACAATTTTAATAAGGGTCGAACGAATTTCGTTTTCGTCCTCCCTACTTTCATGTTCATGGTTGTGAGCCCTCTCATGTTTATGATGATGGCAACCACAAGAATGAGAATGTCGATGGTTATGTTCCTCATAAGAAGAACTACCACAATGTTCACGCGGTTTGCGACTCTCGCCACAACAGCAATGACTCTCTTTTTCTTCAATATCCATAGTTCTTAATTTTTATCCTTCGTTACAGTGCAAAATTAAAAACATGACTATGCAACTCGGTTGCAAAAATTTTGATGAATAGTAAATCAAAACAAGAAAAAAGGCTGGCATAATAGCCAGCCCCCCAACAAATAGGTTTTTGTACATTACTAATTGTACAATTGCTTCACAGAAATAGTCAAGTCAGGTAAATCCTATATCTAATAAATTAGATTTCAAACGATTAGATTTTTCTGATTGCCACACAAGCATCATGACCGCCAAAGCCCAAAGAGCTGGACAGAGCCAAGGTTAAGTCAGCCTTGACAGCCTTGTTAGGCGTATAATTCAAGTCACATTCAGGATCTGCTTCCTGCAAGCCGATAGTCGGTGTTACAATGCCGTTTTGTAGTGACAAAGAAGAAACGATAACCTCCATAGCACCAGCAGCACCCAACGTATGACCTGTCATAGACTTAGAAGAACTGATGTGCAATTTCTTAGCGTTTTCCTCACCGAAAGCCAATTTGATAGCTTTCGTTTCAGACTTGTCGTTCAGCGGAGTACCCGTACCATGAGCGTTCACATAAACGACATCCTTTGCAGCATCGTATCCTGCCTCATCGAGAGACTGTTTGATAGCACGAGAAGCGCAAGAACCGTCTGGCTTAGGTGCAGTATAATGATGAGCATCACAAGTGTTGCCGTACCCACAGATTTCTCCGTAGATTTTAGCTCCACGAGCAACCGCATGATTGTATTCCTCTAAAATGACGATACCAGAACCTTCACCGATTACGAAACCAGCCCGGCGAGCATCGAAAGGCAAAGAAGCAGCCAAAGGATCCGTTGATTTTGACAAAGCCTTACAGTTGGTAAAACCACCGACAGCCAAAGGATTGATAGTAGCTTCCGCACCACCTGCGATGATAGCGTCTGCGTAGCCATACTTGATGCAACGATAAGCCTCACCGATAGCGTGAGTACTTGTTGCACAAGCAGTTACAACGGGCAGACAAGGACCTTCAGCATGATGAGCGATAGCCACATTACCCGCAGCAATATTTGAAATCATCATAGGGATGAACAAGGGGGAGATACGATTAGGTCCTTCATTGATCATCTTGGTACACTCGTTGATGAAAGTCTGCATACCACCGATACCAGATCCCACATAAACGCCGAGACGCTCAGGGGCAATCTTTCCTTCAAGACCACTATCCTCCATAGCCTGGGCAGCGGCAGCCAAAGCGAACTGGCAATAGCGATCAGAACGACGAGCCATTCCCTTATCTATGCCGAAATCCTCCGTATTGAAGTTTTTCACCTCAGCGGCGATTTTCACCGGCATGTCTGTTGTGTCGTAGGCAGTGATGGGAGCGATACCACATACACCATTCACCAAATTATCCCAAAAAGTCTTGATATCGTTTCCGATTGGGGAAACGATACCCATACCTGTAATTACAACTCTATTCATATTAAGCAATACGATTAGGTGCAGCCTTCATAATACATTCAGCCTCAGACATCATAGTCTCGACAATCTCACGAGCAGGTGCTTGTTTCTTCACCATACCAGCGATTTCTCCCGACATGAAAGAACCCTCCTCAACATTACCATCAAGAACAGCCTTACGCAATGAACCTGTACCAAAAGCCATAATTTGCTCACTTGTCACGTTAGGATCCTTCTCCATCTTGTCGAAAGTACGAGAGAAAGGAGTTTTAAGGGAACGAACAGGATGTCCCAAAGTCTTACCAGTAACAATAGTCTCAGCATCACTGGCTGCGATGATCTTCTTCTTGTAGTTCTCGTGAGCACGACACTCGTCTGCCACCAGGAAGCAAGTACCACATTGCACACCCTCGGCACCGAACATGAAAGCAGCCGCAACACCACGACCATCAGCGATACCACCTGCTGCCAAAACAGGAATCTTCACTGCGTCTACCACCTGGGGAACGAGGGCCATCGTGTTGATTTCTCCAACATGACCGCCAGACTCAGCGCCCTCGGCAACGACAGCGTCAACCCCCATACGCTCAAAGCGGATAGCGAAAGCGGTGGAAGCAACAACAGGGATAACGATGATTCCTGCGGCTTTCCAGTCAGGAACGAAAGGAGCAGGATTACCTGCGCCCGTAGTTACGACAGCAACCTTCTCTTCAGCAACTACCTTGGCAACCTCAGCAGCGAAAGGGCTTTGCAACATTATATTAACGCCAAACGGCTTTTTAGTCAATTGTTTGCATTTGCGAATCTCTTCGCGAACAATATCAGCATTCGCATTCATAGCCGAAATGATACCTAAACCTCCAGCCTCGGAAACAGCAGAAGCCAATTTAGCATCTGAAATCCAAGCCATTCCACCTTGGAAGATAGGATACTTGATACCGATCAAGTCGCAAATTCTACTTTTAATCATAACAAACTTATTTTTTAATAACTCTTCTTTCTAATAAACACACAGAGTGCCACTCGACATTACCAACGAATGAGACATGCCCCAGATGTGAAACCAGCGCCAAAAGCACTCAACACCAAATAGTCTCCCTCTTTGAAAGTACCCTTTCTGTTCAACTCATCAAGGAGCAGAGGAATACTTGCTGCGGAGGTATTACCATGGTTGGCGATATTATGAGGGAACTTATCCTCTTCGAGGTTGAACTCATTGCGAATAGCGTCTAAAATACGAACGTTGGCTTGATGTAGAAGATAGTAACTAATATCTTCCAATTTTTTCCCTCCCCTTTCAACAACCGTCTTGATGTCGTCCGCAGAATTAAGCACCGCTAACTTAAAGACGTCGCGACCGCGCATCTCCAAATAAGGGTAAACCTCTTGATCCTTGCGGAAAGGAGTGCCTGGATAACTTCTCTTACAATAGAGAGCATCCGTATATTTTGTACTCAATTTAACCTGACAATCTTCGCCCCCTTCGCCTACTACAGCAGCACCCGCAGCATCGCCAAAGAGCACGCAAGTTTCTCGACGACTCCAATCAATGAAGTAGGACAACTGCTCGGCGCAAACAATCAAAACACGCTTTGCCTTACCCGCCTTAATAAGACCCTCAGCCAAATCTAAGGCATAGATAAATCCCGTACACGCCGCATTTAAATCTACAGTAGGACAACCAGCCTCTATTTCTTTGTTAATAAGAGCGGCCATTGATGGGGTTATGGTGTCTCCGACCATGTTATGACAAAGGATATAGTCAATGTCGGACCCCTTCAGACCAGCATTTTCCAAACTATTCTTAGCAGCCTCCACTGCCAAATCTGTGATAGACTCCGAAGAAAGAACTCTACGGCTTTGTATACCCGTACGAGTACGAATCCACTCATCACTAGTGTCCATCATCTTGCTCAAGTCGTCGTTAGTAACGACTTTCTGTGGCACTGCGCTTCCTGTTCCTAATATTTTCATTACTACATTAATTTATCTCTACGCTTCACTTGCCGCATGCCATACTTATAATAATAAGATAGAATACAACAAAACAAAATCGAATACACGACCTTATGTTCTGCAAAATTACCAACTCCAACTCTTTAGACGAAAAAAAAGTGCTATTTTACGAACATTTTGGGGCAAGTTTCAGCATTTTGGGGCGAAATTACACAATCATTGGTAAAACAAAAAACAGACATAGGTTGATTTTCAACTAATTTACAATTAATTTTGTGCAGTTTAAAAATACACACATGGAGAATACTCTTCCAAAATTCATGACAGAAAAGCGAGACATAGTTGGTTTTCTCGTATTTGTAATTTTTTTGGTTGCCATCTTTATGTCCGTATATCGTCCGAACGTAACGTTAAGGGGCTTTGAAGGACCAGCGCAAAGCACGTTCTACCTTTTAATCATGGTAACAACAGGCTATATCGTATTAGCTTGCAGTAGAATAGCATTTTATCATATCAATAAGAAAAGAGCTATACCTTATAAATATCTATATCTATGGATAGTTGCAGAATTGCTGTTGATACCGCTCGCATTGTCCATCTTCTCATATTACTTAGGACAACCCCATCCACGCCCTTACCTCTCGGTTATCTTGCCAAGGGTAATTATTTTCGTTGACTCCATTCTGATTGTCCCTTACATCATCTGTTGGCTTTATTTTTCTTTAGAGGAGAAGAAACACCAGCTGAAAGAAATGAAAGATAATCGACAAGTTATATTGAATCGAGAAGCAATCAATTTCAACGATGAAAAAGGCATTTTCAGACTTTCTGTGAGATTAGAAGACCTTTTATATATACAATCTGCTGATAATTACATCTTCATATTCTATCTCAATGGGAAGAGAGAGATAGTGAAATTTATGCTGCGCAACACGCTCAAATATGTGGAGGAGAATTTCTCTGAGATGCAATTAGTGCGTTGCCATCGTTTCTATGTGGTCAACCTAAAGAAAGTGCGTGTGCTGCGGAAAGGGAAAGACGGACTAATTCTTGAATTGGACGCCATACAGCCTACAGAGATACCCGTAACAAAGACCTATTCGGCAAGAATAGCAGAATTGTTTTCGCAGATGTAATTGAAGAGGAATAAAAAAACATAAACATAACAAAGGCGCATTACATAGAAAATATAATGCGCCTTTGATTTTTCATAAGTTAAAGTTTAGACGTATGAATAAAACTAACCGAACATTATGCTACTTTGTGTAATAGGTTTAAGTAAAATCGTCTGTACTTTGCTTCTCCCTCTCTTATTGGGAGTCTCTTATTAAGATTCTACGTCTGTCTTTAATATCCTAACTTTATGTTGGTCGTCCTCTGACGACATAGCAAAGTTGCGAATTTCACTATCAACCTACTATGAATAAATCGGCAAACGATAGTAAATATTGTGCAAAAGCAGGATTATTTGACCGAACTTGGCAAAAATCCATAAAATTCTTTGAATTTACGGGTGAAATAGGCGGGGTCGGAAAACCCTACGGTGTAAGCCACTTCCGAAACATTTTGATCTCTATCTTCTTCTCTCAGCAAGAGCAATGCCTTATTGAGTCTAAACTCGTTCAAAACCTCCACTGGAGCCTTACCAAGCAACGTTTTAGTGCGTCGCGAGAGCGTCGATTGGCTCATACCCATTGAAGAGGCTATCGTTTGAATGGATAGCGTACTGTCAGCATACTTCTCTGTCATCTCCGCCATCAATTTCTCCACAAACGGATTGAGTTTCTCTTCTGCTTTCGGATGACTAATTTCTTCTATCTTAGTCTCTGAATTTTCATTTTTTTCCGATTTCATCGGAGTTTTTGATGTTTCCTGTTGCTGAAGATGTTCATAAAATTCCTTCAACAAACGTTGCTGCTGATTTTGTCTTATTCTTAAGATATTATTCACCTTCATCAACAGTTCGCCTCGACTGAACGGCTTTGCTATATAGTCTATTGCCCCACTGAGCAAACCTAACAAACGATCTGATTGCTCATTCTTTGCAGACAAAAAGAGAAACGGCACAGAACTCAACCGCTCGTCTTGCGAAAGTCTGCGACTCAACTCAATTCCGTTCATTACAGGCATCTCAACATCGCTCAACACTATATCCACCTCATGTTCCTTCAGAACCTGAAGCGTCTCTTCCCCGTTGCGAGCAGTAAAGACTTCCATATAGGGACGCATAATATCTGCCACATTTTGCAAAATCAACTCATCATCATCCACCACAACGACCGTGTTTCCACTCAATATTTCCTTGTCGACAGAGTCCTCCATCTGTTTCTTCTCCGTCTCTCTACCCTCCCAATACGACAGACTGCATTTTTTTTCTGACATAGGCAGAGACACGGTGATAACCGTACCTCTGTCCAACTCACTCTGCACATCAAAAGAACCCCCATTGCGCTCGATATAGTCCAAACTGATACGAAAACCAAGGCCAGAACCCTTTTCTTCATTCGTCCCCACAGAAGAGTCGCAATATCCCTGCGCACGCAGAGCCGTCAAGGATGTTTCATCCATACCGACACCATTGTCTATCACCTGCACTACGATAAAGCTCTCTTTTTCATACGCTTTTACCATTATCTTACCCCCCTCTCGAGTGAATTTAATCGCATTATTGATGAAATTACGGAAAATCGTACTCATCATACGACTATCACCCCAAACGCAATGATCCACATTCACCTCTTTTTCCAAAGAAATATGCTTCTGCGACACCATCGTTGAAAACAACGAGAATATATTGGCTATGCACGACTGAATTTCAACATCTGATGGATTAAAGTCTATTCGTTCCCGTTTAGAACGCGACCATTCCAACAAACGTACCATCTCCTCTTGCAATGTCTGAGAGGCGGACAAAACCTTTGAAATAACACCTCGTCTCTCCTCTGTCGGCATAGTGGACTCTTTGCGTAGCCACCCCTCCAATGCTCCAACAATGGCGAACATCGGATTTTTCAAATCATGCGCGATAACAGACAGAACTCTATCTTTATCTGCCAGAGCCAACTTCAATTCTCCATTCTGATGCTCAATAAATTCGTTCTTACTATCCAATTCCTTCGTTCGTTCATCCACCAATCGCTTCAACTCTGCTTGTCGGGTTTTCATCGTTCTCATCCTCAAATAATAAAAACTACCAGTTATAAGAGCCAAAAAGGCTACATACAGCACAATAGCCCACCAACGTTTCCACCACGGCGACATAACCGTAATCGGGAGTTTCAGCGTCTGTCCCACTTCTCCATTTCGCAAGAACTTCACATTCAATTCAAAGTTTCCGTCCGGCAAATAAGAATATTTGATGATTCGGTCGTCTGGCAGAGGTGTCCATGTATCGGACAACCCCTTCAACATATAGTATAGCTCAACATCTATCTCACCAAAATCCACCATATCCACGAAGACTTCAATGGCAGAGAGATCATGCGGGACTTTCACACTTCTCAACCGCCCCTCTGAACGTGCGTTCACATAATCAAGACTATTCTCTACATCCAAACCACCCACCTTGATGTTTGCGAACTCAAGATAGTCCACCTTCTGAATGTCGTCAGTCATCTCGTTTTGCAGGATAAATCCTGTTTTTGTTCCCCATAGAACACGACCATCTCTCAACAGATACGAACTATGGCGATGGAAATTCCCAAAAGTTCTCTGTCGTTGATTATACGATTTGAAAGTTTTCTGTCGGTTGTCGACAAAAAGCAATCCGACATCCCCACAAGCCCGAAGATTTCCATTTCCATCCATACAAACAGAAAAATAGCTTCCTTTGGGTATAAAGTTTATCGTGTCAATTTTTTCTCCATCTGCGGAGATTTTCAAAATTCCGAGGTTCGTCGCAGCATAGACGCAACCATTTTCCCCTAATTCCAAATCGTTAATAACCAATGGATTATCACTACTCTCCCGTGAAAAATCAGGCAAAAGAGGCGTTCTTTGTTCCCCTTTCACACGCCAAATAGAACGTGATGTAGCAATCCACCGTGTCTCACCAGCACCTTCAATAATCTTTTGCGGCCACATATCAAACTCATTCTCAGAGAATTGCAAAACATATCGACTCCACTTTCCATATATATCCCGCCAATAAACACCATCTCCTCCCGTGCATACCCAAATTTCATCATTCTGCATCACTGCGACGTGCAAGAAACAGCTCAAATTTGAATTTAACCCATAAAATCGTTCCTGACGAAATTTCTTCGTCTGCGGATTATACTCCATTACACCGCCCCCCCAAGAAGAGAGCCAGAAATGACCATCCGAAGACCGTTGGATAGACAGTACGTTTTTGTTTTTTAATCCATTGTTCTCTCCTATGTATTGATATTCTAAAAAGTCAGACGACAAAAGATAAACGCCTCCACCATCACTCGTCAAGTAGATATTTCCATTCTCATCCTCGCAAAAATCCGAAATATCTCGTCTTGGAAATTGAAAATCCGTCGACAATTGCACGCAACTACTCTTATAAGGCGTCATGCTCCAAAGTCCCGCACTTTGTGAGCCAATCCATATTGTTCCGTCCTTTGCCTGCATAATACAATAGAGTTTTTGCATTATCTCAGCATCATTGTTTGAAGGCAAAACACGTTCATAAAACGCATGCTCAGAAGGTTTTCCCTCAGAATACCACAATCCATAGCCGTCCGTAGTGTACCAGAAATGACCATGATCGTCATACAACACATCATTCAAATTGGAAAATGGCAAACGAAGTAGAACAGGATCATCAATGCTTCCGTCCTCTTTTATAGAAAACTCGTATAGAATATCAGAAAAGCAAGAGACATAGATTAAAGAATCGGATATGGGAATCACCTTCGACGAGAATATAGAAGCGTCTCCGTATGCCAAATCATATTTCCTGACAAGCGTTCCCTCTTTGTCGTATATGTAAAGCACGTTAAAAGAACCCACCCAAAAACGCCCTTTCAAATCTTCATAAAGAGACAACGTGTAAACAGACCGAAGAGAATCAGACAAAGGAGACTTCATCTCAAAACATTTCTCTTGTTCATTCAAGAAATAAACACCTCCAGACGTCAGTACGACGTCCGTTCCCGAACGAGTCTCGGAGAAATCCTCAATAGGTTTATAATAAGACTCTTTGAATTCTGTTGGAGAATAATCTTCAAACAAATCCTTTTCTGGATTATAGCGAACCAAAACACCCTGCGCACCACCCAAAAAAACCATACCATTAGAGCAAGCATGGATATGCGACAGGTCGTTTCGCCGCAATGAGGGATATGATTCAATGTTATAACGCTTGAACAAGTCTCCATCAAAGACGGTCACTCCATCATCAGAAGTTATCCACAAATGTCCACTGTCATCTTGGCGAATCCGCCTCACCAAATCTGAAGACAAACCATCCTCCGTAGTGTATTGCGTGAATTGCTCATATTTTTCTGCAAAGAGACCCAAATTGCAACAAAGACACATTGCAATCAAGACAAAGCACCTACGAAAAATAGGGCAATACATTCCCTTTATGACTATCTTCTCCGAGTTTTCCATGATAAAACAATCTTAACTTGCAATGTATGAAATAATAAACATAAAGCAAAAATTAGAAGCCAAAACCACCGAAAAAGTCCGTTTTTTCTACTTCAAGAAAAATATTACATTTAATTTAGCGTAAAGAAAAATTCTTGTTTTGATTATGAATCCAGATAAAAAAGACGAACAAAAAATCAATAAAGTGGAGGTCCGCAACCTTCAAATTGAGGACTACGGGCAGTTGGTACAGTCTTTCACTCGTATCTATGGAGGTTCTGACGTTTTTTGGACATTAGACCAAATAAAGACCTTGATACGAATATTTCCTGAGGGGCAAGTCGTCACCGTCATCAATGGAGAGAAAATCGTGGGATGCGCCCTATCCATCATCGTCGACTATGACATGGTGAAAGATGACCACACATACGACGAGGTTACAGGGCACGAGACGTTCAACACACACAACCCCAAAGGCAACATTCTTTACGGAATAGAAGTGTTCATCCACCCCGACTATCGCGGACTGCGCTTGGCTCGACGTATGTATGAGTATCGAAAGGAACTCTGCGAACAACTGAACCTCAAGGCGATTATGTTCGGAGGGCGTATTCCCAACTACCATAAATACGCTGACACGCTGAAGCCCAAAGAGTACATCGAAAGGGTGCGCTTACGCAAAATATACGACCCTGTGTTGACCTTCCAACTCTCGAACGATTTCCACGTGCGTCGCGTCATGCGCAATTACCTGCCCAACGATGAGGAGTCGAAACACTGCGCAACATTGCTACAATGGGACAACATCTACTATCAACCACCTAAACAGGGCTATGTAGACAAGAAAACGACAGTCCGGGTGGGCCTTGTGCAATGGCAAATGAGGCCCTACGAGAGTTTAGATGACGTGTTCGAGCAAGTGGAGTTTTTTGTGGATGCCGTGTCCGACTATAAGAGCGACTTTATCCTTTTCCCCGAATATTTCAATGCACCGCTGATGGCTCAATTCAACCACTTAGGCGAAGCACAGAGCATCCGGGGGTTGGCCCAATACACAGAGCAGATACGCGACCGATTCGTACAATTAGCAATCAGCTACAACATCAACATCATCACGGGAAGCATGCCTTACATGAAAGAAGATGGAAACCTCTACAACGTGGGCTTCCTTGTGCGTCGTGACGGGTCATACGAGATGTACGAGAAAATACACGTCACTCCCGACGAGGTAAAGAGTTGGGGTCTGACGGGGGGTAAGAGTGTTCGCACCTTCGACACAGACTGCGCAAGAATCGGCATCCAAATATGCTACGACGTCGAGTTTCCCGAGCTTTCAAGAATCATGGCCAACCAAGGCATGCAAATCCTCTTCGTTCCATTCCTTACCGACACACAAAACGCCTACTCCCGCGTGCGTGTATGCGCCCACTCAAGAGCCATTGAAAACGAATGTTTCGTAGTCATCGCAGGCAGTGTCGGCAACCTGCCAAGAGTGCATAACATGGATATCCAGTACGCCCAATCTGGCGTCTTCACCCCTTGTGATTTCGCCTTTCCAACAGACGGGAAAAGAGCCGAGGCAACTCCTAACACAGAGATGATTCTCGTATCGGATGTCGACCTTGACCTCTTGAACGAGTTACACACCTATGGAAGTGTACACAATCTAAGCGACAGACGTTCAGACCTCTACGAGGTAAAGCTCAAAAAAGCACACATAGCAAGAACTGACAAAGAAGAAGAAACATCTGAAACGAAATAAATATTCCACCATGATCAGAGATGCAAGATTGGAAGACGCTAAAGACCTTGCCGACATATACAATCCGTATATCATCGGCACTACCTATACGTTTGAATACACCGCCATTACGGCTGAGGAGATGAAAAAACGTATAGAGGAGACAATTGTCAAGTACCCCTACCTTGTCTATGAAAACGAGAATGGGAAAATCATCGGTTATTGCTATGCCCACACATGGAGACCAAGGGCTGCCTTCCTTCACACTTGCGAAGTGTCTATCTATCTGGATCAAAACTGCTTAGGACACGGAGTAGGCACATTACTCTACACCGAATTATTCAAAAGGTTGAAGGCACTTGGCTATCACGCACTCGTGGCGGGCGTTACCGAAGAGAACATAAACAGTGCCAAATTTCATCTAAAATACGGATTCAAAAAAGTGGCACATTTCGAAGAAGTTGGTTGGAAATTTGAACGTTGGTTAGGATTAGACTATTACGAATTAGTGCTGACAACATAGAAAAACGCAAACATAATTTTGTTTTTGAGAATATACGAAAGAGTTCTTATGAAAAATAGATTCTAAAAACGTATTTTTGTAGGAAGAAGCGTAAATAGGCAGCAATGAAGAAATACATTTTAAACATGAGTGTCGTCTCGAACGATCGTTTAGGCGACAAGCATATTTTGATGAAACTGACTGACGAATCTCCCTTGCCTGAGGTACGTCCGGGGCAGTTTGTCGAGGTCAAGGTTGACCATTCGCAGAAAACATTTCTGCGTCGTCCAATCTCCATCCACTTTATAGACAGAGAAAAAAACGAATTGTGGCTTCTCATTCAATTAGTTGGAGATGGAACGAAGCAACTGGCAGAAGTGAATAAAGGTGAGAAGGTGAACATCGTTCTTCCGTTAGGCAATGGATTTTCCGAACCTCTTGAGAAGCAAAAGAACCTCTTGCTCGTAGGCGGAGGTGTCGGCATCGCCCCTTTGTTGCTATTAGGAACGCAGTTGAAAGCGCAAGGCCATGAGCCAACCTTTCTTTTAGGAGCAAGGTCAGCCAAAGACCTCATCAACCTCGCCGACTATCAGCAGGCAGGGCGCGTACTTATCACGACAGAGGATGGAACTGTCGGAGAGAAAGGCTTCGTAACCAACCACTCCGTATTGTCTCAAGAACATTTTGATAAGATTTACACCTGCGGACCGACGCCGATGATGAAGGCGGTGGCATCCTTCGCCGCTGCAAACAACATAGACTGCGAGGTTTCGTTAGAAAACAAGATGGCATGCGGGTTAGGAGCCTGCCTCTGTTGTGTGACAGAGACCAAGGCCGGACACAAATGTGTATGTTCAGACGGACCAGTATTTAACATAAAAGACTTGACATGGCAGATTTAAGCGTCAACATAGGAAATTTGCAGTTGAAGAATCCTGTTATGACTGCATCAGGAACATTCGGGTACGGAACAGAATACAAAGACTTCATCGATTTAAGCAAAATCGGCGGTGTCATTGTCAAAGGCACGACGCTGAATCACCGAGAAGGCAACCCCTACCCTCGCATGACAGAGACCCCCTCGGGCATGCTCAACTGCGTAGGCTTGCAGAACAAGGGAGTCGACTATTTCATTGAACATATCTATCCAGAAATCAAGAACTATCAGACCAACATGATAGTTAATGTTTCCGGAGCAAGCATAGAAGACTACATTGAGACGACAGCCAAAATAAGCGAGTTAGAGAAGATTCCTGCCATAGAGCTGAACATCTCATGTCCAAACGTGAAACAAGGAGGAATGGCTTTCGGGACAACCTGCTCAGGAGTTGAAAGTATTGTGTCTGCCGTTAGAAAAGCATACAGCAAAACCTTGATTGTCAAGCTGTCTCCTAATGTAACCAACATTGCCGAGATAGCGCAGGCTGCCGAGGCAAGCGGAGCAGATAGCGTTTCTCTCATCAATACTTTAATGGGAATGGCTATCGATGCCGAGAAGATGAGACCGCTGTTGTCTACCGTAACAGGCGGACTCTCAGGTCCTTGCGTCAAGCCAGTTGCCTTGAGAATGGTTTGGCAGGTGGCAAAAGCCGTGAAAATTCCAGTTGTGGGATTAGGAGGGATTATGAACGCAACCGACGCCATTGAGTTCTTCCTTGCAGGAGCAACCGCCATTGAAATAGGCACTGCCAATTTCATCGACCCAAGCATCACCATGAAAGTGGCAGAGGGCATCAACGACTATTTGGAACGTCACGGCTGCCAATCTGTCAAAGAGATTATCGGTGCATTGAAAGTGTGATTTTTCAACAATATAATAAGGAGGTTCTCGTGAGGAAACGATACATCATATACACAGCCATCATCGTAGTTGCGGTCGTATGCGTCTCTCTCTTCCTCTACAGAAACTTAGGGAATCTGTCATATAACCGCAACATCGTAGTAGCCAAAACAACCCCTATCGAGGTGGCGGGCATTGAGAAGTGCAAAATCAACTTCACTCCTATCGTATCTGCGACGCTTTACTCCGACTTGAAAGATAAAGCGTTGCCGATTTCGTTTTATGTGCAAGTATACATTTCCAACAATAGAGAAAGCACAAACACGCTCTATGCCGGCTTTGAAAGTCAGGGAGAACGCCTCATCGCCCCCCTCTCTGAAGAGAAATTATGTGGAAAAACAGAAAATGGCTCTCTCTACGAATATCTTTTCTACTATGAGTTATCTCAATTATCCGAAAAGAAGAGAGTTGGAGCCAGACTTGACATTCTTTCATTTCTAAAGCAGTTGCCCGACCAAATTGAACCTAACATGCTGTTTGTCGGGGACAAAGAAGAAGCAAGGAAATTTGATCTGTTTGGTCTTTACTACGAGGAGACTCAACCTTAATATGAGGAATTATAAAAAAACAAGTGTAAAAATCCGAGAATAAAATATATGATAAAGAATATCTTACTTGACTTAGGTGGTGTTTTGATAGACTGTGATTTGCAGGCGTCGTGCGACAGTTTTCGTGCTTTGGGATTAGAAAACATATCCGATTATTTGAATCTCTACTGCCAAAACGGGTTCTTCTATGGCATTGAAAATGGAGAATACACTCGCACCCAATTCAATGACAAAATCAGAGAAGAAATTGGCAAGCATGTATCCGACGAAGATATTGACGCCGCATGGAAAGCCATCATCAAAGGAGTAAATTTGGAGAAACTGCATTGGATTGAGAAGAACCGCCAAAACTACAAATTCTATCTGCTAAGCAATCTGAATCCGTACATTTTCGAGTGGGCAGAAACAGAAAACTTTTCCTCAGACAAGTTACCTCTGCACCACTATTTTGACAAGATGTATATCTCCTATCTTGTCAAAATGACGAAACCGGGACACGACATTTTTAATTACGTACTGTCAGATGCAGGTATTAAGGCTGAAGAGACACTCTATATCGACGATGGAACAGAAAACATCAAAAGTGGCAAAGCATTAGGATTCGCCACCTATCAACCTAAAAACGGAGAAAACTGGATTTCTGCCGTTGAAGAAGAGATATGTAGACACAAATAACGAAAATTAGGATAAAGAGACCACACTTTCCCTTATTATGGGATTGTATATAAATAATTATTCTTAGTCTAATAGTGCGAGTTTCAGAAATTCGCACTATTATTTTTGCGTTGGTTGTTCCGCTCTATAGCGAATCAAACACAATGAGTACAGGAAAAAAACTTTAATTAGAAAGTATGAAGAATAAGATCATTTTGATTGTTGTCTTGGTCGTTGTTGCCATCATCGCAATTTTCTTTCTTATTGTAAAGAAAGATCCTCCACAAACAATTGTCGACACGGAGGCTGTGGAGTATGGCTCACTCACCAATAGTGTGACAGCCACAGGCACAGTAGACCCGGTCACCGAAGTTGAAGTCGGCACACAGGTATCTGGTACAGTAAAGAAATTATATGTTGACTATAACGATCGAGTGAAGAAAGGTCAGCTATTGGCCGAACTAGACCGGTCCACCTTGACCTCAACACTGAACGCTGCCAAGACAGACTACGAGATTGCCTTGAACGAATTCAAATATTACGAGAAAGTATACAATAGGAACAAGGCACTTCATGACAAGAGTTTAATCAGCGATTCTGAATTTGAAGAGGTTGAATATCAATACATTCGCGCCAAGAACTCCGTCACAAAAAGCAAATATGAAGTTGAAAAAGCCACTACCAACTTAGGATACGCTACTATCTATTGTCCTATCGATGGTGTTGTCATCTCAGTAGAGGTTGAAGAAGGACAAACCGTAACCGCGACCATGACCACCCCGACATTGTTTCAAATCGCAGAAAACTTGGAGGACATGGAGGTCGTAGCCAATATCGACGAGGCCGACATAGGCGAAGTGAAAGAGGGGCAAGAAGTTGTCTTCACCGTCGATGCCTACCCTAACGACCAATTCAGGGGGACAGTGCGGCAGGTGAGATTGCAAGCCACTACAACGTCTAACGTTGTAACCTATGAAGTGATTGTGGACGCTAAAAACCCCGACTTGAAACTAAAACCAGGTCTTACCGCCAATATCTCCATCTATACGTTGAAATTGGACAGCGTCATCACAGTGCCAACCAAAGCATTGCGTTTCAAAATGGAAGAACAATTATTGCCTCCAAAAATGGTGGTGAAACCTTTGCAAGAACCTGCCAAGCAATCTGTTTGGGTAGTTGTACAAGACTCTATCGCCGAGGAGAGAGCTATCGTAGCAGGAGTCAACAATGGAACACGCACACAAGTACTTTCTGGTGTGAACATTGGCGAACGCGTCATTGTTTCATCTGTTGAGACAGAGTCGTTGGATGCATCCGAAATAAAGCAAGAAGACGGGGGGCAAAGTCCGTTTATGCCAAAGCGTCCTGGACAAAACAAAAAGAGAAACAAATAAAAACGCACTTTCATGCAGGACAACAAGCAAAACAATAACAACGATAACCGAAAAGTTATCATTGAGCTCAAGGATGTTCGTCGCAACTTCCTTGTGGGAGACGAAGTTGTACACGCATTAAGGGGAGTGTCGTTTGCCATCCACGAGGGAGAGTTCGTAACGATTATGGGAACATCAGGTTCAGGGAAGTCCACTTTGCTGAACACATTAGGTTGCTTAGACAGCCCGACCTCCGGAGAATATTACTTGGACGGAGTGGAAGTGCGCACGATGGGCAAAAATGACCGTGCCTTGCTTCGCAACCGCAAGATAGGTTTCGTTTTTCAAAACTACAATCTGCTTGCGAAAACCACATCCATTGAGAATGTTGAGCTTCCGTTGATGTATAACCCGAATGTGTCGGCACAAGAACGGCATGACCGCGCCGTGAAGGCCTTGATGATGGTCGGCTTGGGAGAGCGTCTCAACCACAAGTCCAACCAGATGTCCGGAGGCCAGCAGCAGAGAGTCGCCATAGCTCGCGCGTTGGTGAACGATCCCGTCATCATCTTAGCGGATGAAGCGACAGGAAACCTGGACACTCGCACCTCATTTGAAATATTAGTGCTATTTCAAGAATTGCACGCTAAAGGGAGGACGATCATCTTCGTAACCCACAACCCCGAATTGTCGCAATACAGCAGTCGAAACATAGTCTTGAGAGATGGACACGTCGTGGAAGACACCATCAACAACAACATATCGTCTGCTCAAGAAGCATTATCCAACCTGCCAAAGACAGACGATTAGTCGGCATAAAAACGAAACAAAATGAATTTCTCAAATCTATTTAAGATAGCATTAAAGGCCATCGGCAACAACAAGTTGAGGTCTTTTTTGACGATGTTGGGAATCATCATCGGTGTGGCGTCTGTAATCGCCATGCTCGCCATCGGACAAGGATCCAAGAAGAGCATCCAAGAGCAAATCGCCGAAATGGGTTCTAACATGATTATGATTCATCCAGGGAACAACGACCGCGGAGCAGGAGGTGTCAGAATGAGCATGTCGGATATGCAAACCTTGAAGAACTCCGACTACAACAGCATCATCGAGAACTGTATGCGCTATGTGTCCTATGTCTCTCCAGTGTGCAGCAGCAACGGACAATTAATCAATGGAAACAACAACTACCCCTCTTCTATGACGGGTATCTCACTCGACTATTTAGAAATCCGAAAGCTATCCGTTTCAGAGGGTGAAATGTTCTCCGCAGAGCAAATCAAATCGTCCGCAAAGGTGTGTGTGATTGGAAAAACTATCGTCAACGAATTGTTCACAAACGGAGAAAATCCGATTGGCAAGGTGATTCGTTTGAACAAAATTCCATTCACTGTCATTGGTGTTTTGGCTTCCAAAGGCTACAACAGTATGGGACAAGACCAAGACGACGTCGTTCTCGCACCCTACACCACCGTCCAAAAACGCGTGTGCAACATCACCTATTTAAACGGAATCTATTGTTCTGCCAAATCAGAATCGCTCACCAGCAAGGCTATAGAAGACATCACCGCACAACTCCGACAAAACCATAAACTCAAAGATAGCGACGACGATGACTTCACAATTCGTTCGCAAGAAGAGTTAAGTTCGATGATGACATCCACCACCGATATGATGACCATTCTTTTGGCGTGTATAGCGGGAATCTCATTAGTTGTCGGTGGTATCGGAATCATGAACATCATGTATGTCTCAGTAACCGAGCGCACCAAGGAAATTGGATTGAGAATGTCTGTGGGAGCCCGAGGCATCGACATTCTGTCTCAATTCTTGATTGAAGCAGTGCTGATCAGCGTAACAGGCGGTATCATCGGAGTAATCATTGGAGTAGGCGCATCATACGGACTGAAGCTAATCCTTGGATGGCCTATCTATATCCAGGTATATTCCGTAGTGTTGTCATTCCTCGTTTGTACGCTGACAGGGATTTTCTTCGGTTGGTACCCCGCAAAACGAGCAGCAGAGTTAGACCCAATCGAAGCAATAAGATATGAATAAGGCAAAAACCCTACTCATTATCGAAGTTGTACTCTAAATCAAGGATTTCTTCAACTTGTTCAAGCGTAATAGGAGTCTTCTTAGAGACAGCTTCCTGGATGAGAAGCGCCATCTCGCCGGTGTTCACCTCAAGCTCGTCGTCATCGTTGCCCACTATCTCATCAAAGAATCCCTTTGACTCATAATAACTCATCATCTCAGAGATTACATCATCAACGACCTCTGCGGTGATGTTTTTTTTATTCTCTTCAGAGAGATTAGACAGAATATAATCAATTAATTCCTTATCATCTCCAAAATAAATATCTTCCATATTCTTACGATTTTAAAATTATCAAACACAAAATTTGTTTTATCCAACCATTTTAATTTCAAAAATCACCCTGCAAAACCCTTCAGCATCTGAATTTCATCGGGCCAAAGAGCCTCGTCTGGTGTTTCCAAGATCAGCGGGATATTGTCAAAATGCGGATTTTTCATTATCCATTCAAAAGCGATTTTACCAATTTCACCTTTCCCGATACTCTCATGTCTGTCTACCTTTGAACCGACTCCTTTCTTTGAGTCATTCAAATGCATCCCCTTAAGATATTGATACCCAATAATTTCATCAAACAAGGTGAACGTTTTTTCACACTGCTCCGCCGTCGTCAAATCGTAACCTGAGGCAAGAGCATGGCAAGTGTCTATGCAAACACCCACACGCGACTTATCCTCCACACGTTCAATGATATACTTCAATTCCTCAAACCTATTTCCAACGTTACTTCCCTGTCCCGCTGTATTTTCAATCACAGCACAGACCCCGTTCGTCTTGTCTAAAGTGATATTGATAGACTCTGCGATACGATTCAAACAAGCCTCAACAGAAATTTCCTTCAGATGAGACCCCGGATGAAAATTCAACAGTTTGAGTCCTAATTGTTCGCAACGCTGCATCTCCTCCAAGAATGAACTACGCGACTTTGCCAATCCCTCCTCCGTAGGATGCCCTAAGTTGATAAGGTAACTATCGTGAGGAAGAATATAATCGGACGAGATACCCACCTTAGCGCAATTTTCCTTGAAGAGTGAGATGTTCTGTTCCGTAAGCGGAGCAGAATGCCACTGGCGTTGGTTCTTCGTAAAAAGAGCAAAGGCAGTAGCTCCAATAGCAGCGGCATTGAGGGGCGCGTTTTGAACACCACCCGACGAACTCACATGCGCGCCAATAAACTTATTCATATTATCAGACATATCATTGATTACTAATTGATTAGGCGACACATCACCTAAAAACAAAGTTAAGAGAATTTTTCCATTTGAAAAAAAGCAAATAGCTCTACTATTTTTTGTAATTTCGTGCAAATTATACTTAACAGAAAGATTGATGGAAAATAAGAAAAAAGGATTAGGCACATTGTGTGTGCAAGGTGGATGGACACCGACCAAGGGACAACCACGCATTTTACCAATTTACCAGTCGACAACATTCAAGTATGACACAAGCGAGCAGATGGCGAACCTCTTCGACTTGAAAGAGTCTGGCTATTTCTACACTCGTTTGCAGAACCCTACAAACGACACCGTAGCCAATAAGATTTGTCAGTTGGAGGGTGGCGTGGCAGCCATGTTGACTTCATCCGGACAGGCAGCCAATTTCTACGCAATTTTCAACATCTGCGAAGCGGGCGACCATTTCGTCTCTTCCTCCTGCATCTATGGTGGAACATACAACCTTTTCTCCGTAACGATGAAGAAATTGGGTATCGACTGCACGTTCGTTGACCCTGATGCATCGGAAGAAGAAATTGCAAAAGCGTTCCGTCCAAACACAAAGGCATTGTTCGGAGAAACAATCGCAAACCCAGTGTTGAGCGTTTTGGATATTGAGAAATTCGCACGCATCGCGCACTCTCACGGTGTTCCTTTAATCGTTGACAACACTTTCCCAACCCCGATCAACTGTCGCCCTTTTGAATTTGGTTGCGACATTGTAACTCACTCCACCACAAAATACATGGACGGACACGCCACTAACGTCGGCGGTTGTATCGTAGACAGCGGAAACTTTGATTGGGAGGCTCATAAAGACAAATTCCCTGGACTGACAGAACCAGACGAGTCGTACCACGGATTGGCATACAGCAAGGCTTTCGGCAAGGGAGCTTACATCACAAAAGCAACCGCTCAGTTGATGCGTGACCTCGGCTCTATTCAAGCACCTCAAAACGCATTCCTCCTGAATCTCGGATTGGAGACTCTCCACGTTCGCATGCCTCGCCACTGCGAAAACGCACAGAAGGTAGCAGAGTATTTGGAGAACCGGCCTGAGGTTGCCTGGGTGAACTTCCCTGGCTTGAAATCAAGCAAATACCACGAGTTGGCACAAAAGCAATTCAAGAACGGACAGTCTTGCGGCGTCGTCACCTTCGGACTCAAAGGCGGTCGCGAAACTGCCATCAAGTTCATGGACAGCCTTCAGTTAGCTTGCATCGTAACCCATGTGGCAGACGCCAGAACTTGCGTGTTGCACCCTGCATCACACACTCACAGACAGTTGTCTGACGAGCAGTTATTGGAAGCCGGCGTTCGTCCTGACTTAATTCGCTTCTCATGCGGTATCGAGGATGCTGAAGACATCATCACAGATGTAGAGCAAGCATTGTCTATTGCATTCGGGAAATAAGACATTTCCACGATTATTCACTTGTCCTTATTCTATTATCTACGATGGATTATATTTCAATCGTATTGTTGGCGATAGGTCTCGCTATGGACTGTCTTGCAGTATCTGTAACAAATGGAATTGCCTTAAGGAAGTTTCAGTTTGTTCCCATACTGAAGATGGCTCTTCTGTTTGGTCTTTTCCAAGGAGCCATGCCCCTCTTCGGATGGTTGGCGGGCGTTGGATTTCAAGATCTAATAAAGTCGTGGGACCATTGGTTGGCTTTCGGAATTATTGCTTTCTTAGGTGTCAAAATGATCATTGACGGCGTCAAAGAACAAAATGCAGAAGGAGAAGAAAGCATTGCACAACCAGCATTGCAATGGAAAAAACTTATCATGTTGGCAATCGCTACAAGTATCGACGCATTAGCGACTGGTTTGGTGTTCATTACCACGCCAAAAAAAACATTTCTAATCGCACTACTCGTGATTGGAGCGGTAAGTTTTCTATTCTCTCTTATGGGAAACATCATTGGCATACTCGCCCACAAGCACCTTCCACTAAATATGCAAGTAATCGGTGGTAGCGTCTTAATTTTCATCGGAATAAAAATTCTTGCAGAACATTTATTTTGACAAAAACAATAAGGATAGATGTTTAAGAGACTAAGAAGTAAATGGAACCGATTTCTGCACAATGATGAATTGAAGCAGAAAATCTATATGATTGTGTACGACACGGACACTCCTTTGGGACGACTGTTCGATGTCGTACTCATCTGTTTCATATTAGTCAGCGTGTTGGTGGTTATTTTGGAAAGTATAGACATATTTCCACCTGCATTCAAATTATTTTTGGTCATTTTAGAGTGGATTTTCACGGTGTTTTTCACAATAGAATACATTCTTCGTATCTATTGTGCTCCAAAACCACATACCTATATCTTTAGTTTCTTCGGAATTGTCGACCTCTTAGCGACCCTCCCGACCTACTTAGGAATCTTTTTCCCGAGTGCTCACGGACTGCTCACGATTCGTATATTCCGACTTTTGCGTGTTTTCCGAATTTTCCGGCTCTTCTCCTTTTGGAGAGAAGGACAGATGTTGTTAGACTCCCTAATCGCCAGTTCTAAAAAAATCACCGTTTTTTTCGTATTCGTACTACTCTTAGTAATCTGTATCGGAACAGTGATGTTTATGGTAGAAGGAGGTATGGAAGGCTCAAGTTTCCAAGATATTCCAAGTAGCATCTATTGGGCGATCGTCACAATGACAACGGTTGGATATGGAGATATTACCCCCATGACAAGTTTAGGAAGATTCCTATCCGCTTTCGTTATGTTATTAGGTTACACGGTTTTAGCTGTTCCAACAGGTATCGTTTCTGCGCAAATGATATCCGACTCAAAACAGAGAAAAGCAATCCCTTGTCCGCATTGCCACAAACCAGGCAACGACCATGATGCTATCTACTGCAAATATTGCGGAAAAAAATTAGACGACGATGATATTCCAGAAGAGGAAGAGCCTATCATCACTATGGATGGAGAGATAAAATAACAGTCATTCATCCGTAAGTTTTCCGTCTTACACCTCAAAACGGAGAAATAAAAGACCTAAAGGTCTCATAAAAACAAGATTTTTCTATGCGGTTCTTTTTTTTAATTTTCCTACTGTTCGCCCTAATAAAACCAACGTCGGGGCACGAATTGTCTACCTTCTACAGATACTCCAACAAAGACGGACTCTGTTGCAACTATGTACACGCCATCTCACAGGATAAAAACGGATTTATCTGGGTAGCAACCGAATATGGACTCAGCCGATTCGACGGCGTACATTTCAAAAACTACTATGCGGAAGAGTGTCCATCCCTCAAACGCAACCAGTTCATTAACCTATTTCTATCTCACGACAACCAACTTCTCATTGGTTCAAACAATGGTGTCTTGCTTCGTCATAATGAAAAGACCGACACTTTCGACGATCTTATGCCAGAAGATTTCAAGACAACTTATTTCAAAGGAATCACCAATTTCAAAGAAGACAACGACAAACATTTGTGGGCAACAACCACAAATGGACTCTACTCTTATAACGTTCATAATCAAACATTTGACAAAGAGCCTAGCATAACCGACTCTACTTCAGCCACATTCATCTCAGATATGGAGAGAGACCATTTCGGACGGTTTTTCTGTGGCACCTATTCAGGAATACTTCTGTTCGACAAAGACGGAACCCATTTACGAGAATACGACCAGAAACTGTGTTTGGGCACAATGGTTTCCAAGATTATGGCTGTGGACAAAAACCACATCCTCGTAACATCGTTTGTCGGCGGAATATGGCTCATCACTATTGGGGAAGACGGAGAAATCAGCACTCCAAAAATCATAAACACTCCATTTAAAAACACGACAGCCGTCATTCGCGACACTCGTAATAAGTATTGGTTCGGCACAGCAGGTTCTGGACTTTGGACTGCCACCTACAACAACGGAAGTTTCAAATTCCAAAAAATTGAACCACAGAACGCACAGCATGTAGCGGAAGAATTGCAAAAGATCCACTGCCTTTACGAGGACACAGAAGGTGATATCTGGATTGGGACACAAAACGCAGGTATACTACGCTATAGTTCTATCCGAAACTCAGGAGCAATACATTCAACTGACATAGGCTTCCCCATCGTCGACGGCACGACCTTCGCAGAAACTGAAAACGGCAATATTTTGGTGGGTTCAGATGGACACGGATTATATCTATTATCTCATAATCTTCAGATTATCAAGCATTTCACAATAGAAGACGGATTATCATCTAACAATGTTTTATCTGTAAAAAAGGAAAACAAAGACAATTTTCTCATCGCGACATGGGGTGGAAGTCTCTGCCGACTCAACACCACTACGCATAAAATCTCACAGATTCCTTACACAGGTATCACACACCCTTACAACACAAGTAAAGGTGTTTATCCTATGAAAAACGGTGATATTTGGGTCTCTTTCTCAGGAGATGGAATCTATCAATGCGACAAAAGTGGAATTTGGCAGAAAAAAATCCTTGCCTATAAAGGCTTCAAGGACAAAGATATATGGGTAGAAGACATAGCAGAATCTAATAATGGCATACGTTGGGTGATTACTTCGAGAACCGTATGGAGATGCGATGGCAATAATCTATTTCCAACCCTACCCGACGAAGATCTGATCCCAATGCACAACCCTCTGAGTATGTTGCAAGGCACATGCGACAACGAAGGAAACCTTTTTGTCGTATCTGACCAAGGTGTAATGAAGATTTCCGAAGATGGACAAAAACACGAGTGGTTGGACTTTCTTCCTAAAGGTCAATACTCTTCTATCGTGAAAGACAAAAATGGACGTTTTTGGACGGCAGGATCCAACGGAGTTGTTTCCTTTAATCCCGAAAAAAGAGAATATCAACTTATTCCTGTCAACGAAAAGACCGTCAGCCGCAATTTTTATACCTGCAGGGCAGCATTCATCGATTCCCAAAACGACATCTACTTCGGAAGCGCAGAGGGATTTGTCACCTTTGACCCTAAAAAAATCAATTATAATGCAAGCGTCAACTACTTGGGCTTTTCCGACTTGACTATCAAAGGCAGGAAAACCGAAATCGGTTCTGAGCATCTACCCGTTCCTCTCTCGGAACTCACAAAGCTAAAACTCAAATATGACGAAACAAACCTCAAGATAAACATTGACGTGATAGACTTCTCGGGGCTTAACAATGTTCAGCTATTCTATCGATTAGACGGTTTAGACCCGACATGGACGAAACTAAACGAGCAAAGAGAAATCAACATTTCACACATTCCTTCCGGAAATTACACATTAGAAATTGAAGCACGACGAGAAGGAGTGCAAGACCACTCTAAATCCATTAGTCTCAACATTGTCGTCTCTCCTCCTTGGTGGAACTCATGGTGGTTTTACGCTATTGTCTTTTTATCCGTCATTATGACATTTTATCTAATCATAACGCTTCGTTTCAAAAATATTATACATCAAAAAGAAAAATTAGAAGTCGCAGTAAACGAACGGACAGAAGAACTGAAGAGCAAAAATGAGGATTTGCAGACAGCATTGAAAGAAAAAGACCAACTCATATCTGTTATTGCCCATGATTTGAAAAATCCAATGTTCTCAATAGTTACTGCGCTTAGCACACTGCTGAAAAATGAAGATAAAATGGATGCAGATACGGGGAAATTGCTAAGTGGCATCTACTTATCCGCCTTTAATCTTCAAAATATTCTACTAAAACTTTTGGAATGGGCAAGAGGGAAACGAGAAGATATATGCTGCATTCCACAGGATAAGAGTTTAAAGAAACTGACTTTAGACGTAGTCAGTCTTTTAACCCCTTTAGCAGAAGAGAAACAAATTTCAATTAAGGTTTTCCACGATGAAATCGGACATTTTTGCAAAATGGATGCGAGAATGATCGGAACAGCACTGCGTAATATCCTTAACAACGCAATTAAATTCACTCCTTCTAAAGGAGAAATCACAATACGTCTGACAGAGTCCGGCAACACCGTCGGAGTGTCAATCTCAGACAATGGTGTAGGAATGAAACAGGAGCAAATAGACAATCTAATGCATAAAAATGAAATCGCCTCAACACAAGGGACAAATGGAGAGTTTGGAACAGGATTCGGACTTAAACTCTCAAAAGAATTTGTTGAAAAAAACGGGGGTACTCTATCCATTAAAAGTGATTTAGGGGAAGGATCTATTTTCACTATTCTTCTTCCAAAATCAGAAATCTCAGAAACTAAAGCAGAAGAGAACAACGATGGTAAAAAAGGAGAAGTCGTTGACAAAGACTTCAATATTAATATAAAAACTAAAACTACAAAGGACAACACAATTTTGATTGTTGAAGATGACAAGAACCTACTACTTCACGAAAAAAACATTCTTTCGCAATATTTCAACATTATCACCGCAACAAATGGCAACGAAGGATTCAAAATAACACTAAAAAATACCCCTGACATTATACTCAGCGACATAGAAATGCCTATTTGCGATGGAATTGAGATGTATGAACGGATAAAAAAGCAACCCGAATTGACTCATATTCCATTAATTTTCGTATCCGCCAGAAGTAAGGAAGAAGATAAACTCATGGGACTCAATAAGGGTGCTATAGACTACCTCACAAAGCCGTTCTCCGAACAAGAATTGCTCATGAAGGTTGTCAACATCCTACAAATTCGTAATCTACAACGTCAAAACTACATTGAAAAATACCCCAACGTAAGCCAAGAGGAGCAAGAGAACGTTGACCCTTTGCTAAAATCTGTTATGGATATCGTAGCCAAACGATACGCAGATGCCGATTTCTCCGCAGAAGACATCTGCAACGAACTCACAATGAGCAAGTCGACCTTCTTCAGAAAGCTGAAAAACATCACCAGCAAGACGCCCACTGAGATCCTAACAGACTATAGAATGACTGTAGCACGCAATCTCCTGCTACAAAATAAAAATCTAAGCGTGTCTGAAGTAGCTTATTCCGTAGGATTTAACGATCCTTTTTACTTTAGCCGTAAATTCAAATCTTACTTCAACTGCAATCCTTCTGACATAAAATAATTCACATATAACAATTTGTTACAGAAACACTTAGCAATAGAATGTTCATTTTAATACGGCGAAAAAACACAGCCATAAAAGATATGAAATTAACTAAAATGGAACAAAAATCCATTTAATTAGGATAATATTTCATTGCCCACGACTGTAAAATGTATTACCTTTGCATCGTCAGTAGTTAATGAATAAAATTGATATAAGTGTAATAATGGTTTTAATAACGTCTGGCTTTGACAATGTAGATTTCTGCTGATGTTTGTAAAAAATACAGAAAGGGTTCAGCGAAGCTTCCCTTTCTTTTGGTAAGATCGCAAACTTAATATAATATAGAGAACCATAAAATCTTGTCAAAAAAAATCTTAACTATGAAAAGTGAGGGCAGAGGACGCAATCTGCCCTCTTTTTTTTTCGTATTCTCAACAACTCACTTCACACCTTTACACGCTATTTCTTTAATAAATGACTTTTAAAACATACCTTTGTACTAAACAATTGAATATGGAAAACTTTATCGTTTCAGCAAGGAAATATAGGCCATCCACCTTTTCTTCGGTAGTTGGACAAGAGTCGCTTGTCAACACGCTAAAAGGAGCAATTTCCAATGGGAAACTGGCACATTCATATCTTTTCTGTGGACCAAGAGGAGTCGGAAAGACGACCTGCGCCAGAATCTTCGCAAAAACGATAAACTGTCAGAACCTCTCAGCAGACTTTGAAGCGTGCAACGAATGTGAATCGTGCAAATCATTCAACGAGCATCGTTCCTACAACATACACGAGCTGGACGCTGCCTCAAACAACGGCGTGGACGACATTCGCATGCTGATAGAACAAGTGCGTATCCCTCCTCAAATCGGAAACTACAGCGTTTACATCATAGATGAGGTCCACATGCTTTCACAGGCGGCATTCAACGCATTTTTGAAAACTTTGGAAGAGCCCCCCTCTTACGCCATCTTCATTTTGGCGACAACAGAAAAGCACAAAGTACTGCCTACCATACTTTCCAGATGCCAAATCTACGATTTCAACAGAATCGGCATTCCTGATGTAATCAAGCAATTGGAGATGATTGCCCAAAAAGAAGGCATCACCACCGATAGAGAGGGACTTGACATCATCGCAAAAAAAGCGGATGGTGCAATGCGAGACGCACTCTCCATCTTCGACCAAGTTACAGTCTGCACAAACGGTCAAGTAATATACAAGAACGTCATTGAAAACCTCAACGTCCTTGACTACGACTACTATTTCAAACTGACGGACAATTTTCTGCAAGAAGACATACCACAAGCGTTGCTGACTCTCAACACAGTCTTGTCGAAAGGATTCGAGGCAGAACACCTTGTCAACGGACTTGCATCTCATTTTCGAAATTTATTAGTCTGCAAAGACCCGAAGACAACCAACCTGCTTGAAGTGGGAGATGAAACAAAGAGGCAATATGAACGGCAGGCACAAGCGTGCAACGAAGATTTTCTGATAAAAGCACTCTCCCTCTCCAATCAATGTAGTCTGAATTATGGCATAAGTAAAAACAAAAGGCTACTCGTTGAACTGACACTTATCCGACTTTGTCAATTGTCGGACAAAAAAAAAATATGAAGACTTAGAGGAACTGCTGTCGGGATCTCTTGTCTCAATCAAGCATTTCTTCCCCGACGCATCCACTCCTACCATCCAACCTCAAAAAGCACCTGACACTTCGAGGAACTCTCTAATCTCGCCTCAACAAAGTGCCTCAACATCAACAGCCACTGCGACAGGAAATACGCCTCAGCCCACAAAAGCAACACCACAAATCCGCCCAACAGTCCCGGTGAAAGGGCATATTTCCATCGCCGACAGGATAAAAGCAAAGGAAGAAAAAGCAGGGGAACAAGAGGCCGTCCTTACACAGATCGCCGCCAATACACCATTCACCCAAGAAGAAATGATTGCGGTATGGAACAAGTATATACGCGGCATAGAAGCAGGTAGACAAATCCTCATTAACACGATGGAAGGGCACAAACCGACCCTTTGCGACAAATTTGTTCTTGTACAGCAAGTAGACAATGCGTCACAAGAAAAGGCTATGCAAGAAGAGATGATTGACCTTCTCAACTTCTTACGCATTGAGCTGAAAAATGGGAAAGTGACACTCAACACTTCCATCGTAGAAACATCCGACACAGACAAGTCTTTGTCGCCACGAGACTACCTCAACCAAGAGATGGAGGCAAACCCAGCATTAAAAGATGTCATTCAAGAGTTTAAATTTGAGATAGAAATGTAAAACGCCACAAAAAAAGAGGCGTACATTGATTAGTCCGCCTCTTTTGTTTTTTTCATGAATTGTCGGATGAGACTTTTCCCAAAAGGTTAGTTCAATGAAATCACAATACCTTCAAGCCCTCGCTCGGCACCAACTGAATAAAGAGAATGAGCGAAATGCTCTATAAACGAAAGAACATCCTTAGATGGTTCTTTTTCTTCATCTACAGATATTTCCGTCATTTCATCTACCAACAAATCATTTTCCTTAATTTCATTTGTGTAAGCATTTACCATAAGCATTATGTTTTATGTTTAACTTCTGTTTCTTATCTCTGTTTCCGTTATAACGTAAAAAATATGGTATTATTACGCAAATTTCAAAACATATAATGCCCCACAAAAAAAACTCCACAAAAAACAACGGCGAGTACAACAGCACTCGCCATATCAAGAACATACTATCAGTATGCCAATCCTTCCTCTATCAATAAGGAGGACACTTCTACCTTCCCTTATACATCTCCTCGTAGTACTTTTCGTACGCACCGCTTGTGATGTTTTCCATCCAAGCCTGATTGTCCAAGTACCATTTCACTGTCTTCTCTATGCCTTCCTCAAACTGAAGACTCGGCTCCCATCCCAACTCTTTTTTTAATTTTGATGAGTCTATAGCGTAACGCATATCATGTCCTGCACGATCTGTCACATAGGTGATAAGATTCAAATCCTCCCCTTCTGCTCTTCCAAGGAGACGGTCAACAGTCTTAATGACAACCTTGATAATATCAATGTTTTTCCACTCGTTGAAACCTCCGATATTGTAAGTATCTGCGATCTTTCCGTTATGGAAAATGACATCAATAGCACGAGCATGATCAACAACATAGAGCCAATCACGGACATTCTCCCCCTTGCCATACACAGGCAACGGACGTCTATGACGAATGTTATTGATAAACAAAGGAATCAACTTCTCTGGAAACTGGTAAGGACCATAGTTATTAGAGCAATTCGTCACAATCGTCGGCATACCGTATGTGTCGTGAAAAGCACGAACGAAATGGTCGCTGCCCGCCTTGCTCGCAGAATAAGGAGAATGAGGATTGTACTTCGTGTACTCGTGGAAAAACTCGTCTCCATAAACCTCATGAGCGGAGATATCAGATTTTCTGCCACTTGGACAGTTCAACTCCAACGCACCATAAACCTCATCTGTCGATATGTGGTAGAATCGTTTACCCTCATACTTTTCTGGAAGAGACTCCCAATAAAGTTTTGCCGCCTGCAAGAGAGAAAGCGTACCCATCACATTCGTCTTTGCAAAAGTAAAAGGATCTTTGATGCTGCGGTCAACATGACTCTCCGCGGCGAGGTGAATAATACCATCCACCTTTTCGTCTTGCATTAATTTTAAAACCCCTTCGAAATCGCAGATGTCCAACTTGACAAACCTATAATTAGGTTTATCCTCAACATCCTTTAAGTTAGCCAAATTACCTGCATACGTCAACTTATCTAAATTGATGATTTTATATTCTGGATACTTGTTAACAAACAATCTAACAACATGAGAACCGATGAAACCAGCCCCTCCCGTGATTATGATACTCTTATGAGACATAACTATAATTTTCTTCAAATGAATTTATCGGAATGAAACGACACCCCACGCAAATTTATAGTAAATTTTTCAAAACTATCTTCTTATTTGCTAACTTTGCGCTAAGTTGCTTGTTTGTCCGAACTTTGATTGAGAAAAGGCGAAGACAATTTCTATTATCGGCAAAAAATAAAGGTTATACTGTATATGAAACACGAATTAAGAAGCTCATTCAGTACGCAAGGACGTAGAATGGCAGGTGCGAGAGCCTTATGGCGCGCAAACGGAATGAAGGAAGAACAGATTGGCAAACCCATCATTGCGGTGGTCAACTCATTCACTCAATTTGTGCCTGGACACGTTCACTTGCATGAGATCGGACAGAAAGTAAAGGCCGAAATTGAGAAATTAGGTTGTTTTGCGGCAGAATTCAACACCATCGCCATCGACGACGGTATCGCTATGGGACACGATGGAATGCTCTACTCTCTTCCTTCTCGCGATTTGATTGCTGATAGCGTAGAATATATGGTCAATGCCCACAAAGCAGACGCGATGGTCTGCATCAGCAATTGCGACAAGATTACTCCAGGTATGCTTCTCGCCACCATGCGTCTGAACATCCCTACGATCTTCGTTTCCGGAGGTCCGATGGAGGCAGGTCAGTTAGGCGACCGTCATTTAGACCTTATCGACGCCATGATCATGTCCGCAGACGACACCCTTCCCGACGACCAGATTCGCAAAGTCGAGGATTGCGCATGTCCAACCTGTGGCTCTTGTTCTGGAATGTTCACGGCCAACTCAATGAACTGTTTGAACGAGGCAATCGGATTTGGTTTGCCTGGTAACGGCAGTATCTTGGCAACCCACAAGAACCGCGAGCAATTATTCATTGATGCGGCAAAGACTATCGTCGACAACGCATTCAAATACTACAGAGACGGAGACGATAGCGTTTTGCCTCTTAACATAGCCACTCGTCAGGCGTTCCTAAACGCAATGACGTTAGATATTGCCATGGGAGGATCTACCAACACGGTACTTCACCTTTTGGCGGTAGCACACGAAGCCGGGGTCAACTTCACCATAGACGACATCGACATGTTGTCCCGCAAGACACCATGTATCTGTAAAGTAGCTCCTAACACTCAAAAATACCATATCCAGGACGTGAACCGTGCCGGTGGTGTCATCTCTATTATGAACGAGTTGGCGAAAGGCGGATTGGTAGACACCAGCGTGAAACGCGTTGACGGACTCTCATTGGGTGAAGCGATCGACCAATACTGCATCACAAGCAAAAACGTCACAGAAAACGCCATCAAGAAATACAAGAGTGCTCCTGGCAACAAGTTCAATTTGAAATTAGGTTCTCAAGAGAACTACTACGACACATTGGACACAGACCGCGAGAACGGATGTATCCGTGATTTGCAACACGCTTACACAAAAGACGGTGGTTTGGGTGTGTTGAAAGGAAATATCGCACTTGACGGATGTGTCATCAAGACAGCCGGCGTTGACGAGAGCATTTGGAAATTCAGCGGACCTGCCAAGGTATTCCAGTCGCAAGACGACGCTTGCAAGGGAATCTTAGGAGGCGACGTCGTTTCTGGCGATGTCGTTGTCATCACCTACGAAGGACCGAAGGGAGGACCCGGAATGCAGGAAATGCTTTACCCTACCTCATACATTAAATCAAAGCATTTAGGGAAAGAGTGTGCATTAATCACAGACGGACGATTCTCTGGAGGAACATCAGGATTGTCAATCGGACATATCTCGCCTGAGGCGGCATCTGGAGGAAACATCGGATTAGTTCGCAATGGAGACATTATAGAAATTGACATTCCGAACAGGACAATCAACGTGAGACTCACAGACGAAGAGTTGGCCGCACGTCGTAAAGAGGAGGAAGCCAAAGGCAAAAACGCATGGCAACCAGTACGCGACAGAGTCGTCTCAAAAGCTTTACGTGCGTATGGCAAGATGGTTGCTTCCGCAGACAAGGGTGGAATAAGAATAGTAGACTAATCACTCTGACAGACAAAGGTAGTAATATAAGGAATTAAATATGAAGGGCTCGTATATATTAATGGAGTCGCTCAAGGCAGAAGGCGTTGATACTATCTTCGGGTATCCAGGAGGTAGTATCATCCCTGTTTTCGATGCGTTGTACGACTATACGAAAGTTTTCAATTATCTGCTGATGCGCCATGAGCAAGGCGTTGTACACGCAGCAGAGGGTTATGCTCGCACATCTGGCAAGGTGGGCGTGAGCCTTGTCACCTCAGGTCCAGGTGCGACAAACGCAATCACAGGTATCGCAGACGCAATGATGGACAGCACACCATTGGTTGTCATCTCAGGTCAAGTTGGTGCCGCCGCATTAGGCACGGATGCCTTCCAAGAGATTGATATGGTGGGCATCACCCAACCTATCACAAAATGGTCTTACCAAATCAGAAATGCCAAAGAAGTGGCTTGGGCGGTGGCTCGCGCCTTCTATATTGCATCAACAGGAAGACCAGGCCCTGTCGTTTTGGATTTCACGAAGAACGCGCAGAACGAAGAAGCCGATTTCAACTACAAAAAGTGCACGTTCTCACGAGGCTATATTCCTGAACCAGAGATATCCGCGGAAAAAATCGCAGAGGCGGCAGAAATCATCAACAAGGCGAAGAAACCGCTCGCTCTCGTCGGACAGGGCGTCGTTTTAGGTGGCGCAGAGAAAGAGCTGATTGATTTCTTGGAGAAAGCAGACATTCCGGCAGCATCAACGCTATTGGGTCTCTCTGCCATGCCAACTAATTTCCCTTTAAACAAAGGTTTCTTGGGAATGCACGGAAATATCGGTCCAAACATCAAAACCAATGAATGCGATGTGTTAATCGCTATTGGTATGCGTTTTGACGACCGTGTGACGGGAGATCTCAACACCTACGCAAAGCAGGCTAAGATTATACACTTAGACATTGACCCCGCGGAAATAGACAAAAATGTGAAATCCACGGTTAAAGTGTTGGGAGATGTCAAAAAGACATTGCCAATGCTGATTCAAAAAGTAGCGGAGACTCGCCACAGCGAGTGGATTGACTCTTTCAAGGAACACGAAGAGCGAGAGCTAAAGAGTGTCATTGACAGAGCTATCAACCCCAAAGAGGGACCGCTCACCATGGGCGAGGTCGTTCGTAAGGTTTCAAATGCGACAAAACAAGACGCAGTGTTGGTAACCGATGTCGGGCAAAATCAAATGGAGGCAGCACGTTATTTTCAATACAAACGCACCCGAAGCATCGTTACTTCAGGCGGTTTGGGAACGGAAGGATACGGACTGCCCGCGGCCATTGGTGCGAAAGTCGGCGTTCCCCACCGAACAGTATGTCTCTTTGTCGGAGATGGTGGTTTACAGATGACCATTCAAGAATTGGGGACTATCATGCAGAGCAATATCGGTGTCAAGATTATCCTCCTGAATAACAACTATTTAGGAATGGTTAGACAATGGCAACAGTTGTTCTATCACGAGAGATACTCGTCTACCCCATTAGTGAACCCGGATTTCTGCAAGATTGCCGACGCATACGATATTGCAAGTCGATCTGTATCAACAAGGGAAGAATTAGATGCAGCGATAGAAGACATGATGAAAGACGACAAAGCCTATTTGCTTGTTGCGAATGTTGAAGAGAACGGTATGGTTTACCCTATGACACCAGCAGGCGCAACCGTCACCACCATTATAACACCAACAGAATAACGGAAGAAGCCCATGGATCAACAAGATAAAAAATTATTCACGGTAACCATCTTCTCTGAGAACCACGTTGGACTGTTAAATCAGATCAGCAACGTTTTCACACGAAGAGGACTGAATATTGAGACGCTTTCTGTATCACCCTCCGCATTGAGTGGAATACACAAGTTCACGGTAACCACTTTTTCAAACGATGACACAATCGAAAAAGTCGTAAAACAGATAGACAAGCGAGTAGACATCATCAAAGCCTTCTACAATACAGACGATGAACTTGTATATCAAGAGATTGCACTCTACAAAGTGGCAACCGACCAGTTTTTGAAGTTGGGTTCTGTTGAAGAGTTAATTCGTAAATACAACATACGAATCCTTGAAATGACCGAAAACTGCATCGTATTGGAGAAAACCGGACACTACGACGAGACACAAGGATTGTTTAGCGAATTGAGTTCAAAGTTGACGGTTCTTCAGTTCATTCGTTCAGGAAGAATCGCCATCAACAAGTCGAAGATAGAAAGGCTTTCAGATATGTTAGAGAAGTTGGAAGCCAGAAACAAAAACAAGTAAAAATTATCGTCAGATGGAATTTGTCGAAAAACTTCAACTCACAACACAACCTTTCGAGGTAGATTTCAGAGGCAAAATGACAATGTCTCTGATTATCAACAACCTACTGAATGTGGCAGGCACACACGCCAACAGACGAGGGTTTGGCATATCGCGACTAAACGAGGAAGGACACACATGGGTACTTTCACGTTTGGCGTTGGAGTTGAAAGAATTTCCTCAAACCGACGATAAGATAGTATTTGAAACGTGGGTTGAAAGTCTGATGAGGACTTTTACCCTGCGTAACTTTGCCATCAAAAAAGAAGACGGCAACATTATCGGCTACGCACGCACGATATGGGCAATGATCGACACAACGACGAGGAAACCATTAAATCTCGTAGGCATAGGAATCGAACCTTATCTGGCAGACATTGATTGTCCGATAGAGAAAGCAGGAAAGATTGCCGTTCCAGACGAGTATGAAGAGAGCGTCTTTACTGTGAAATACAGTGATGTGGACATCAACCAACATCTGAACAGTGCAAAGTATGTGGAACACATTTTAGACGTATTCACACTGCACGAGTTCAGCAAGCGGGACATTCACAGATTCGAGATTGAGTTCATAGATGAATGTTTCTTTGGCGAAACAATCAAAATTCGCAAAACAGAAATTTCAGAGACAGAGTTCGTTGTCATCTTAGAGAACAACGAAAAAAAGGTTGTCTGCAAAAGCAGGATCTTATTTTCAGGAGAAGGAGAAGGAAAATAAAATTATACATAAATTTTAAAAACAAATAAGCTATGGCAAACGAGTTAGATGAAATGAACGGCCCTGTAAACAATGAGGGGAGAGACATCAATGTAATTGAAAAGCGTATTCCGGCAGAGATAGGGGTTGGTTCTACGATTTTCGAGGTTGCTCTCTGGGTGTGCGGAATCATTCCCGGATTGATTTTTCAGTACAAAAAAGTAAAAGCGAAGAACTATTTGCAGCAATTACAACAGAAAATTCAGGCAGATGCATCAAACATAGACAATCTTCTGGAACAGAGAGTGCAGATTTTGCAAAACGTTGCTCCTCTGCTTCGCGAGGCTATTGAATTAGACAAGGATGTGATGAAGAGTGTCGCTGCTCTTCGCAGTGGCGGACACCTCTCGGAGGAAGACAGAAACGCCGTATCAAAAAGCATTGACGGAGGTTTCGGAAGGTTGTTTCCGCAGGTAGAGGCTTACCCAGATTTGAAGGCACACAAAGCCATTGCCGACGCCATGCAGCAAAACGATTATCTACAACGTGAGATCACAGCCGCACGTTCGCTCTACAACGACACAGTAGCACAATGGAACCGCGACATTTTCGACTGGCCTACCAAGCAAATCGTCGCAGCACGCGCAGGCTACACCACTCGTATTCCGTTCACGGCATCTTCATCCACAAAAGCACGCGCCCGTGAAGTATTCTTCTAATCAACATATAGTTGATTGAGTATCATAAAGACTGTGCAAACCTTTTTGCACAGTCCGTTTTTCGTTTGTTTTCACCGAAGAATAGCGCAATATGGAAACCATCTACAACCCAACAGAGAGCTACCACAATATCTATAAAGAGGAGTTTAAGAAAAACGCAGAAAACTTGTTCGATGAGTTAGCGCAAAAATCCAGCGTTGACAAAGTCGCCAATAAAAAAATCTGCCAAGCCATTAACGTGCTTCAGTTTAAACGAGACAACCAAAGCAGCAAGCAGAACAAAACATCGGCATGGAGAGGAGGACTTTTCTTACTAGGATTGGCAGGTATCTCATTTTTGGTGCTCTATTTTGCCTACCATATTCAGTATTTAGACAATTTTGGAATAGAAGATGCAAAATTCAACCTGATTAACATCGCCATACTATTGATCTCCGTATTTTTTTTCTACTTAGTCTTTGGTCCTTTGACAAAGAAGATTCGAGAAATGGAAGCGGCAATACAGAAATTAGACACTGAGATAAACGAGAAGAAGGAGGTGGCCTACCAACAGATGGAGAGTCTGAACCAGTTGTTTGGCGACGACATTCCCTTGAAACTGATAGGAAGAACCGTCCCCAAATTGGAGTTCGACCCCTATTGCACGCGCGATAGGTTGGCAGAATTGCGAGACGATTTCGGTTATGTTGACGAGACGGACGGCTACTCGTCTGTTATATGCGCACAAAGCGGACAAATCAACGGCAATCCGTTTGTTTTTGTCAAAAAGAAAATTTTCCGATGGGGAAAAAAGACATACGAAGGGCATAAAACCATCTATTGGACGGAGTATGAGACAGATAGTCAAGGACGCAGGCACGCTGTAACCCGTTCTCAAACACTCACGGCGACCTACACGGCTCCCTACCCCTACTTCAACAACGACACCTACGTCATCTATGGAAACGAGGCAGCCCCAAACCTTTCGTTCGACCGGGAAGCGTCTGATTTAGCCACAAACGATGGTTTTTTTTCAAAAATGAAATATAAGTCCAAAGCAAAAGAATTGAAAAAATTTTCACAAGACCTCACCGACGACTCTGACTACACAATGATGAACAACGAGAAATTCGAAGTCTATTTTGAGACAAAAAACAGAGACAACGAGGTTGAATTTCGACTGTTGTTCACACCTTTAGCGCAAGTGCAGATGATAGAATTATTGAAAGATAAGACGGATGGTTTCGGAGGTGATTTTTCATTTCGGAAACGTAAGAAAATCAACTACATCAACCCAAAACACTTGCAAGGACTCTCACTTGACATCAGAGCAGAACATTTTCAAAACTATGATTATGAGCAATGTAAGGAAAATTTCCTGACATGGAACCAAGAATATTTTCGAGCTGTCTATTTTGCGATGGCTCCACTTCTCTGCATTCCTCTCTATCAGCAATATCGAACAAGAAAAACAATATACAGCAATAGCAAGAAACAATCAAGCCAATGGGAATGGGAGATGCTATCCAACCGATTAGGAAAAGTCTTCGACCACGCAAAATGTGTAACAGACCACATTCTGAAAACCCAACTTGTCAAAGATTTAGAAGACGGGAAATCGCAGGTTATAGTTACCTCGCACGGATTTTCCGGCACAAAATATACCCATTGGGCGAGTGTGATGGGAGGAGATGGGAAAAGACACTCCATCCCCGTTGAATGGGTGGAATATAACGAAGTAACACAAAACACAAATGTTACGATATGCGACAAGAAAGAGGAAACAAGCTACACAACAGACATTGACAAATTTACAGATAGACATCATTGTTGGGTTGAGAGATAGAAATATACTAAAAAAAGAAGAATTGATATGAAAAATCTAAACAGAGACAGCATTGACTTTGGCAAGAGCAACGTCAAAAAACTTTTTGTTAAGTTGTTCGTACCCACTCTTTTAGGATTAGTGTTCACAAGTGCGTTTAACATCATTGATGGTATTGTAGTCGGACAAGGAGTTGGAAGTAACGCACTTGCAGCCGTAAATGTAGCAGCTCCCATCTATTTGATTGCCAGTGCGATAGGATTACTTTTTGCAACAGGAGTTTCCATTGTTGCGGCAGTACATCTATCACAAAACAACGAAAAAGCCGCCAACATCAACGTAACGCAAGCCTTTTTCGTTCCTCTTTTAATCTTAATACCCATCACGTTAGCAATTCTCGTATTTGCAGAAGAGTTAGGATATCTATTTGGAGGATCAGAAACACTCTCCCCCCTCATCGTTGAGTATATGCGTTGGGCCTGCATAGTACCAATATTCAACCTTTTCGTCTTTGTTGGAATCTTTGTCGTAAGATTGGATGGTTCACCGAATTTCGCAATGATGTTAAGTTTTGTCGGGGCATTCCTTAATTCCGTATTAGATTGTGTATTCGTATTTCCACTGCAATGGGGATTAATGGGAGCGGCTTTTGCAACAAGCATATCGTTAGGAGTAGAGTCAATCTTAGTGTTCATCTATATGATTTTCTACTCCAAACGTTTGAAATTCAGGAAGATAAAATTATCACCAACTTCAATAAGACTCACATTCCGAAACATCGGGTACATGACGAAATTAGGATTTCCCACTGCGATTGGAGAAGTGGCCATCTTATTTATGCTTATTGTTGGTAACAATATGTTTATGAGTATGTTGCATGAAGATGGAGTAGCGGCTTTCAGCGTTTGCTGCTATCTTTTTCCTTTGGTGTTTATGTTTGGAAGCGCCATCGCACAAGCACAATTACCAATCATAAGCTACAACTACGGACAGAGCAATTGGCAACGTATACGTTCAACATTCAAAATTTCTCTCGTCTACGCCATCATCTGTGGTTTCGCATTAACCGTTTGGGGCTACTTTTTCAACGCTTCTGTCGTTTCACTTTTCCTTAAAACAGGAACTGCGCCATACGAACTTGCCACAACAGGTTTGAGTTACTTCTCTTTAAGTTTCATCTTTTTCACTCTCAATTTAGTTTTGATTGGCTATTATCAAAGCATTGAGAAGTCGAAAATTGCCACCTCATTCATGTTATTAAGGGGTGCCGTCATTCTGGTACCTGTCTTTATCATCATACCGAATGTTATGGGAGAGATTGGACTTTGGCTATCAGTACCTATTTCTGAATTTCTCACTTTCGTAGCGATGGTCATCACGATGCTTGCAATCCGAGGTAACGACAAAAAGAAAGAGGTTAACACGAATGCAAACCTCTCCCCTACCAATTAAAAAGCAACTGTTTCACTCTGAGATTTTCACTCTGACATACAGTCCATTACTATTCAAGCGCAATGTTTCATCATTGCAAATTTGATTATACAAAAACCGTCCATGAAGGTCAAACACCTGAATGCGACGGTTTTTCACTTTATGGAGTGTAATGCCATCCTTATCATATACAACATAAGTTTTTTCAGAAGACTCTACTATTTCATTACCAGAGACTTCTGTCGCATAATAAGCTACATAGCCATTATCTTCAGAACCAGTCTTCACATTCAAAACACTTTTGTTAATGACTGTATATAGAGACACACATCCATAGAAAGCCTTCGTGCCAATACTTTTCAAAGTTGATGGCAGAAGAATACCCACCAAAGCGTTTCCATAAAATGCGTAGTTTCCGATTGTTTCTAAATAATCGCCCAACATAGCATACATTAAAGACGAACAACCATCAAAAGCAGAGTGTCCAATAGATTTCAGTTTTGTTGCAGAAAAATCAGCCACCTCCAACTGAGAACAATTAGAGAATGCATTCCTTTCAATAACCTCTAACCCCGTCCCGACAACCACCTCCGTCAGAGAAGTACACTTGTCAAATGCGCCATCACAGATTTTCGTGACGCTGTTAGGAATCGTAACACTCGTAATCAACGTACAAGATTGAAATGCAGAGCTGGAGACTTCCGTCAAACCATCCAACAAAGTAACGACACCTTTCAAAGCACGAGGAACGAAAAAAATCGAGATGGGAGACTTATTGTACATAATGCCGTTATCCGACAGATAGACAGGATTCTCCGTGTCAACAGAAATAGACGAGAGCGCAGTGCATAGAGAAAAAGAGCCACTGCCAATTGTCGTAACGCTTGCAGGCAGCGAAAGACTTGTCATAAGTTTGCTACCGGCGAAAGCGTTCGTGCCTATCTCATTTACCGTATACGTTTCACCATTTAAAACCACTTCCGATGGAATCACGACATCACCCACATAAAGAGAATCGGACGTGAAATACATCCAATCTGTCGTCGGGTCTCCATACTTGTAGTGACAAGTCACAGAAGCCGTCTTATCCGTCTCATTCAAATTATAGTAAACATCATCAATTGACACAGGCACGGGTAAAACCTGGAAAACTGACAAAAACAATAACAAATTCACCAAGATACAACTTTTCATACGCTTCAAAAATTCGATTAGTTTCCACATAAAAAGAAATCACACTGCCTAAGATAATTCAAATTCAGAAGAATCACAAATAACATTTTCTTCACATTGTTTTCTTTTGAAACGACACAACGAAAAACAACCTTTATCTTCACAAATAAAGAACCCTAAACCTATCAATTCAATATTCCACAAGATTTCCTACAACAACACACTTTTATCCATGTCATCAATCCGCAAGAATCAATACCAAGAATCTATTGCTTTCTCATAAACAAAATTTCTTGCGATTGAACAAAAGTGTCACTATGAACCCCAACGAAGTGAAGGCTACTCCGACGAGACATACACCTGGCCAGCCCATATTGTCCCACGCGACACCTGCGCTTAGCGTACCAAGACTTCCACCGACAAAAAGGTGGCTCATAAACACGGTGTTACAGCGGTTAGTCGCTTCGGGTACCATAGCCAGACATCCGCTCTGGTTGCACAATTGGTGACATTGCGCTCCTACATCCACAAGCATGATTGCCAAAATAAGTCCGATATATGTGTCGACCAATGTAAAAGCCAATATCCACGCAAGGAACTGTAAAAAAGTACCGACATAACAGAATCGTTCAATGCCGAAACGCGGTAGATATTTGCCAATTCCACTTGCGGCCGTTGCCCCTGCAAGTCCGCAGAGTCCAAGCAAACCTACAGCATCACTTCCCGCATTGAAAGGATCGCCAGCCAGATGGAATGCCATACACGACCAAATGCACATCATACTACCAAAACTCAATCCTCCCCGTAAAGCATACACGCGTATATCCGGATAATTTTGATAGATTTTCACGATAGAACTCATCAATTTGCAATACGACCCGGTGAAACTTGAAGGCATCGCAGGCAGCGTACGCAATATCACCATGAAGCACCCAGCCATTATTAGAGCAGCAATCCAAAACATAGATCGCCATCCTGCCCATTCTCCGATATAGCCACTCAGCACACGTGCGACTAACACCCCACTCAACAATCCTGTCAGTACAATGCCCATATTGCGCGACTTGTTTTCGGGCTTTGAGAAATGGTTCGCCACAGGTATGAACATCTGCGGTACTACACTGTTACAACCCAACACAAGCGATGAACCCCACACAAGCCAAAGGCTGTCACTCAATGCAATAGCTATGCAACAAAACACTGCCACACTCATATTGACCGCCACGATTTTCCTTCGCGACACTTTGTCGGCCAACGGAACAATAAAGATGAGACCGAGTGCGTAGCCCAACTGGGTGATGAACGTTATGAAGTTAGCCTGAAGTTCCGTTGCTTTAAGACTCTGACGCATTGCCTCAAGCAATGGCTGGTTATAATAGAGGTTAGCAACTGTCAGTCCGCCAATCACCGACATTACAAATAAGACACTTCTGGGTATTCCCCCGTTCGGAACAAGTTCTTTCATCGTTTTATACATTACACAGCATCCTGACGCAATTTTGCAGATGCTTCATAACCATATACTTGAATTGACGCAAAAATTTCCAATGGTCATTCATCAACAATGGATGAAGCCCCCTCATTGTTAGGAATGTCAATCCGATACATGTTCATCTCAGCATCATACTCCTTTATCATCAGTTTTGCTCCTCCGCAAAGATAGTGAAAAAAGGCGTGCCTGCGAATCCTCAGACTTTCTCATAATCCAAAAAATCCATTCAATATACACAAAAATAGGAGGCGCGAGACAAACGTCTCGCGCCTCCTGGAAATGGGCGGCGACCTACTCTCCCGCGGTCGCAGTAC
>CAVEVQ010000014.1:0-62552 GCA_963619325.1 Bacteroidaceae bacterium | reverse complement strand
TCGTGTCCGTCGGTCCGCTGAGCTCGCCCTCTCCGATGAGCGTGCTTGGGTTGCCGTCCTTGTCTAATATCTTATAGTCGTAGCCCTCGACGCTGTGTGCGTTTCCGTCATAGGTGTTGCCGAGCGACTGCTTTCCGTGCACCTTGACGATGACCTCCGCCTCCGTGATCTTAAGCTCTCCGTTCTCGACATTGAACGTCACGTTGAAGTTCTCGTTCGTGTTGGTGAAAGTGCCGCCTTGCAGGTTCATCACGTAGGTGCCGACGTTCGTGCCTTTCGCGGTCGAGTCGCCTGTGAACGTGAAGTCGTCTTCCGTGTACAGCTCGCTGTCCGCGCTGAAGTCGTACTGGCTCACCTTGTGCTCCGCGCCGTCGTAGGTCACGCTCGACTTGTGTCCCGTGATGGTCACAACCACGTCTAACTTCTTGATTTCAACCCCAAACTTCTTTTCTCCCGTTATCTCAAACGTGATATCGTAGTTATTATCATTGTAAGAAAAGTCGGCAGGCGACAACTCGTCCGAATAGTAGACACTATTTGATGCATCCGTGCCTTTCGCTACCGCCGTTCCTTTATACTCAACCTTCGTCGCATCAAAATCAGTGAACGCAGCCCCACCCGTAGCAATATATTTCTGCAATGTGTGTTCCTTGCCATCGTAAATAAACGTCTCCGTCTCAGGTGTGATGGTCACCGTGTACTGGGCAGGCGTGATAGTTAACTTGACTGTCGGCTCCACAATATTGAACGTAACATCAAAATTCTTCAACGCCTCTTCCGACACTTTGAAGCCGTCTTTGCTCAACGTCTGTGAATACTCTCCTACATCAGTACCCTTGACCGTCTTCTCGCCAGAATAACTCACATTGTTGACATCAAAGAGCGTGGTCTCGTTGCCTTCTTCATTTTTTGCCACCAATGTATAGCCTGTCACACTATGCTCTTTGCCGTCGTAGGTGTCGGTCGCCTGATTGGCAGTAACGTCAACGATTACCTTGGCTTTCGTAACCTCCAACAGACCATCTTCCGTAGTGATGTTGTAACGGCAGGTTACATCTTGGTCGCCTCTCATCACCTTGTAAGACTCCACCTCAACGGCTTGCGTACCCACTTCCGTGATGGATTGCACCTCCATCTCGACCGTCAACACATCGCCTTCTTTCAAGGTCTCTTCTCCCGAAATCTCATAATCCGTAGTAACGTTAGTCAACGAAGTGCCATCATAGACTTTTTCTAATCTCTTTCCAGAAACTTTTATTTCATCGTCGTTTTGGGTAACCTCTCCCGACCCTTGCGCGAAACAATAGTTTGCATCGCTTACTTGGAATCCAAATTCACCATTTGAAATATTTTCTATTTTATAAGGATTTGAAATATTTTGCTTATCCTGATAGTCCGTGTACGTCCAATAAGTGATTTTGTACGGAGTTTTACCTCCCGAATATGAAATAGTTGCTGTTGCATCATCCACGCCACGGCAACCCTCATCAACCGTCACATTGTCTATTTTCAAAGTATTGGCAGGAATGACAACCCTAGCCGTCATTGTCTTTGAACGACCAACGCCATCGGTTACAGTAACCGTTACCTCTCTTGTTTGTTCCGAATCGTTTTGCTTTACCGGAGTTCCTGCTGTTTCACTCTGCGTTACAGTTAAATCTCCACAATAATTTGACACATGCGACCTCGCCTCTTCTGTCAAATCAGGAATTGAATAGGTACACCAAGTAGTTGGATTACTCGAAACAGCAGAAGGTGTTCCGCTTACCGTAAAATCCTCCACCGTCAATTCTGGCAAATTAACCTCTACCGTGTTGGTGGATCGATGGCTTCTCTTAACTGCTTTCACTGTAATTTCCACACCATCAGTCAAATCTTCTGGCAACGTCAGCGTATGGGTATACGTTCCCTTGGTAGCGTTTATCTCAGATGTTATTGTTTTTCCTCCATCCTTACGGACAATCTCTACTATCAATTTTTTATAGTTGTTATCACTTATCGTCAGCGTTACAGTCTCTCCTGGGCATGCTGTGGCTTTATCAGATGAGAGTTGGAAATTTCCTTGGTAGACAGGAATCGAGACAACACCAACTTGAGAGGATTTAGCATATACACGACTACCCATAAAACCACCTTTTGACAAAGTCCATTTTCCATAGTATATCTCATACTTAGACACACTTGTAGGAGAGGGTATTGCGATAGTCTTTGGATTCGTAGTCTCCGCTTCATCATATGTAGCATAATTTATTTCATCTTTGACCCACCAGCCACTATTACTGCATTCTACTTCTTTTATCGGACTCGTAGAATAAAAATACCCTTCCGATGAAATTTTCCCTACTTCGCTTTTTATCTTATTTGGAATTTCATCCCCATAAAATTGCAGTTTTACGTCATCTCCTGGTTCTGCCTCATACACATCATCTGGTGCAATGACTTCAGGAGTTGCAAACGTCACCGTCCCCAACAGCGACATAACGACAAGCGCAAACCAACGACGCCATAGGGTCGCCGTCTGCGTAAGGTACTTCATAATAATATATGCTTTATCGTATACTTGTTTCATATCATCTTACTTTTTCCGCACCTTTCAATTCATGCGCAGTTATACTTTAAGAATATCCTTAAGAGAACAAAAGTAAGAGATTTTTTAAAAACGGAGCAAGTTTGGTGTGATTTTTCAATGTGAAAGGTATGATGTGGCGACCTCTCATCGCATACACCTCGTGAACGATGTTGTCTATCCGCTCCTTCTGATTCTTCATATCTCCATGTATCATCTTAACCAGAATTTTCGGCATCGTGTAAAAACGAGCGACAGAATATCTTGATTTTCAAATTTTTATCCATCATTCCAAAACTTTCCTGAACAATTCTTCAATAGCAGAGTATGAATATTTCTCTAAATAAACTTGTCGTGAATAGGCATTAAACCGTGGCCGTGGATTCTCTTCAAATCTCTTCAAACAATCAATATACTCTTGTGCCGTATTACACAATCCTCCAACCTGCTTATAATCAACATCATAGCCCTCAAATGCTTCATCCGTACCAATGATGTTTTTGCCATACATGAGCGACTCGCACGTCTTCACCTTCATGCCACTTCCCGAAAAAATTGGCAGCACCATTATATCGGCTTCCTCTAAGTAGGGCTTAAGGTCTTTTACATCACTAATCACCTCAATATCTTTGAGTTGCGACGACTCTTCTTTCAGTTTTGCCATACCTTTACCCACCACTTTCATCTGAATATTCACATGAGGCAGCACACTCTCGACAAACCACAAGATGCCTTGGTTGTTAGGGGGGAAATACGCTCCCAAGAACAAGCACAACGGTCTTTCTCGTGTCAGTGTCATTCCCGACGGTGTCTCTATCATTCTATCCTGCAAAGCGACAGGAATCAGCATATCGGCTTTCCTTCCATATTTTTCCGCAATCACTCGAGAATCGCGTTCGTTCAGACACACAATCTTATCTGAATAATCGCACGAATATTTGTCATTCAAATCCGCCGTTTTCACGATGATTCCTCGTCCCGGAATCTTTGGCAGTTTAGCATTGAAATAGAGGGCTTCCACATTATGGAAATAGGTGATTATCTGACCTTTATAACCACTCTTCTTCAACTGTTTGGCTATCACGCCAAACAAACTACGGTCAATAAAAACAATGTCATATTTTTGTGCGATACCCACAATCTCTTTCACACGTTTAGGATATAGACCGTAATAGTAGCCGAACATAAAGAAAAACACGCCACGAACATAACCCCATAGCGATTTCCCTTTCATCTCGTCATGCACATAGTAAGAGTCGACGTTCTCGCTCCCCACCGTGCGGCACACCATCTCATAGTTTTTCTGGCTAACTTGTCCACCGCCCTCCAAGATTCCCTTCGAACGTTTGTACCATATAAAAAGGACTTTTGACATATTTTCAAGTTCTTTATTTCAAATCTTCGCAAAGTTAACACATTCTCCCTAACATGGCAAATTAGCATTTGAACACATCACTCATTAATACGAAATCTTCCAAAAAGTGTTTTTTCAAATAAACACTTTTGCAGCAAAAGTGTTTATTACAAAATACAATTTTCAATACAAGAATCCGAAAAGCCACAATGGGATCTCCTTGCCATAACCTTGCTCTATATTGTCTAAAGCAAGGAATGAGTCCGGAGTTCCTTTAATCTGTTCCGTCGTCTTATTGACTCCTCCGACCTCAAAAGTATAGCGGTCGTCTACCAGAAAATCCACACGAGTCTGCGAATAGGTTATCTTATGTTTCACTTCCAACTGACTCACAAAAAAAGTTTCACGAACATTTCCGACATTGGCATTTTCATCTGCAAGGGCGTATGCATAATTGGTATTCCCTAAATAAATCTTCTCTGGCTTTGCCATAGGCTTTAAGCCAACAGACTGCTTGTCAATCATCAAAATGGCACGGGCGCGCCACAAATAATATAGGTAATTGAGCAGTGAAAGGCGCGTTGTATTTAAATCAAAACATGCTGCATCAAAAGCGTCGTTTTCCCTGCTCCACGGGCACCCATAATTCCTATCAGATGGGCATTCCACTTAATCTCCTTTGCCAAATATCGTTCAAAACGCAAATCTGTGCGTGCCAACCGCCGATAAAATGATGAAAACAGTTCTCTCATACCACCTTCCTCTTTTTGTTTCATTCAACAAATTTACAAAAAGTGTTTTTTCAAATAAACACTTTTGCAACAAAAGTGTTTATTACAGAATACAATTATAGGAAAAGACAAACTCCTTCTTTCATAGAAGATTAAAAGAGAATAGCAATGTACAATTAATTCTTGCTCTGGAAATTCTCAATTCTCCTCTGGAAAATTTTCAGAAGTCCAATAAAAAAATCTCAATTCTCTTTCAGAAAATTCTCAATTCTTCTGCAAGAATCTTATAGAATATGCCATTTTATATCGCAGCAGACAATGCCCGTGCAATGATGTCGTCCATATCGTAGTACTTATACTCCGCCAATCGTCCGCCAAATAACACATGTTTCTCCTGGGCAGCAAGGGCAGCATACTCCGCATAGAGCGCTGAATTGCGAGCGTCGTTCACGGGATAGTACGGCTCCATACCTGCCTGCCACTCCGTGGAGTACTCGCGTGAGATGACGGTTTTTGGCGTGTCATACACCTCCTGCCCGAACATCTCAAAGTGTTTGTGTTCGATGACTCGTGTGTATGGCACAGCAGCGTCCGTGTAGTTTACCACGGCGTTCCCTTGGTAGTTAGGCGTATCTAATACCTCTGTCTCAAAACGCACCGTACGATACTCCAACCGCCCGAGCCGATAGCCGAAATATGCATCTATCAAGCCTGTATAAACTATCCGTTCTGCCAATGCGTCTAACTCCGTCTTGTGTTCGAGATAATTCTCTCCGAGCTGTACATTGCATCCGTCTAATAGTTTCTCTATCAGCGGATTGTATCCGCCAATGGGTATGCCTTGATAGGGGTCGTTGAAGTAGTTGTTGTCGAAAACCATACGCACGGGCAGTCGTCTGATAATGAAGGCAGGCAACTCCGTGCAGGGACGTCCCCATTGCTTCTCTGTGTATCCTTTGATAAGCCGCTCATAGATGTCCTTGCCGACAAGGGTCAGTGCCTGCTCTTCAAGGTTCTGCGGTTCACGACCGCCCAACATTGCCACTGCTTCTGCCCGCTGTTCACCCATTTTCGTCTGCGCTTCAGTGGGGGTTGTTACACCCCACATCTCGCTGAAAGTGTTCATATTAAACGGCAGGTTGTAGAGTCGCCCTTGGTAGTTCGCTACGGGGCAGTTGGTGTAGCGGTTGAATTCAACAAGCGAGTTTACAAACTGCCACACCTCTTTGTTGTCGGTATGGAAAATATGTGCCCCGTACTTGTGTACATGGATACCCTCTATGTCTTCGCAATAGGTGTTCCCTCCGATGTGGTTGCGCTTGTCTATCACGAGGACTCGTTTCCCTGCTTGGCGTGCACGGTAGGCGACAGTGGCACCATAAAGACCGGCACCGACTATGAGGTAATCGTATTGTTTCATATGAAATAGGGTAATAGAGTGGTTAATTATCTTCTAAACAATCTGACATAGAGCCACTTGACGACCACATCTACGAAATGATTGAAGCGCTCAAACCATATAGGCCAACGCTGATGGTGCCGATGCCAATAAGAGATATACTCAATACGCAGCAGTTTGTTCTCGGGATATAGGCGTGGGTGCAGGTCAAGCGTGCGGAGTATCGGTGCATACTTCTCGTCCACACGTCGCAAATCTTCGGCTCGAAAATCTTTACGGGGCATATCGAGAAGGTATAACTTATAGAATAGCCGTAAACGATTCTCAAAATACTGCTTCATAAAAGCAGCACGGGCAGGAGAGAGGAGAGCCAAATGCGACTGATAGTATGCTAACAATGAGTCGTTTACTTTCTCCATCTGTGGCAACGAACGCATGATGACCTCTGGTGCCATTGTCTGCCCATCGCGGTCGAGATTGTACTGATAAAGATTGATATTGAGAAAAAGAATGGTGCGAGCATGAAAGACGGGTAACGCTGCCCACTCCGTATCGGTGTAGGAGATGCCCTCTGTCTGGCGATACCCCATCTGCCGCAATAGGTCGGTGCGATAGGTCAAAGCGTGCATAAGGAAGAAGCGGATATAGCCGTCCTGCAACACTGTGTCGAGGTCGTAAACCTTGCCGTAGGTGTACGGCTCACGCCCCATGGTGTTATAACGCACCACCTCGCGACTGCCGCAGGCACCGAGTTGTGTGAAGTGGGTAATGACCATATCGGGGACTTGTATGTTTTTTTGGGGTGTTTCGGCTTGCTGCGGTTCTTGCTCAGGTGTATATTCGGCAAGGCTGTCGAGGAAACAATCGAGTGCTGCAGTATCAAACCAATCGTCAGAATCTAATACCTTGACATATAATCCCGTAGCCATCGGAAGCGCGGCGTTGATAGTGGAGCCGTAGTTGCCGTTGGGTTTGTCTATCACGCGCACGATGTCGGGGTACTGCGCTTCGTATTGATGCCCCACCTCGGAGGAGTTGTCCTTGCTACCGTCATTGACCACAAGGATATCCAACAAGTCGGCGTGCTGCGCCTTGACAAGCGAATCCAGACAGCGTGGCAAGAGGGCTGCCATATTGTAGGTGGGGATGATGACGGAGAGTAGTTTCATGGTTTGCTTTGTTTGATAATTCGTTGATAATCTGCTTCCCGAAAGTCGTACATCGTAATGGGATACGTGAGCGCACGCAGGGTGGCTACCGCTTGGTTTTTCTCTTTACTGTAAAAAAGTTCGTTGCGGCTTTTTACAAACAGACAAATGAATTGGCACTCGCCTATTAACCACGACAAGGGGCGTCGCCATGATGTTGTTTTAGTGTAGGCTGCTATGAATTGATATGCACGCTGTGTGTAGGCAGGATTAGCATCAGGAAAGCAGTCTAATAACGCTTTCTCGCATTGCATACGATTGATAATAAGCGGTTTAATGATATGCCGCCTGCGTGGTCCCAAGTTGCGCAATATCAGCAAGAAAGCATTTTTGATGGTACGTTGTGAGAGGTCGCGGCGCATAGTGGAGGTGCAAGAGGCTGCATGCACGCGGTGGGAATCCAATAGTTCGGGTATATATTTGATTTTTCCGTATTCCATCGCTACCATGCTCAAAATGGAATCGTAGTAAAAAGCCAATGAGATGCGGCGTAGTATATCGGCGGAAATGGAATGCAAGGTGGTGTCAAGCAATTCTCTGCGTATCAGCATAGTATGCCCTGCTACCATACCAAAGAACAACATCCTTTCAAGGTTGACATTGATGATACGCGGGTCTGTGTATTGATAGTCGGGTGTGTCCCGGAATTCGTTTGATAAGTGAAAGCAGCACAGGTTGTCCCCGATTTCATTTACTAGCGTGGCAATTTTTTGAGGCAGCCAAATATCGTCTTGGTCGGAAATGGAAATAAAATCCCCTGTTGCCCGCTGCATAGCAGAGAAGAAATTGTCGTTTACCACCCCGCGTGTTTCGTGTACAAAGACCTTGATAATGGGATACTTATCCGCATATTCGCGGAGAATAGCCATCGTGCCGTCCGTACTCTGGTCGTCCTGTATGATAATCTCGTGCAAGGGGTAGGTCTGCGCCAACAGTGAATCCAACTGCTCGCGCAGATATTTTTCGCCGTTGTACGTGCAAAGGACAATGGAGACAGAGGGAATAGTATTATTTGTATTGTTTATTTGCATATTTAGCCTTGGCGCGAAGTTCTTGCAGAGTTTCCTGATACGATTTGTTGGCATAAAGTATGACCGTACCATGTGTTGTCGGATTCTGCTGCGGAATCATATAATCGCCATAGTATACACTCGTAGATGGCAACGGAGAGAGAATAAGTTCTTTATAATCTTTGTATAGCTTACGAGCATGACGAATAGAAGGTTCAAAAATATATGTCGTCAAATTACATAAACACTTGCAAAAGCCTTTTCTACGCAGTAGACCAATATAAGTAGAGATGGAACGCATAGTATAATGAGTTATTGATTGTTCGCATCAAAAGTATCAACTGAGTCTTTATATGTCAGGGCTATTGATGAAGCATCCTCTACATAGTAAGACCCATGTACACGGCGCTTGGCGGGGGCGGGAATACGCATATAGTCGTTGTAAATGGCACGAAGATAGCCATCGGGGTTGTTGGGCCCCATAAACTTATGTCCCTCAAACTCTATCTCTCGAAGCGGAAATATATCATCATAGCGTGTAGGGTGATGTTGCAAATAAACTCCTTCTCCCAATTGACAACAATAATAAGGTTTCCCTCCCTGCATCAGTAGCCAAAGCAGTGCCTTGTGCCAAACATACGAAAAGGGATACAAAAAATAGCACGCAATATTATGCAAATTGATAGGTTTGTTGTATCGATAGAAATTGTAGGCATAAGAAATACGAGTCAACAAATAGCCTACTATTTTTTCCGGCCGTTTAGGAATAGTAACTGCCTTGTACACATCGATGAATAATCCCCGCTTGTAGTCTTTGACAAACACATCGTAGCCCTCAATAAACAAGGATTTTTTATCGCGTACTTTGAATAACCCTATGCCCATTCCAGAATTTGGGTCTGTTTCTTGGTTTTGTAGGAACAGCCAATCGGGCAGTTGCTCCTTACAAACCTGCTGGAAACGCTCGTAGTCATCGCCTACCACCATAATATCAATATCGTCGTCCCACGGAATGAAACCTCCGTGACGGACAGCACCCAAAACAGTTCCATAAGCAATATAGTATTGTATATGGTTCTTGCGGCAGAGTTCATCCAACACGACAAGAATATCAACGATGCGCAGTTGCAATGCACGCAGATTGCCTGTGGCTTTCGGAAGAGAAGTATCCATTTGCTTTTATATCTACGAATAAGGTTCTTAGTATTGTTTACGGCGGACATCAACTACCTCGCCTGTGAACTTAGAGAAAAGTGTGTTGAGCGAAACTATCGCTACGGCTTCTGCCGACAAGAGCGACTCGGCAGGCTCATTACCGAAATTGCGGGTACGCATAGGCGTTTTGGTGCGTTCGGGATTGATACAATTGACACGAATTGCGCACTCGTTCCACTCCTCGGCTATTGCCTGTACAAAATTGACAATAGCGGCTTTGGTAGCAGAATAGAGGCTATAGAGCATGCGCCCACGGGTATAGGACGAGGAAGTGAAGAACAGCAGTGCACCATGGCTCTGCTTAAGATAGGGGTAAGCGGCTTGAGCCACATGGATAACACCCAACAGATTTACATCGATAGAGGTACGGATAGTGTCCTCCGACATCGTAGCCAGTGGCTCGCGATAGAGTATGCCTGCAGTATTCACTATGGCATCGATATGCCCCTCTTTGTCGAAAACCGATTGCAGTGTACGCTGCACACTTGCCATATCGGATACATTCACACCATTTTCTGACCGAGAGAACGAATAGACTCGACTATACCGCTCAGAGGCAAGGCGTACTATTTCTGCTCCTATGCCATAGCTGCCGCCAAAGACCACCAACACTTTCTCGGGCAAAGCCGACAGCGTGACCTGGGAGAGTTCCTTCTGGGATAGTTCGACATTCTTGAGTTGGAATAGTTTATCGAGTAAAAAGAGGTCTTCTATATGTGTCAGCTTCATATTGAACTGTTCGCCAGTTACAATATACACAGGCTCATTGGGCAAGTATTTGCGCACTACTCCACAGTCGTCTGTCGTCCGGAATTGCGGGTCTTGAAGTGCTAAGCGATATGCCTCGGCAATAGTACTGCGACGAAAACACTGCGGTGTCTGCCCATTGCGCAAGGCTGCACGTGGTGGAATAGACTCGATACAACGCTCTGCATTGGCTTGGATAATAGTGTCGGTGGTGTCTATTGCCACATCCACTGCATGATAGGTAGTGAGTGCCTCTATACAGTCGTTGATAATTCGCTCATTTACAAGCGGGCGGACTGCATCATGGAAAAGCAGATTGCACTCATCTGTATAGGCATAGATGGCGGCAAGTGATGACTCGTAGCGCTCCTTGCCGCCAGCAAGAATGCGCTTCACCTTACGATAGTTGTTGCGTACGATGAGTTCTTGCACACGCTCGATGTAGTCGACACGACAGACGATACAAATCTCGTCTATTTGCTCTGCTGCTTCGAACACCTCAATAGTATGCTCTATGACCATTTTGCCGGCGAGTTTGAGAAACTGCTTCGGTGTATCGCCGCCCATGCGTATGCCCGAGCCGCCGGATAATATAACTGCGATATTATTCATTGAATTATACTCTTTTGAGGGATAATAGAGAACTTATAAGTCCTCTTTGTAGGTGATTTTGCGGTTTCGACTCTCTATTTTCCGCTATACATATCTTCCTTTATTTCGCCACACAGCGTGTGACGTTTTTACCTTTTTACGATTCCTCCTCCGAAGTCAACACTCTCTCTTCATCTCTATGCTATTCGTCTTTTACGTCTATTTTTTTTTCACATCGTTGCAAAATTAGCATTTCTACGTCTATTTTGACAATTTTTAGCATCAAAAATGCTGATATGCCACCATTCATCCAATGAACCGCCGCTACGACCTTTGAAAAGAAGAGGCCGACACCCTCTGCCAGCCTCTTCTTCCTTATTGTTAGACAAATTATCTATTTGCTTTCTTTCTCTCTGTCTCATCCAAGATAATCTTTCTCAGACGCATAAAGTTTGGTGTCACCTCAACATACTCGTCTTCACGAATATACTCCAACGCTTCTTCTAATGAGAAGATAATCGGCGGAATAATCTTCGCCTTGTCATCCGCACTCTTCGAACGCATATTCGTCAACTGCTTAGACTTCGTTACATTCACTACGATGTCGTTGTCCTTGCTATTCTCTCCTACCACCTGACCTGCATACACTTCGTCTTGTGGATTGATGAAGAACTTTCCTCTATCCTGCAATTTATCCAACGCATATGCATATACCGTTCCTGCCTCCATGGCTATCAACGCGCCGTTAGTACGTCGTTGAATCTCTCCCTTGTAGGGTTGATACTCCATGAAACGATGTGCCATCACGGCCTCGCCCGCTGTCGCTGTCAACACGTTGGTTCTTAAGCCAATGATACCGCGAGAAGGTATGACAAACTCCAAATGCACTCGGTCGCCCTTGCGCTCCATAGACACCATATCCCCCTTACGAGTCGCCACCATCTCTATCACCTTTCCTGAATACTCGTCTGGCAAATCAATGGTCAACTGCTCTACTGGCTCACATTTCACGCCATCTATCTCTTTAATAATTACCTGTGGCTGACCAACTTGCAACTCATAACCCTCACGACGCATTGTCTCAATCAAGACAGATAAATGCAACACGCCTCGTCCATACACATTCCACTTATCAGACTCTGGATCTTTTACCACGCGCAACGCCAAGTTCCGATCCAACTCTTTCACCAAACGGTCGTTGATATGACGCGAAGTAACGAACTTTCCATCTTTACCGAAGAATGGCGAATCATTAACGGCAAAAACCATACTCATCGTAGGCTCATCTATTGCGATAGGCGGCAATGGCTCTGGATTCTCTAAATCACAGATCGTATCTCCAATCTCAAAATTTTCTATTCCAACCAAAGCAACCAACTCTCCGCAATGGGCTTCGCGAACGGCCTTCTGACCGAATCCTTCAAAAATGCGTAACTCTTTGATTTTTACTCTTTTGATAGAACCATCTCTCTTGGCCAAAGACAAATCCTGACCCTCTTTCAACGTTCCTCTATGAATACGCCCGATGGCTATACGTCCAACGTACGCAGAGAAATCCAACGAGGTAATCAACATCTGTGGCGTTCCCTCAATTATGCGGGGTGCCGGAACATATTTAATAATGGCGTCCAACACTGGCGTAATGTCGTTCTCTCTTGGTGTCTTCCAATCGTCCGACATCCAGTTGTTCTTCGCAGAACCATACAATGTTGGAAAATCGAGCTGCTCTTCCGTGGCATCCAAATTGAACATCAAATCGAACACTTCCTCTTGAACTTCCTCGGGGCGACAGTTAGGCTTGTCTACCTTGTTGACAACAACGATAGGCTTCAACCCAATCTGCAATGCTTTTTGCAACACAAAACGCGTTTGCGGCATCGGACCTTCAAAGGCATCCACCAACAGCAAAACACCATCCGCCATGTTCAACACTCGCTCTACCTCACCTCCAAAATCGGAGTGTCCCGGAGTGTCTATGATATTAATCTTATAGTCTTTGTAACGTATGGAAACATTCTTAGACACAATGGTTATTCCTCGCTCGCGCTCCAAGTCGTTGTTGTCCAACATCAACTCGCCAGGTTTCTCATGCTCCTTGAAGATTTTACCTGCCATCAACATTTTGTCCACCAATGTGGTCTTTCCGTGATCGACGTGCGCGATAATCGCCACGTTTCTAATGTTTTGATTCTCCATTCGTCTATTTCAAAATAATTCAAGATGCAAAATTACGAAAAATAAAATTCCCTTTTATGTTTTCCGACATATTTTTCTCAACACAAAAGCCCCTGGGATTATCCATCTAATCCCAGAGGCTTCTTTTTATATCTGTTCCCTTTTATCTGATATTATAGAACAAAGTGAAATGTCCGACATACTGCGTATCAACTTCCGGCAAATTAATTTCATACCAGTAATCTGTTGGTGGCATCAAATGTCCGTTATACTTGCCATCCCATCCATTCTCATTGTCATATCCATCAAACTCCTTGATGAGTCTTCCCGAACGATCATAGATTCTGACACGAGCCGAACCATATACGTCAATGTTTTCAATTGTCCATTTGTCATTGACGCCATCTCCATTAGGTGTAAACACGCCAGACGGAACAATAGGCACCGGAGTAATCGTGTATATTTGAGAAGATGTACATGCATTTGAATCGCTCACCAACAATGAGTGCATTCCAATAAAGGAATTATTCACCTCCCCAAATGGATCTACGTCAAACGGCCTTATCGTTCTATCCAAATAGATGGTATATGGTTCAATTCCTCCTTCTACAGAATATTCAACATGATTGGTCTTCTGATCTACTGTGTCGATAGTCAATGTCGGTGAATCTCTAACATACACTCTCATAGTATCCGAAGTCTCACAACCAGCCTGCTCATTCCTTGCCAACACTACATACACAGCATCTTCAACGGGTTGGAACACAGCCTTCATCTTACTTCCTGTGAAGTTGTGCGACCATGTCAAAGTTGCATCCGTCGGACGAAGCCTCGCAACGTCAATCTCCACTTCCTCTCCCTTGCATATCGTGTTACGCTCCGATGTAATCGCCAAACGCAACTCCATTTCAATGACTTTCAGGTTATAGTAAACGACACTATCACATCCACTGACAGTCTTGTACGTGTTGGGATCTCTAATCAAAAGAGACTCAATAGGCTCCTCGTATGTCACCCCGAACACTGACGAACCGTAACATATAAACGTATCAATAGGACTTTTCTCGTTCGACCACATTGAATTGATCGTCAACTTTTGATAAGTGATACTGTCGCATCCTGTGGATTTACTAGTATTAACCTCCTCCAAGTTGTAAGTTCCTGGTTTAGTGTAGGTCTTGCCATCAAAATTGAATGACTCTCCCTCACATAAGATTACATCTTCTAATGTCTCATATATCTTATCTGTTACGATGACCGTCGCATTCACCGTACTATCACAACCCGCAATCGTTGTCAACTTCAAAACACGAGTATAGGAGCCTCCTGCTTCAAAGGTCTCGCCATTGAACTCTGAACCTGCACATATTGGGAAATCCTTCGTGATATTGTACGTCGGACTAACCGTGAGCGGTGTCAATAGCAATGCACATCCTTCTTTCAAGGTGTCTTTAAACTCTCCTGCTGTCTTATACACTTTGTCGTGGAATGTTTCTCCCTGACAAATAGTCTGCGCTTTTTGAGGCAACTCACTCTCGTTCGTCCAATTAATCGTAAATACCCTATAAAGGCTATCGCAATCGTAACCCTTGTATTTTACCGTGTCAGTCACTTCAATCTTTTCTGCCACATTTGAAGAGTACGACTTCCCATTGTACTCATAGCTTTCACCTATACAAAGGTATTTTGAACCTACTTCTACCTTTTTTGCTTCCATCTTGTGGACAATGATGGAAAGCGAAGAGTTCGCCTCTACTACCTGTCCATCCGATACATCTTCTGCGTTTACTGTGTAGCCTTCAACTTCCACACTTCCTGTACTACACAAATGTACTCTCTCTTTGTGTTTGGTCTCCGCAATCTGATAGTCTCCAAAAATAGAACACACATCCGACTCAAAAGTCCCTGAATTTCCAATACGCAAACGATAGTAACCATTGTCTACGTCCTTATCAAACATATCGGTGATTTGTGTCTGAAACGAAGTGCTTTTCGAATAGTCAATTTGAGAAATTTGTTGATAATCATTGCCATCGGCACTATAATACCAACGCCCAATCAAATCGGCAGTCGACGAGAAATACCCCGAATTATTGAAGGTAGTATAAAGATTTACAGGCTCTCCATATATGAACTCTTCTTCTACTTTATCAATCACCACGATAGGATGCTGCACCTTAATGGAAATATCATCGATCGCAAAGTCAAATCCATCTCCCGTCGGCTTAACAACCGATACAATGAAATATACTTTATCTACTTTCTTATCGGATATCTTAAACTGAATCTTCAACTCTTGCCACGGCAACGAAGCAGAACTTGCATCACTACACTTTGGCAGCTCTAACTCGGCATACTGATATTCTGTCCCTGACCCATCCTCTTTCGAGTTGATTGAAATAGCCAGTTTTGGATTCGCACCCTCCTCTGTATCCAACTGCAAGTTGGTCATCCAACATGAGAAATCAAACAATACACCACTGCATACGCCATCCAACTCCTGAACATACATCACATCCGTGGTATTACTCTCATTAGGGTCTACTCGCATATAATAGCCTCTGGTCTTGTCCCCCAAATAGGTGTGATCCGACCCTGTATGCCACCCCCCATTATCTGTTGAAGTCTTTACCAAATAGTAAGTTCCTCCTCTGGTAGTACTCTTAGAATAGGACACCTTCGATCCCACCTTCCCTTTTATACCGGCAGCAGACGCAGCGGCGACTGGATCCGACACCTCATTTCCTCCGAAGTCTTCTTTAAAAACTTCAATCCATACGCTATCACTCTGTGCGCTTAGCGTCACACAAACGCCACAAAGTGCAAAAAGTGAAACCAATATTCTTCTTATCATCCCTGTATTCATAGTTTAACTACTTTCTATCTATATAAATACACTATCTTATTTGCAAAAGTAAATATAAAGCAAAAATTGAGACTGACACAATTTTTTCAGTCTCAATTTTTGCTATTGTTAATAAACTATACGTTAATCGCGTAAGTACACTATCTCAATCGTTCCTTTTCGCTGAGAGCCATCGGTCATGATGACAGAATAGAAGTAAACTCCTGGGTCTGCCAACTTGCCTCCCTTGGTTCCATCCCAACCATCACTTCCTTCAAATACTTTCTGTCCGTAGCGGTCGAATATGGTTACTTGATGACGTTCCATAAAGATATCGTTCAAGCCCTCTCTCACGTATGGTGTGAACGCTGTCGGAATCTTCAATATCACATCAACTCTGATCAAATCACTCGCAACCGACGGACAAACGCCATCTGAAATGGTTACATAATAATGAGTGGTGTCCTCTGGAGACTCAATCACTACCCATGGCTTGTCTTCATACGTCATTGAGCCAAACGCTTCATCTTGCTCATCCTCCGTATCACTGAATACAAACTCAGTCTCATTTTCTCCTTGTACAACGTCGCGTCGATCATACAATCCTACCACTCTATACCATACAAGCTCTGTGAAGTTAGTGTACGGTGTGTGTGCTTCCAACTCAACCGTCTCTCCCAACCAAATACGTGCAGGGTCCGTCGGATCACTGGTTATCCATATACTATCTGGATCATAACGCTTGTGAACGTTGATCATAATTGAGTCTCTTGTATAGAAGTTCTCCTTTCTGAGCAATTCCATATTAGCATCCGACCCTGCAAATGTCAAGCTGTCTTCTGTCGACATGCTTGCTCCACAGAATTCTGCCAACGTCGTCAATGTCGTTGTTGTACCACACTCATTTTCTGCATAGTAAACGAATGACTTGTTTTCTTCACCATTTAGATATGCTAAGGTGTCTGTTTCGAAATTGAATTTCTCACCTCCATACATCCATCCGGTGTTCGTGATGTCTGCACCCATAGGGTTGACACAACTCAAATATGCCATCAGAAGAGAAGAATCTACTCTCGTCCTCTCACACAAATCTTCTAATCCGCTGTCCATCATGATTCTTGGTCTCTCTTTTAACTCAAGGTTCGCAGAAGCTGTATCTGAACACAAAGTCAATGTGTCAAATGCTACAAACCAATAGGTTCCTGAGAGGCGTCGTCTGCTCAATTCATAGATTGACTTTCTTTCTGTATCTGTCATATTTTTGAAATACTTCTGATACAATGCGCTCGCTCTATTATTCGAGTAGAACAAACTATCATCAACAATCTCAGTTTTATAGATATCATACTGCGTACGGGTCTGTCTCCAATATCTTCCTTCTTCGTCTTCCATCCAATAGCCTCCCTCGGCAAATCTCAAATCGTTATCCATCAAGCTCAACGGCTTTTCGTCTGACACACAGATAACAGTGTCGTGAGCATCTAATGAAACGACGGTCTCTCTCTTCGGAGCGTATACCCAAGCAACTATACTCGTATCACTTCCACATGGGTCTGATATCGTGATGTCAATCTGGGTTGTCTCCTTGATAGTATCGCCTGGAGCAGGAACTTGCGTGATGATGATGTTGTCAAGTTCGACACAATTGTCAGAGACAACGCCATCTTTTCTCAAGTCTTCTGCAAAGTCTGGCACCAAGAAGATACATCCCTTGAGGTAATCTGCCAAAACCGTGTCCTGCCAATCGGTTGGCAACACCACAATCGGTGCAACCGTGTCTACTACGGCTATAGTATCTTTCATCGTGGAGACGTTGCCACAGCGATCTGTCGCAGTCCACTCCCGAATAACATCGTATGTATAGTAATCACATTTGCTTGGGTCTGTACCCTGCAGACTCTTCGAAGATACCGCAAGTTTAACGTCAGGATCACAATCCGTCACGCTTGGCTTCTGAGCGTCTGGCACGGCTTGATCACAAGCGACTATGGTTTTTCTACCTTGATACTCAACGCACTGTCCGTTTGCATCTTTCCTGACGCACTCAGCAGCGAAGTTGTTTTCATCCAAGAATACTGGCGGAACAGTGTCCTTTATCGTAATGGTATCTGTACATGATATTTTGTTCTCTCTTGTGTCATATACATAATATTTACGATAGTATGTCTCGTCACAATACTTCGTGCCTACCGAATTTTCTTCATATCCGAAGCAACCTGTCAACGTGCAACCTGCAGTCTTCAGATTCTTCTCATTTGAGAAATGGCCTCCCGCAGCCTTAAACTCCTCGAATGTCGTATAAATGGCTGGCAACTCGTCAACACACGCAATAGTCTTGTGATTCCATCCACTTGGACAATACAACGTGTCTAACTTATCCTCAACAACCAAATCCTGTTTACATATCTTGATGGAGTCTTTCAACGTCCAAGACTTGTCATGGAATGTCCACTCAATCGTGTATTCTCCGACTGGCAACTCTGGAATAATCCACTTCGTCCCATCTCCATTGAGTGTCAAGTCTACTCCGTTGATCGACGGAACACCATTGATGAACTCAACTCCCGACTGGGTTGGACATGGATGATTGGCGTGGATGCTATCCAACAAACTTGTCTCTGCCGTAGGATCCGTCTTCTCCGTGTTGATATCCACAGGGAGCATAATCGTATTTCCAGAAATCGGTGTACAATCATACCAGTTGGTCGTGTCTAAGACAACTACTTTCTGCGTACATATCTTCAGAGTCGTCGATAACGGACTGGTAAACGTCCACTGTATCTCGGTGATTCCTACTGGATATTCTCCTGCAAGTGGCAAGTCGAACTCCTTCGTGTCTGGATTATATCTCAATCCTTTTCCTGGGATCACAGTATTTGGAACACATTTATCCGTTGCCTTTGGCACTGGAATTTCATCCGTCTCTATCGTCCTTTCACACGTTTTCGTCAAGAACTCCAAGTTGTCCAACGAACTACAATCAAAGACTGGCTCTTCCTCACTTTGCAATGTCAAATGTTTAACACAAGTATCGCCAATCTCATTGATCGTTGTATCAATAAATACCCACAACAAAGGATAAACTCCTACTTTTATCTCCTCGGCGTCTCCCTTCTTCAACTCGATTGTATCACCCGCAGCTCTTACCAACAACACTCTTGCTGGTATCTCTTCGTTCGTGCATTGCTCTATTGCCTTTGGCCACTCTGGGAATCTGTCTATCAAAGAGTCTATGACAGCAGAACTGATAGCCTTGCAATCGCTCTTGGCAGCGGCAATCGCAACTGTGTCTGGCTTAAAGTTTTCACAATCGAATATCGGAGCCATACTGTCTTTTACAGTGATGACTTGGTCACACTTGATTCCGATCTCAGCGTATTCCCACTGGATAGTATCAATGCCTACAGAGAAGTTGTCCGCCTTTATGTCAAGGTGCTTCCCGTCTGAAGATACGCCTACGGTCTCTATTTTCTTGCCACTTGTTCTCGACAAGACTGGATAGAGTATATCTCCCGTACATTCATCGACTAACAAGTCAATCTGCATATTCATATCCGCCCACGAAATCTCACATTCGTTAGGTTTCAGTTTAATCGTGGTGTCTGGCAAACTGCTACAATCGAAATCGACATTTATACCATCTCCCACTCTCATAGGTTGCTCACAAGTCTTTGTCGGGCTGACCATTGTCGCAGGGTCTGATGGGTCAGTGAATGTCCAAACTATCGTATGTATGCCGACTCTCACATCCTTTATAATCCAATCGTCTCCGTCTGCCTCTACCTTGAAAGTTCCTACAGAAGGAACTCCCTTAATAGTGGTTACGCCACTCTGAGTCGGACAAGGATGATATGCAACCTGTCCCTCCAACCTCACTTGATCCGCTTTACATGCCCCTTCAGGAACACTCACTATGACAGAATCACTAACCGTGCTACAATCAAATTGAATCTCCTGCTTCGTCAAGACTTCTACTTTCTGATCACATGTTACAGTGATCGTAGAGAACGGACTGGTGAACGTCCATGTAACGGTTGTCGTTCCAACTGGGTACGCCTCGTAGAGATCAGCACCATCCGAGCGAACACCTACTCCATAGACGGTGTCTTTCGTACAGTAGTCGATAGCAATAGGAATAGGCAACGCCTCCTTGTCTAAAATCGTATCACAACCCACTACTTCAAACTTCGTGTTGTGTGCCTGCAACGTATCACAGTTGAACAACGGAGCATTCTGACCCTTCACATAGACAGGTTGTTTACACCACTTTTCAGTTACCTGTAAAGAATCATTGAAGAACTTCCAGTCTATATACGTCGTGTCTCCTACAGAAACATGAACACTCGTCGCATCTGCCAAAGGCTGCCCCTCATAGTATGGCACTCCCACGATTGATGTATTCGAGCATTGCTCCTTCGCCTCTGGATAAGGTGTCTTCAAACTTTTTAGCAAAGCACTTCCAGTAGAGTAACATTTTCCAACATCCGCCAACAAGTTAATCGGGTCGTTCTCTAATGTAGAACAATCGAAATCTGCCTCCTTGGTTGTACGTACCCACACATCTTGGTAACAAGTGTCAGATGCCGTTGAATAAGGACTTATGAACACCCAAGTGATAGTTGTCTTTCCTACAGGATAAGCATCGCTATAGACATTCTTATTGTCCGAACGGTATCCTACGCCCGACACGTCGTCACCCGTACAAGCATCTGTAGCTATTGGAGTAGGGATATCCATTTCGTTAAGAGCCTTCTCACAGTCATCTGTCTCAAACGATTTATCTTCTATCGTAGAACAGTCGATGATTGGCTTCTTGTCACTTTGAATAATCAGAACCTTCTCACAAGTATCGCCATTTACATTAATAGTCGGGTCTATAAAAATCCAAACGACCGTATCGCGACCTACAGGCAATGTAACCTTGCTTCCTTTTGTTATCTCCTTGCCTTTATAGTAGACCCTTCCTGGAATCTCTTTGCCTGTGCAGACATCGGTTGCCTTTGGCCATCCTCCTAATTTTGAAATCAAAGAATCTATGACCAAATCGGAGGTTATCGTGCAAGTTCCTGTTGGAGCGCTAAACGTTATCTCATTATCAATGCTTTCACATCCTCCCGTTGGTTTTGAGTCATTCTTAACGCTGATAGGTTGTTCACATCGGAACTTAGATCCATGGAAATCATATTCCCAAACAATCGTATCTTCTCCTAACTTGAACTCAACACCCTTGGTTATAAGCTCTACTGTTTCTCCATCCGTTTTATATTCAATAACCTGGTTATCCGACTTTCTCGTAACCTTAGGATCAATAATCTCACCTGAACACAAATCCTTCACAACTGGAACTGGGTCTACCATAAGATCCTCCCACTTAATCGTACAATCTGCTCCCTCAAGAATTTTACTGATCGCAGGGAAGTTCTTACAATCAACTGGCAATGTGTTCACATCACCAACCTGAACGAATTGCGAACATGTGTCGACTGGTTTTGCTAAAGTCTCTGTTTTGTCCGTGAAAATCCAATAGATTTCTGTAAGTCCCGTGTAATACGTATCATCCAACGATTTTCCATCCGCTCTTACAGGCACACCTTCAATTTTCTCTCCTGTACATGGATGTTTTGCATATTGAGTCTCCAGATTAACCTTTGATGCATCAACAGAACACTCTCCTTTTGCTACATCTACTTTGATAGTGTCTTTTTTCAAAGCATCACAATCAAAAACAATCTCCTCCGTCGTACGTACCTCAACATCCTGCGTACATGAGTCTTTTACAGAACCTGTGAAGTCTGTGAAGATCCACTTGATTTTCGTTAATCCAAGAGGGAATCCGTCCTTAATAGTTTTATCTGGATCGGCAACCCACTCATTCGTAGCTGCATCTTGCTTCATACGTACCGGATTTCCATATCTCCAATAGTTCGGATCTTTTGTGTCCGTAATACATGGGTCTGGTGTCTTCGGTGTCGGAATGACAAACTTAGTCGGATCCGTCACTCCACAATCTGTGATAGTATCACGCATAGTAGGCGTTAACTCCTCACAGTCGAGTTCAAACTTCTTGTTTCCTGCGACATGCACCACTTGCTCACACCACGCAGTGTCATGCAAATTCCAAGGACTGACAAACATCCAATGGATAGTTGTATCTCCTGTTGGGAATTCTTGCTGGCTAAGGTCTATCTTAACAAGATTTCCCTTGATGATAAAGTAAGGGATTCCCACGACTGTCTCTTTCGTACAAGAGTCATGAGCCAATGGCACCGTTATATTCGCAGTTGCCGAACTTTCAGCACTACACTCGCCATCTTTGGCCGTCACCTTTACAGAGTCTAATGGAGCGGTCATACAAGCAGGCTCAATAGGATTCTGATGAGACATAATGATGTCTTGAGGACATGACATGTAATTACCTGATTGGTCTCTGAAATGCCAGTAGAGTCGGTAGGTAATTCCTGCCTCCAACTTATAATCGTCTGCAGGCAACTCCGAACCTTCAAGATTCAAGGTCAAATATCCTTTGATTCTATCCTCATTACATGCATCTGTCGCATAGTACTCTAATCCGTCTGTGTACTTCTTCAAGAAATCGCTAAAGTCCATGCTACACTGACCCTTCTCTGCCTCAGGACGCAATGGGTTAGGATTAATTTTATCACAATCGAAACTTGGAGCCGTACGGTCTAATACGGTGACAGACTGCATACATGAGTCTCTGTTACCACTCTTATCTTCGAAGACGTACTTTATAATCGTTTCTCCTAACGGGAATGGCAAGGTATTCCACTTTCCATCAATGCTGGTTCCGACTAATGTCGTGTCATGTTTGTATACCAAGCACTTACCTGTCGTGCCATCCGTTGACGTACAAGTTGAATCTACATGATAACGATAAACCACAGGTTCAATATAGTATGGACCTCCTCCTGTGATTTCATCATCACACTCATCGTAGGCTTTCGGAGTGACTATCAGTTTCAATATATCATCAGCCGATGCACTACACTCATCAGCGCCTACGGTGAAAGACTTACGGTCAACTCCACAGTCTAACACCACTGGCTTAATACCATCTTTTACCCACAACTCACTCATACAGGTGTCTACATTTCCTGCCTTATCCTGGTAGATATAGAGAACATGGTGAGGCCACTTATCCGTTACAGGGAAAGATAAGTCTGATACTTGGTCTATCTCTGGCGTAACTTTTGTGTTCTTCTCATACCTGTAATAAGTTCCCTGATTATCCACCAAACGAATTACCAACGTAGGAATGATAGGCCCATCACATGGATCCGTGATTGTCATTTCTTCTATGGTCTTCAGTCCTGCATCCTTAATATCAACACTACATTTGGTCGTAGCAGTCAGAGTTATCGGAGAATCATCACAAACCGTTGTAATATCTGGCTTGATGGTGTCCTTGATAGTTACCAACTGGTCACATTCCTTCGTATTTCCCTTCTCGTCGGTAAACTGCCATACAATAGTGTATGTGGTGTCTTTCTTATATTCGCTTGGCAAAGATTCCGTACTCCAAGTATCAGCGCCTGTTGCATCTTTCTTCTGTACTTTCAACAACGGCACGCCGACTATCTCCCCTTCTGTACAGTTGTCTTGGGCAGAATGTTCACCTAAAAGCACTTTGATTTTACCACCATCTACTGCACACTCATTTATATCGGTAATCTTATATACCAAATCCTTTATCTCTGAACAATCGAATGTAGGGACTTGCTTATCTTCAACTATCACAAATTGCTCACATTGCGACTCATTTCCATTGCCATCCGCCACAACCCAGACAATCTTCGTCGTATCTGGATAGTATGGGTCTTCTAAGACATCCGCCAATTCTCCCTCAGCGTTTTTCTCTTCTACCCAAGTCTTTGAGGCGGCGTCATAACGATAACGTGTTCCTGTCGCAACAATCTTCGCTCCCGTTGGCGAACATTTATCATCTTCCACCTCCGGAATCTTCAATCCTGCATCTTTAACACTTGTCCCTGAGGCCTCGCACTTGCCATCGTCGGGTGCTGTAATGACATCCACTAATGTGTTACAATCAAACACCGGACCTGTCTTATCTTCCACCTCAATAATCTGGTCACAAGTGGCTTGGTTACCCGATTCATCGGTAACAATCCAAGTGAAGACAGTCGTTCCAATTGAGAAAGCCGTCGTGAACGCATCGTCCGTGGTTGTGACACTCGAGTTGAAGACACGCTTCCAGGTAAGTTTCAGATTGTCTGCCGCTGTACAGTTGTCTGTTGCTTCAACATCTTTCAAGAATGTCTCCTTGTTTGCCAAACATGTAACCTCGGCAGCAGGAACCACACAGTTTTCGTTTGCAGTAAACGGAGGACAAACCTGCAACTTACCACAATCAATCTTCGGAGTTATCGTATCTACGACATTGATGATGTAGACACAAGAATCCTCCATATAATCAGCGTCTTCTGTATCTTGTCTGTTCTCAAAGCGATAAACCATGCGATAAGTTCCTTTCTCCAACTTCATATTAAACAACTCATCGGTGAAATTATTCGTCCTCTTCACGCCAACCGTTGAACAAGCGTGTGCGGAAGCAGTAACAACATAGGTATTATTTCTATTATCAAAATAACGAGGATATACAAGTTTAGTCGCAGCTTTATCTTCATCACCATAAGAGTTTGTTACTTTGCCTATCAGGTTTCCATCCGCATCATACAGAGTCACATCTGATGGGAATCCCTCATACCGGAAATTCTGAGTCAGAGATGAGGAGGCAGACATCGCAGAACTTTCTGTAACACCCCTCGTTGTATTCAATCTTCTCCAACTTTTTATTTTACTTTTATCATCTTTCAACAAATTTTCCAACTCTCCAGAGTTAAACTTATCGCAAATCCAACCTATCGTTAGTTGGCTGTTTCCTTCCACATTTTCAGTTGTCAAGTCTTGAATCTTATCAGGGAAATAATCCGTGACGAGTTGTTCGTTTGTAGTTACTTTATTCCCATCTTTGTCATACAAGCCCATTCTGAAATTGAAATAAACTCCTGTTTGCATGATTGGGATGGTGTCCGTAGGCACATCCTCCTTCTTAATTATGAAATCAGCCTTACAGTCATCTCCAACATAGTAAGTTATCTCAGACTCTGCAGGACAGTTCACCTCTGGCGCGACTCCCGCATTGACAATAATGTTCTGCGTACAAGAATCGACATTGACGTAGTTTGCATCGTCATCCTGCACGCCATCATTAATCTTCCACTTGATAGTCGTCTGTCCTACAGGATACTTATATTTTTTCAAGTCATTCAAACTTGTAGGCACTAAAACCTTCTTTCCATTGATATCCGTCGGGAATGTGACCTCTACCTCGAGATTAATATCACTTGAACAATTATCTTTATAGTCACCCTTATTCAAGAACTTTATGACGCTATTATCGAACGCGTCTTTTAAAGTTCCCACATACTTATCAAATCCATCCCTCACGTCGTCATACGAGGCGTAGTCTAAATACAACGGCGTCTGTTTGTCTCGCTTCAAAGTATTTGCGAAAACACGGACGGTTGATAAGATACTACAATCAATAGACGGCGGTGTGCTGTCTGCCACAGTGAAATTTACTTTACACTCGACAGATATACTCGGATTATTGACTTTCTTGAAAACCCACTTCAACGTGTATGGTATATCTATATTGAAGATAATCTTGTCATAATCAGCCGGAGGAACAAACTCTGAAACCTCATCTCCTTCTTCATTATAATAGATATAGTAGATGTCTGCGACAAGATTCGTACCCTCTCCAGAACATTTGTCTACCGCCTTCGGTGCTTCAATCCTTGACAAAACGCCATTCACTGATTGACCACAAGCGTCATCGACACTCGGAATAACCAAATCCGACACTTCCGGACAGACAACGTCTGGCTTCACCTCATCCGTAATCGTTACCGTCGACAGACAGTAAGTCGCATTACCTGAAGCATCTGTGAAACTCCACAAGATATAGGTCGTTCCAATGACGTAGGCATCATTCAAACCCTTGGTCTTACTGAACAAGCCCCGACTGTCTGCATTATTGGCTTCTGGCACCGCCGCAGGATTTTCCAAACGTCCTTCATAGACTCCCTCAATCTCCCCATCTACTCCATTCTTATCAGTTAAGACTGGCGGTATAATTTCATCAATAATGCCATCCCCAGGTTTAGCAGTACAATCTGTTGTTACCGTTCCCGATTGACTTTCGATTTGGTCACAATCAATATTCGGAGCCGTGTTATCTATGATAGTCAAGACTTTCGTACAAGTAGCCGATTTTCCACAACCATCTGTAACCGTATAGGTGATTGTACCTTTACCTGCAGGCGCAACGAAAGGATCTTTCTTGATTTCATCCGCTATACTGTCCTTGGTCGAGTCGTAAGTCTTATTGTAGGTCTTACCATCCAATCCTGTGTACTTGATCACGATACTGAAATCCGGATCTTTCTCACAACCTGAGGTGAAATTCGGCATTGGGAAATCCGTGATTGTCTTTGTCTTCTCTGTGGCAGCCAAAATATACTTGATAGTGTCTGCCAAGGAAGTACACTCCATTGTCGGATCTTCGGGTTGCGACACATGATATTTTCTGCCGACCTCATTAGGACAGCCAACACCATCTATCTCAGCATAGACACCGATGTAGAATGAGTCTATCGTCCCCGCACAGGATTCCGTCGTCGGCAGATTCACGATAGCCGTATCACCCACGATATTGAATCGCGTCGCGCCCGTCCATGTGTAAACATATTTCGTTCCGTCCTTAGGAAGAATATCCGAGGCGGCAATAATCTTCTGTTTGCGGTCTGTCGGACACAAGGTCTTGTCATTCTCCTCACACTGGTCGCCCGTTGCACCACTTGCACATTCTGCCAACAGCTTTAGCGACAAGGCAGGGGTTTTATATACTATGAAAGAGTCGAGAATTGGTTTTTCATATGCTTCAGTTATGTATGTGCCATCACTCTGTTGCACATCGCGAACCGTCTGCACCTGAATGTAATACTTCCCCGCGTAATCCGAGAAGTTCATGGAAACGAAAACCGTATCTCCTTTAGTAGATTCTCTATCCGAACCTATGTAACGCTTAGACGATGGTCCGTAATTAATCATAGACGCAGAGTTATCCAACTCTTTCTTGGTTGAATCCAGAACGGTCCATATATACGACACATTCTCGTTCGCATCTACTGGAGAGACGTTGAACTTCATGTTCGCGTTCGGAATACAGAAAGCATCGTCGCCCTCAATACCAGATGGCAGCACAGGGTTACAATTCTTTCCATTAATGTCGAAATAAATATATTCTGAACTTACGTCAACCGTATTTTTGTCATAAACACGATATTGCACTTTACCAATCTTCTCAACGGGTATATTAGCAACTTTATAGCGCTCGTCCGTTCCCCTCCAATCAAAATTATTGATCTTCAACTGATTCCAGTTTTCCTCTTCATCCTTATACTCCCACACATACTCCGAGCCGAATGGGAAACCCGCCGCATTCACCGTTACTGTCGAACCCACACAAGCAGCCGATTTATCCATACAGACCCCCATCTGCTCAGCAGAGATATAATCAACCGCAATGTCAAAGCAACTTCCCCACTGCTGGAATAATGGCTTTAAAGTTATATTATTAGGAGACTCATTCTCCACATTGAATTTTCCATAGAAATTGATGTTTACTTCCATCAATTTATTGTTCACCCTGTCACTGCAAAAAATATTATTTAAATTGATTTGTTCAAAAGACTTATTTACAGACAGAACAGCCTGTTTATCACAAACCTCATACGACGGATAACACTCTCCCTTAGTTACAATTTGCATTGAACCATTACTCCATACAGAACTTTCCTCTTTATAAAATCCCCTGCCTGTTGTTCCATCCTCTCTTGTAATGTTTTTCTCTTCTGTATCATCACAATGATTATTTTCTACACACCACTGCTTACATTCACCTGGCCACACGGTAGTACAATTCGTTATTGAATAAACCGTATCTCTTGTATCTTCATACAAAGCATAAATCTCGGCATGATCCGCATTTTTCCAGAAGTTACCTTCACCACCATTGTCGCCTTCGAGTTTCAAAGCCATAGTAGGACAACTACAGTCTCCAGCTTTCTTGTAAACATACATTCGCATCTTTATACGATAGTACCTACCATCCCAAATCGCATTATGCTTGTGTTCTCGTTTTCCCCCAGTGCAGGGGTTATCAGTTTTTTCAAGATCATGCATTTTAAACGTATAGCTAAATGGTGCTTGATACATATCTCCAGAATTCATAAAATAGTAGTAGTTGGAGAAACCACTACTATTCGTAGGCAAAGTACCATTCATATACTTAGCGAAATCATTCGAGATAACAGCATTAGGTATGTTACTTTTAAATTCCACGTCATAATCGGAAAAATACTGCTCTACTTTTCCACTCGCAATGTCATTTGGATATGTTTCACTCGACACCTTGCTTCCTCCGATAATATCGAAGTCTGTACCGTTGATATAATCACCGGAAGAAGATTGGTGGCAAGACTCTTTACAGTCGTCCGAAATCGTAACCTTACACAAATTGGTTTCATCTTTATTGGAGTCGCTCGTCACCGCCTTGAACCACAAGTTAGTATACTGGATATCGGCTACAGTCGTAAACGTTCCAGTGGCATCCTTCACGGTCGCGATGAGCGTCCAATTAGGCGAACCCTCAGTTGTAACAGGCGCGCTATAGAAATTTACCGCATAAGCAGTCTTTGGAGTGCTTTCATTGAACTTGAGACCCGTCGCCGTCAGCACCACAGAGTTGCCCGGACATTCTGACGTCTCACTTTTTCCTTCTACGGTGATAGAACCCGTAGCCCATAATGTCCCACACTGCCCTATCAACAAGGAGGCAAGCACGCAAAACCGAGTCCAAAATCTTCTCTTTAAACTCATTTCTGAATTACTATTTGTATAAGTCTGTTTCATAACCAATATGTTCTTTTTTGTTCTTCGTGCTCCCATACGCTCAATCTCCTCTTTTCCACCCCCTCTTTCATGGTTGCACACCCCTATTATACCTGTTTCACATAGCCTTTCGGCACATTTCTATTCATATAAATACTCGTCACACACCATCATCCAAACATCAGCATTTATCTAAAACACTAATATTCAGACAATTCCTACGAATGTAGCAGTCATTAAACAACAATACACTCGTTAAACAAAGTTAAATTATTTTCTTAAATGATGCAATGATTATTGAGGTTTTAGGGGAAAGTTTTCAACAATGCGATTTACTCCCCTCTTCCAGTTACAATTTTCTTGATTTCGCTCAACTTGTTCAATGCCTCCAAAGGGGTCAAATTATTGACATCTAAATCAACAATCTCGTCACGGATTTGCGACAAAACAGGATCGTCCAACTGGAAGAAACTTAGTTGAACGGCTTCTTCTCCCCTCTTGTTATTCTTTTCAAATGGTTTTACCTCGTCCCCGATGCCACGGGCGTGTGAATTACCTTCCTCTAATTGTTTTAAAATCTCATTGGCACGACCGACAACATTAGAAGGCAACCCCGCCAGCTTGGCAACGTGGATTCCAAAACTATGTTCGCTACCGCCTCTCTCCAACTTTCTTTTAAATACAACCTTCCCATCAACCTCCTTTACCGCGACATTGTAATTTTTGATGCGAGGAAACAGGTTCTCCATCTCGTTCAACTCATGATAGTGGGTGGCAAAAAGCGTCTTGGCATGCGCTTTCGGATTTTCATGGATATATTCCACAATCGCCCACGCAATGGAAATTCCATCGTAGGTGCTGGTGCCTCGCCCTAACTCATCAAACAGCACTAAACTTCTCTGCGACAAGTTGTTAATGATACCCGCTGCCTCATTCATTTCAACCATAAAGGTAGACTCCCCCATGGATATATTATCGGATGCCCCCACTCGGGTGAAAATCTTATCTACCACGCCTATCAAGGCACTTTCGGCAGGCACGAAGCAGCCAATTTGCGCCATCAACGTGATTAACGCCGTCTGCCTCAACAATGCAGATTTTCCCGCCATGTTCGGACCCGTTATCATCATAATCTGTTGATTGTTGGAGTCTAACAACAAATCATTGGCGATATACGACTCGCCCAACGGGAGCTGTTTCTCTATGACGGGATGCCGCCCTCCCTTGATTTCCAACACCTCGGTATCGTTGACGACAGGTCTGACATAGTGGTTCGCTTCCGCCGCTAACGCAAAAGACAACAACACATCCATGCGAGCCACAAGATTGGAGTTAATCTGTATCAAGGGGATATACTCCACCAATTCCGCCACTAATTCCATAAACAATTGGTTCTCAATGACCAATATTTTATCTTCCGCACCAAGAATCTTCTCCTCATATTCTTTCAGCTCTTGTGTGATATAGCGTTCGCCATTGGTCAACGTCTGCTTGCGGATCCATGTTTCCGGCACTTTATCTTTATGCGTGTTGGTTACCTCTATATAATAGCCAAACACCTTGTTATATGCAATTTTAAGACTTGTGATACCTGTCGCTTCCGATTCTCGTTGCTGCATCTGTAATAGGTAGTCCTTCCCATTATAGGAGATCTTCCTCAACTCGTCCAACTCGGCATTGACACCCTCGGCGATAACGCCGCCCTTGCTTACCAACGCCGGGGGGTCATTTTTCACCGTCTTCTCTATCTTCTCACGGATAATGGGACAAAGGTTAATCTGCTCGCCCACCTTGCGCATGCCTTCATTGTCAGATGCCAGACATGCCTCCTTAATCGGCACTAAGGCAGACAGCGCATTTCTGAGCTGCACCACCTCGCGCGGAGAGACACGACCCACAGCCACCTTCGAGATGAGCCGCTCCAAATCACCCATCGTAGACATCTGCTCTTGCAAAGTCTCCTTCAGCTCAACATCACGGAAGAACGTGTCCACCATGTCCAACCGCTCGTTGATAGGCTTGACATCCTTCAGCGGGAAAGAAACCCACCTCTTGAGCATTCGGGCGCCCATAGGTGTAACCGTATGATCGATGATATCCACCAAACTCTTTCCCTCGCTGTTCATCGTGCTGTAGAGTTCAAGGTTTCGTATGGTGAAGCGGTCTAACCAGACGTAACGATCTTCTTCTATACGCGAAAGGTGGGTGATATGGCTTATCTGCGTATGCTGCGTAAAATCCAAATAATAGAGAATCGCGCCCGAGGCGATGATACCCAAAGCAAGGTCCTGCACGCCAAAACCCTTTAAACTACTCGTTTGAAAATGCTTCAAGAGTCGATCGTTGGCCGATTCAGCAGTGAAAACCCAATCCTCCATCTCAAAAGTGCAGTATTTAGAGTTGAAATGCGCCTCAAACTCTTTTCGTTTGCTTCTTTCAAACAAAACCTCCTTGGGCGACATACTACTTAATAGTTTGTCCACATAATCAAACGACCCTTCCGCCGTCAGAAACTCTCCCGTTGAAATGTCTAAGAAAGCAACCCCTGCCCCTTTGCTGTTCAGATGAACACTTGCCAAGAAGTTGTTCTCTTTATTATTGAGGATATTATCGTTGATAGAAACACCAGGTGTAACTAATTCCGTTATACCTCGTTTCACTAATTTCTTGGTTAATTTAGGATCTTCAAGCTGATCACATATCGCCACGCGTTTCCCAGCCCTAACTAATTTCGGGAGGTAGGTGTCTAACGCATGATGAGGGAAACCCGCCAACTCGACAGACTGAGCCGAGCCGTTCGCACGACGTGTCAGCGTGATACCCAAGATTTCGGAAGCAGTGACGGCGTCTTCCAAAAAAGTCTCGTAGAAATCTCCCACCCTAAACAGCAACACCGCATCGGGATGTTTTCGCTTAATCTCAAAATACTGCTTCATCAATGGAGTTTCTACCACTGCTCCCATGTTTTCTTCTTTTTTTTAATACGCCTTATTCGTTTATATACAAATCAATTCACTCAAGAAAAAATATATTTATTTCTTCTTTTTCTCCTCTATCAGAGCGTTGAAAGGATATTTAGTGTTTTTCACGCTTTCCAGCATCACCTTCACAGAGCCTACTTTAATCTTAGCCTCTATGTAGAGCGGGACATGATTATCATCGTCGGAAACATAGATAGCCATATCATCTTCATTCTTGAAAAGATCGCCTGTGATCAGTTTCGGAACGAATTTCAAAGCCTTGTACCTATTTTTATTTCTGAGTTTAATGTCTTCCTTTCCACGATAAGTGAGACCCAAATTGTAGACCTCTTTATCAAAAATCATGTTAAAAGGAACGAGCATGCCTTGTTTCACGCCCGACATGTCCAAACTACGGAAGCGATAGCAGGTAGTGAGCAAATCAAACACATCCTTGTCTATTTCAAGGGAGTCACTTGAAATCTTCCCTTTTCGATTGAACCGCCATTTCACAATCGGGTCGTCGTCATAATCGAAATGATAGCGACGATCGGCGAAATAAGAATCCTCATACTTGATCTCATGATAGTAGCGAGGCATAAGCTCGTCTTTAGTCACCGTAACAGAAAAGGTGTCTCGGATTCGATAGAACGAATCGAACGAGCGAATGGTATAACCTGCTAATTCTAAATAGTAGAGTTGTTGCCCGTTCTCTTTCTTCTCCTTGACAGAGAACTCCACATCTCCAGCATGGATCCATATAAAACCTATATTATAATAGACATTATAGACGGCATGCTCGCCCACCTTGAAGGCGGGTTCACTTTTATAAGGAACTTTTGCCATTATTCCTCCTTGAATAAGGAAGAACACGAAAAAGAGAACCAACGCTCGTTTCATCATTCGTACCCGGTGTTATCTCAAAAACTTAATTATCCTTCACCCAAGTGAAGATTCTGCTCCAACGAATGTTATGAGGGAAACTCTTGTCTTCATCCAACGAGAGCCAGATGAAAATCGGCTTTCCTACGATATGGTCTTCAGGAACGAATCCCCAATAACGAGAATCGGCGGAGTTGTGCCGATTGTCGCCCATCATCCAGTAGTAATTCATTTTGAAGGTGTAAGAGTTTGTCTTCTCTCCATTAATGTAGATGCCATCGTCTTTCACCTGCAAATCATTCAATTCATAGTTGCGTATGATAGCCTCATAAAGTGACAAATTCAGAGAATCCAAATGTACCGTAGCGCCCGCCTTGGGAATACAAATCGGTCCATAATTGTCTCTCGTCCACCCATCATTTCGCTGATAAGGGAAAGTCTTTCCACCCATGATGACGGGTTCTATTTTGACAGATACGACCGAGGTCTTTTTTTCTAAAACAGATTTACTCTCCTCGGTCAAAGGCAGACGATAGACATAGTTGAGCTGTCCCAAAGAATCGACATAACCATAGTCTTGCAAAAAGCGTATGCCTCCTGGTTCGCTGTTGATAATCAAACGATCGTCTTTACGGATATTTAATTTCTCCAGCAATTTCTCATCTAAAAGGCTTGTCGTCTCTACGAAATAGTTGAACTGCAAAGTTTTTATATCCTCAGCGGCTTTCCCATCGATATGCACAACGCCATCGACGATCTGCAGAGTGTCGCCCGGCAGAGCGACACAACGCTTCACATAGTTTTCACGACGATCAACAGGACGTGTTACTATCTCACCGAACTTTTGCGGATTTCCCCACACATACTCGCGTCCGTACACGTTCACCATCGTATAATAATCCTGGTTGGGGGCGAGCAAAGCCACCGTGTCGCCTGCAGGATAGTTGAACACAACAATGTCATTACGCTGCACCTCTCCGAATCCAGACAGACGCTTATATTCCCAATGGGGCTTCTCAATATACGATTTGCAGTTGAAGAAAGGCAATGTATGCTGAGCCAAAGGGAATGACAAAGGTGTCATCGGCTCACGCGGACCATAACTCACTTTGCTGACGAAAAGGAAATCACCCACCAACAAGGTCTTCTCCAGGGATGGAGATGGTATCTTATAGTTTTGGAAAAGGAAAAGGTTGATCACATAAACAGCCACAAGGGCGAAAACAATCGCATCGACCCACTCCGCTATCTTACGTAGAGCCGGATTCTTCGATTCTTTCCATGCGTTCCAACGAACGTATTTCGTTATGTAAACTTCAAAAGCAAGAGGCAGGAACAGCAGAAGCCACCATGCGCCAGACCAAACGAGAAAGAACAACACAATCAGCGCTACAACGGATAGTTTAATCCATTGCTTTGGTTGTGCCATCTTCACACGTTCGGAGAATGACTTCCCCTTCAACGTGGCATAGTCCACCTCTTTCTTCTCTTCCCTTTCTGGTGTTTCCTTCGACATCATCTTATATTTAGTTTTTCCTTATTTTAATATTTATGAAAGGTTCATCCTACAGTTCTTCTTGATCTAAAGGGTTATTTTAAAAAGTCGAACAAGTCAGACATTCCTAACAAACCTTTTTTTCCTGCGGTGAACTCCGCTGCGACAACCGCACCCAAAGCGAACCCCTCACGACTCTTCGCGTCATGGGTGATAGTGATAGAGTCAACCTCACTTTCATAGCGAATCGTATGGATTCCAGGCACTTCACCCTCACGAATAGACTTGATGGCAAGGTCGGTCGGCTTACTCTCCACCTCTTTCGTCCATACATCTTTGCGATCCAAATTCTCCAAAATGCCCTCCGCCAAAGTGATGGCTGTTCCACTTGGCGCATCCAATTTATGGATATGGTGAACTTCTGTCATCTCAACATTGTAATTGTCGAAACGGTTCATCAACTTCGCCAAATATTTGTTGACCGCCATAAAGATATTGACACCGATGCTGAAGTTTGATGAACGGAACAAAGTGTGATTGCCCTTCTTCAACTCGTCCATCACATCCTCGGTGTTCCAACCTGTCGTGCCAACGACTACCGGAACATTGGCCTTGAAACACTTGCGGACATTCTCAACTGCAGTGTCGGGACGAGTAAACTCGATAGCCACATCAGCAGATTTAAATGCCTCTGACTCAAAGTCTTCTAAATTATTAATATCAATGGTCGCAACCACCTGATGCCCTCTGTTTATAGCGATTTTTTCAATGGCTTTTCCCATCTTGCCATATCCAATCAATGCGATTTTCATATCTCTCTCTTTCTAAGTTCTAAGCTCTCTATACTAAATTCTAAATCCTAAAGATAGCACTAAAAATCCGATTCTGAAAGTTTCATGTTTCCATTCGGATCAATCAAAGCATATCCTTCCGACATATTTCCACCTGTTACACCCTTCTTCAGCCATCTCGATCTTTGGTCGGATGTACCATGATTGAACGACTCTGGCACTGTGTAACCATACGCTTGTTTCTGAAGATAGTCATCTCCGATCTTTGCCGCGATAGCCAACCCCTCGTCAATATCGCCCTCTTCCAAAGACGAATATTTGGCATTGTCGTGGTTAGCCCAGACACCTGCGTAAAAGTCGGCTTGCAACTCCAAGCGAACACTCACCTTGTTTGATTCAGTTTCTGAAAGTCTGCTCATCATCTGGTGTGCCGTTGTCAATGTTCCCAAAAGATATTGAACGTGATGTCCGACTTCGTGGGCAATAACGTATGCATAGCAGAAATCGCCGTCCGCTCCGAATTGTTGTTTCATTGTCGTGAAGAATTCCAAGTCAATGTAGACTTTCTGATCGCCCGAACAGTAGAACGGGCCGGTAGACGAGTTAGCCTGACCACAGGCTGAGGTAACATCACCATGGAAAAGCACCAACCCGGGAGCTTCATACGTTTTGCCCATCTTTTCAAACTCCTCCGTCCAAACATCTTCTGTTCCTGCCAAGATTTTCTTGGTGAAAGAAGCCAGCTCTTCCTCTTCAGCCGTCGGCTCGTAGCCGTTTGATGCGACCTCAGTAGTCTGAGACTGTTGTGCCTGCGACACGACAGCCGTCGCCACCTGCCCCCAGTCGCCACCTGAACTCACATAAGCAATAATGGCGGCAATGACGATACCACCAATACCAATAGAGGCTTTTTTTGTAGTCCCTCCCCTGCGGCGGTCGTCCACATTCGTACTTTCTCTTCTTCCGTCTAATTTCATATCCTTCAAGAATTAAATTCGTAGATTAAAAATCCATTCTTAAAACACAAAAGAAAGGCAAGAGGACACTATCGTGACCGCCTACCTTTCGTCTCTTTATAGATTCAAATGTTACTGTTGAATCAAATTTTCTCCTGTCATTTCCTTAGGTTGTTGCAAGCCCATCAAGGCGAGAATAGAAGGAGCGACATCCGCCAACTTACCCTCTTTCACCTTGGCATTAGGATTTCCAACATACACGAATGGAACTGGATTCAAAGAGTGCGCTGTGTTAGGCGTTCCATCTGGATTCAACGCATAATCCGCGTTTCCGTGGTCGGCTATGATAATCACCTCGTAACCATTAGCCTTGCAAGCCTCAACCGTTGCCTCAACGCATTTGTCGATAGCGACAACCGCTTTCTCGATAGCCGAGTAAACGCCAGTGTGTCCAACCATATCGCCATTAGCGTAGTTGACAACAATCCAATCGTATTTCTTCGCTTCGATAGACTCGACTAATTTGTCTTTCACCTCAAACGCACTCATCTCTGGCTTCAAGTCGTAAGTAGCCACCTTCGGAGACGGCACCAAGATACGGTCCTCATTCTTGAAAGGAGCTTCCCGTCCGCCATTGAAGAAGAATGTAACGTGTGCGTATTTCTCAGTCTCTGCAATATGCAACTGTTTCAGACCTGCCTGCTCTATAACCTCGCCCAATGTGTTGGAGACATTCTCTTTGTCGAAGAGGATGTGTACACCCTTGTAGGACGGATCGTATGGAGTCATACAGTAATACTGCAAGTCCTTAACGGTAGTCATTCCGTTCTCCGGCATATCCTGCTGTGTCAATACGACGGTCAACTCTTTGGCGCGGTCGTTACGGTAGTTAAAGAAGATAACGACATCTCCCTCCTCAATCGTACCGACGGGCTTTCCGTTCTCCACACGAGCGATCGGCTTGATGAACTCGTCGGTCACGCCCTCCGTGTAAGACTCTTCCATGGCCTTAACCATATCGGTAGCAGGCTTTCCTACACCTTTCACAAGCAAATCGTACGCCTCTTTGACACGCTCCCAACGCTTGTCTCTATCCATTGCATAGAAACGACCGATGATAGAAGCGATCTTTCCCGTGTTCTTAGCCAACTGAGCCTCCAGCTGCTCGATGAAACCCTTACCGCTCTTAGGGTCTGTGTCACGACCATCCATGAAACAATGTACGAATGTGTCTTCGATACCGTATTGTTTTGAAATCTCAATCAACTTGAAAAGATGATCCAACGAAGAGTGAACACCTCCATTAGACGTCAATCCCATGAAGTGGATTTTCTTTCCTTTCTCCTTTGCATAGGAAAATGCATTCTTTACCTCTGGATTTTCAAGAATCGTGTTTTCTTGACAAGCGATGTTTATCTTTACCAAATCCTGGTAGACTACGCGTCCGCCACCGATGTTGAGGTGTCCAACCTCTGAATTACCCATCTGACCATCAGGCAAACCGACGTATTTACCACATGCCTGCAACTTTGAGTGAGGGTAACTCTTCATCAAACTATCCCAATAGGGCGTTGGTGTTGACGCGATTACATCCGACTTCGTTCCATCTCCGATTCCCCAACCATCGAGGATCATCAATAACACTTTCTTGTTCATATTATCTTTTCATTTATATTTTATCTCGTATATGCCATAGAAGCACGACATTTTTTCACCTTTTATATATCTCCTCGTACACCACAGTCTCCGACATCTCCTTGAAACGTCGCAAACGTTCCTGACCCTCTTCTGTCCTAGGCGAAAAAGAGCCAGTATCCTCTTGCGACCTTGATTTGCCACCGCCAGCGTCAGCATACGCATATTTCTGTTTCACCTCTGCCTTTGAGAAATGTTTCTTGAAAAAATCTGCCACATTCATCCAAAGACGTCTGACAAACATCAACACACTAAGCCCTAAGGTTAGGATTAGTATCAAAACGAAAGCCAATATACCAAAAAAGAAAAATGCCATATCGACTATTTTTTTAGATTCTTCTCTTTAAATCTTCAAAAAGAACTGTTTTAAAACACCTGCTTGGCAATCTCTCTGACACTCGTCGCCGTCGACATCGTGTAGAAATGGATGCACGGCACGCCGTGCGATTTCAAGTCCTTTGCCTGCATTGTACACCATTCAATGCCGACCTCGCGCGCTTCATCATTATTCTTACATTTTGACAAAGCCTCGGATAAAGCCTCCGGCATATCTAAATGGAAAGTCTTCGGGAGGATAGACAACTGTCTGACCGTCGTGATAGGTTTCAGTCCTGGAATAATCGGCACATTAATGCCCACCTCTCTACACTTATCAACGAACGCATAGTATTTATCATTGTCGAAAAACATCTGCGTCACGACGTAGCCTGCGCCTTTATCCACCTTCTCCTTCAACCGTTTCAAATCCGCACTGAAATTGGGTGCTTCTTCATGCTTTTCCGGATAGCCTGCCACTCCGTACGAGAATTTCTCAACCGCCTCATACCTACGCTTAGAACCATCCAGGAAAAATCCCTCATTGAACCGATTGATCTGGTCTTGCAATTCCGCAGCGTGCGAATAGCCATCTTCCTTTGGCTTGAACACGCTATCCGTTTTCCCTTTGTCGCCTCTCAACACCAACAAATCATGGATTCCAAGAAAATCCAGATCAATCAACATATACTCCGTGTCAAACTTTGAATAGTCGCTACACAAGACATGAGGAACAACATCAATTCCATATTTGTTCTTGATAGCCGCCGCTATCGCTACCGTTCCCGGACGCTGGCGCACTCTCTCACATTGATACAACCCATTATCTAATGTCTTGTAAATCAACTCACTCCGATGCGTCGTTATATCGATATACTTAGGGTCAAATTCTCTAAGTTGATCTATCGTCTCATAAATAGACTCAATACCATTTCCTTTCAATGGCGGTAACACCTCAAAAGAAAAAGCAGTCTCCTTCGCATTCAAAATTAGGTCTCTAACACTCATTCGTCAAAATCGGTATAGGTTAATAGTAATTCTGCGTGTTCATCTTCTCAAACTCATCGATCGTCTCAGCCTCCACCAAGCTCCCATTATCGCAGAACACCATTCGTCCTCCGAACTCTCTCGGCCAACGCTTGTTGTGTGTCGACATCACGACCGCAGCTCCATCTTCTTTAATCTTATGGAACAAACGTAACAGTTCCTCTCCTGTTACCGGGTCAAGGTGCCCTGTCGGCTCATCTGCCAACAGCAATTTCGGACGATTGAGTAAGGCGCGCGCGATTACAATACGTTGCTGCTCGCCTCCCGACAACTCGTGGGGCATACGATAGCCTTTCGTCGACATACCGACATAGTGAAGCACCTCGGAAATGCGTTCGCTAATCCGCTCCTTGCTCATATCCGATGTGGCATTCAGGACAAACGAGAGATTATCATAGACAGAACGATCGGGAAGAAGCTGGAAGTCTTGAAAAACGATTCCCATTTGGCGACGTAGATACGGTATGTTTCTCGACCTCATATCCAAAAGGTCATAATTCAAGACCATGGCACTTCCTGATGTGATGGGCACCTCACAGTAAAGAGACTTTAGAAATGTACTTTTCCCACTTCCAACCTTACCTGTCAAATAGACATAGTCCCCCTCGTTCACCGTCAAGTTAACATTCTGCAAAACAGTCTGCTCCTGCCGTGTAACACTCACATCTTTATAGGTTATCAATGCCATTGGAAATCTCTCCTTCCGAGTTTATTCTCCTTTATCTTTATTTATTCTCTTCACCCCAACAAGTGTCCGTCCCAGTATGGCATACGGGTCCCACCGGGCGAACTCGAATCAATAGCGTGTCTTGATCACAATCCGCCTTTATGGAAACGACATTCAAAAAATTGCCGCTCGTCTCTCCTTTCGTCCAAAGACGCTGCTTCGTGCGACTGTAAAAGGTTACTTTCCCTGTTTCTTCGGTTTTCTTCAATGCCTCCTCGTTCATAAATCCTAACATCAACACCATCCGAGTATCGGCATCCTGAATAATCGCAGGCACTAATCCTCCCATCTTTTTGAAATCTACTTCCATAACAAGCCCTTTTAGACTATTTATTAAACTTTGCGAAAATACAAAAAAATCAAGATAAATAACGGCACAACTCTTCCATTTTTATACGCCCCTCATAAATCGCCTTGCCCGTGATGACAGCCGGCACTTTTGCCTCGTCCAACTGTTCTATGTCTTTCATTGAACTGACACCTCCACTGGCTATCAGATAGAGAGACGGCATCTCCGCCAACATTTTTTTGTACAACTCGAGGGAGGGTCCTTTCAGCATCCCATCCTTACTGATATCTGTGCAGATACATTTGTCGACACCTTCGGCCATAAACTTCTGCACAAACGGGAGGAGATCAACATCGGTAGTCTCTACCCATCCGCTCACAGCTATTTTCTCATCTTTGACATCCGCACCTAAAATGATTTTCTCCGCACCAAATTTTTCCAACCACGAAAGGAATGTATCAGGCTTCTTCACTGCTATACTACCTCCTGTGATCATCGATGCGCCACTCTCAAATGCGATACGCAGATCATCATCGCTTTTTAATCCACCGCCAAAGTCAATCGTCAATGAAGTTTGCGTCGCAATCGTTTCCAATACTTTGTGGTTGACAATATGCTGCGCCTTCGCACCATCCAAATCCACCAAATGAAGCCGCCTTACTCCCACTCCCTCAAACGCCTTTGCAATCTCCAACGGATTTTCATTGTATATCTTACGTTGCGAATAGTCTCCTTGCGACAATCTCACACATTTCCCATCTATTATATCTATGGCAGGAATTATCTCTATCATAATTTTATCAATGTTTTTCTGTTTTTATCTTTTATCAATAATTGATTTATCTCTCTTCGTTCATCAACCGCCACGCCTCCTCATCGTCAAAAGAGCCATTACTCATTTTCCCCACAATTTTCCCTTTCTGTAAGAAAAGAAGAATTGGTATTCTATTTCCAGTGATAGGCATAAGTTCACGAGGGTCAAGGAAGAAATAGGGTTGCGTCGTGATATTTGTTTCTTCTATAAACTTAGCGAGTCCAGCCTCTGTTCCCCAGACAACCCATTGGACAGAAGCCTTTGGACAATTATTCAATAGCACCTGCAGCTTACGCATCGCATGCTTGCAATAAATACATTTCACGCTGAAGAAACAGACTACAGCAAAATCTTTTTTTTGTATCTCCTGCAAAACGGGACGAGCCATCACCAACTCACGATACATTTGCTCATTGAAATGAATGGGACGCTCAGTCCTCAGTCCGAAAGGCAGTTTCAGAATAAACGCATAGACAAAAGACGAGAATAGCAAAAGAGATAGGAATATACGTCTCCAAGGTATGTTCAACTGCAGACTCCACGTCGAAAAATAGAGCAAAACCAGAAGAACTACATTCTTTACCAATGACAACTGCGGAGACATATCAAAGGTTTCGCCCATACAATGGCAATTTCCGTCACTTCCGATAATCCATAAGAAAGCCAAAAAGACGGAAAAAAAGAGAAGCACCCCTAATGCCACCCATTCTACGAATCTCTTGTAAAGGGTCGTCATCAGCAGCAACCCTAATGCCATCTCTCCAAACAACAAAAGTCTCGCCCCATACGAGCAAATTGTCAGACTAAAAACATCGAAAGAGAACAGATAGGACTCAAAGCCCTCTAACGACAAAAATTTCAACACAGAAGAGAGTACAAAAACCAAACCTAACAACAATCGAGAGACGAAGCCCACCCGACCGCAAGTTTTGCTAAGTTTTTGTATCTCCACACACTGTCTCATTTTCTGATTCTACTCTTCAAAACCATTTATTGGGCGATGGTGCAAGTCCAACCATCTTCGTTCAGCTCCGAACAACTACCCTCGTAGTCGTAATGAGTGTTTGTAACATCTTTCCCCTCTTTGTCTGTCGTTTTACAATCACAATCGTTCACTTGCGAACAGCTACATATTGAAAGGAAGCCTAACGTGAACAATTTGAATACTATACAATACTTCATATTTCTATTTCTTTACTTCTCAATTATGAATTGAAAAAAATTATTTTTTTAACTCTGGATAGCTGATTCTTGTGTGATAAATCGTTTTCAGTTTCTCCTTCAACACCGATTTCACAATTTTTATCTGGTCTAAAGTGATTGGAGCCTGATCGAACATTCCTTCCCGCATCTGACCTGTAACGATTTTTTCAACCAATTCGTTGATAGTCTGGTCTGTATAGTCAGACAAACTCCGAGAAGCTGCCTCGACAGCATCACACATACAAAGAATACACATTTCACGACTTGAAGGACGCGGTCCCGGGTATGTGAACAGTTTTTCGTCCACTGGCTCATTGGGATGCTTATTCTTGTAAGTTATCAGAAAATATTTCACTTGACTTTCCCCATGATGGGTCTGAATGAAAGCCTGTATCTTCTCAGGCAGGTTGTTCTGTTTAGCAATGCGAACTCCATCTGCAACATGATTGATGATAATCGCAGCACTCTCTATCTCTGTTTTCCCCTCATGTGGATTCCTACCTCCCGTCTGGTTTTCAGTAAAATATTCTGGATTCGCCATTTTACCTATGTCATGATAAAGTGCGGCAGTACGAACTAAGATAGGATTCGCCCTGTCTTTCAAGGCTATTGCGCACTCCGCCGCCAAGTTCGAAACCTGCATAGAGTGTTGGAAACTACCTGGCGCAACCTCAGAAAACTTCCGCAACAGAGGGTTGTTCGTGTTCGCCAACTCCACCAACGATGAATCTGATATATAACCAAAAATTCTTTCAATGATATAAATCAAAGGATTAGCAAACAACAAGAAGAATCCATTGATTAAAAAAAGCAAGAACGGCATCTTGTCCACTTCATCTATATTCTTCTCATGAATCAAAGAGAATCCCAAATAAAGGAACATATAACTGAAAGAAATCAATGCGGCCGACTTAAACAAATGCGAACGCTGATACACGGTCTTCAACGTACAAATGGACAACATTCCGATGCTCACCTGCAAAAACAAAAACTCAAACTCGTTCGGCACAAGCGACGAACAAAGAAGCACTGTCGTCAGATGAGAAAAAAGGGCAGTCCTGGTGTCGAAAAAGACACTGATCGTAATAGAGATAAGCGCATACGGAACTAAATAGACATACTGGGAATACTCTTTCGTAACAATCCACGCCGTTATCAAACAGAAAACCAACACCAAAGAAAGAATGAACACCACATCTCGAGGATCCACCAGGAATTTCTGGCGGAACTGGTAGAAATATAGGAAAAAAACCATCAGGACAAAGGCAATAATGAACCCTTGTCCTATCGCAATCATCCTACTGTTTCTCTCCTTATTATTCTCTTCGGTAGAGAATCTCAACGAATTCAGAATATCATACACTTCTGCCGTCACAATCTCGCCATGCCCGATAATCTTCTCTCCGCTCTGCACTTGCCCTTTCGTCAACGAGATGGTTTTCAACATTTCTTTTTTCAGATTTTCCGTCTTCTCCTCATCATAGATGATATTCTCCTCTATGTAATTATTGAGATTGTAATCCTTTAATATCTTCGGATCCAGCTCTGCGGGAGAATCGTTTATCAGTTTCTCGTATGCCGTCTTAGTTGAGAAAAATTGTTCAATTTCATGCTCTTTAGAAACATTATCCGTGATAATACGGATTTTTTTCACTCCCTCAGATTGCTGCTTCTCTCGCACATTACCAGAAATGATACCTATGGAATAAATTTCATTCAGTTTATCCTCCACATAACAATAATACGGATAATTCGCATCTTCAGGGGATGTCTGCAGTTTACTCTTCATAATTTGAACCATAGTAGACTGCACGGCGGTGTCTTTCTCGTAGATTGGGCAAAAATCTTTCAAAAGGGCAGAACGTTCCTCTTCCAACTCTGCATCCGACTTATAAATTTCAAACGCGTAGGGAGCGGTAACCTCCTCGTATTTCCAAGGACTGCCTTGATTGTAAGAATATTGGAAATGCAAAACATTCGGGAAAAACCAAAATATTATGACCGCTGTCGCCAAAAACAAAAAAGCGATAAACGTATATTTCAAGGCTTCCTGACGTCTTGCAGACTTATCTCCAAACGAGAAAAGAAGTGATATAAAAGACAAATGTTTCATGACATCACACCATTAGGGAGCTCTACTACATTACTAAAGCTATATATCAAGCGCAAAGATACAACAAAGAGAAATTATTTTTCTTAAAAAATTTCAACCGAAAGGCTTGGTGTTCTCAAAAACATACTGTACATTTGCACCGCTTTAGAGAACAAGGCATTTGCGAAAATAGCTCAGTTGGTAGAGCACAACCTTGCCAAGGTTGGGGTCGCGGGTTCGAGTCCCGTTTTTCGCTCCAAAAGGAAGAAGCCGCAGTGGTGGAATCGGTAGACACGCAGGACTTAAAATCCTGTAATCATTGCGATTGTGCGGGTTCAAGTCCCGCCTGCGGTACTTTTTTCAAGTACCTTGGAAACAAAGAAAAGGATATAACAGACTTTCAAGTCTGTTTTTTTTGTCTCAATTCCTCCAATAATAAAAAAAGAGGAAGACCGAACATCATTGTTTAGTCTTCCTCTTTTCTATTATATACACAATTGTTTTCTACAATATCAACATTGCGTCTCCATACGATCCGAACTTATATCCTTCCTTCACAGCAACATCATAGGCATTCATCACATTCTCATAACCTCCGAAAGCACTGACAAGCATCAACAATGTAGAGGTCGGCATGTGGAAATTAGATATCAAACGATCCGCCACCGTGAAATCATAAGGAGGGAAGATAAACTTGTTCGTCCACCCTTTAAATGGCTTCACCATGGCATCTGTCCCTACACTCGTTTCAATAGCGCGCATCGTAGTAGTACTTACAGCACAGATATGTTTCTTGTTAAGATGCGCACGATTTATGATTTCGGCTTGTTCTTCTAATATCTCCATCTCCTCAGAATCCATCTTGTGCTTCGTCAAATCTTCTACATCAATGTCTCTGAAATTTCCTAATCCCGCATGCAAAGTAACATATGCGAACTCACATCCTCTTATCTCCAAACGCTTCATCAACATTCTATCGAAGTGCAGACCTGCAGCAGGAGCGACAACCGCACCTTCATTCTTAGCAAAGATACATTGATAGCGTTCCGCATCCTCCGGCTCAACCTCACGTTTTGAACGAATATGGTCGGGCAACGGAGTTTCTCCTAAATCATATAATAATTTCCGAAACTCCTCATACGTTCCATCATAGAGAAAGCGGAGGGTACGTCCACGCGAAGTCGTATTGTCAATCACCTCTGCCACCAAAGAATCATCCTCTCCGAAATACAATTTATTTCCAATTCTAATCTTGCGAGCAGGGTCCACCAGAACATCCCACAACCTCATCTCTTTATTCAACTCCCTCAGCAGAAAAACCTGAATGCGCGCATTCGTCTTCTCTTTGTTTCCATACAAACACGCAGGAAAAACCTTCGTATCATTAAATATGAACACATCCTTATCATCGAAATACTCCCATAAGTCTTTGAATATCTTGTGTTCAAGTTCCCCTGTTTTACGATTCAACACTAACAATCGTGCATCCTCCCTATTCTCTGACGGGCGAAGAGCTATCTGCTCCTCTGGAAGATTAAATTTGAATTTGGATAACTTCATAGATCCTCTTTATTATAAATGATGCCAGTCCCCTGACTTTTTTGTTTTCCTGTTTTTTTACTTCATTCACGCATCTTTGGTTGCTTGATCTGGCTCGTCATGGCGCGTCTCTTCCACGTCCTTCAATCTCTCCGTTGAAAGGACATCAATCATTGACTCAAAATTCTGCAAAGTATAACATTCTTCAACCTTCACATCTCCAATGCGCGTTCTACGCAGTGCCGTCAAATGCGCCCCACTCTGCAAAACCTCGCCAATGTCTCTTGCCAAGGCGCGGATATAGGTTCCTTTGCTACAGACAACCCTTACGACAATTTCATCCTTGTTATAATCCAACAATTCAATTTCATCAATGACCAACGTTTTCGGCTTGATTGCGACCTCCACACCTCTACGAGCATAGTCGTACGCTCGCTTACCATTTACTTTTACAGCAGAATAAGTAGGAGGTATCTGCTGAATCTCTCCGACGAATTTTTTCAAAGTCGCTCTCACCATCTCTTCGTCAATGTGAGAAGTCGGATATTCAGCATCAACTTGCGTTTCCAAATCAAAAGAAGGCGTAGTCGCTCCTAATCTGATAGTCGCGACATACTCTTTCGTCTTATATTGTAATGATTCAATCTGTTTCGTCTGTTTACCCGTGCAGACAATCAACACCCCCGTCGCCAACGGGTCCAAAGTACCTGCATGACCAATCTTCACCTTGCGGATTCCTAATCGATAACGCATCAGATTTCTTACTTTGTTTACAACGTCAAAAGACGTCCAACGTAACGGCTTGTCGAAACAAAGAACTTCCCCCTCTTCAAAATTCATCTGTAAAATCGTATTTTTTTCGATTAAAATGAGACGCTATAATGAAACAGCAACCGTTATGACACCTACTATCGCACAATAGATGGCGAAATATATCAGCTTCCCTTTCTTGACAATACCAATCATCCATTTGCAAGCGAGGCACCCAAAAACGAAAGCAGAGATGAACCCCACTGCCAAGGCGGTTGACGACAATCCTCCACAAACAGTTTCATAGCCATCCTTTGCCACCTTCAAACAATCCAGCAACGCCTCTCCTAAAATCGGCGGAATGACCATCAAGAATGAAAACTGTGCCAATTTATCTTTTTTATTGCCTAATAATAAACCTGTCGCAATCGTCGTACCCGAACGGGAAAGCCCTGGCATAACAGCACAGGCCTGCGACAATCCGATGATAAATGCATCTACCAAAGAAATTTCTTCTTTTTCCAGAATCTTCATGTTGCACAACCCTTCTTCGCCCCTATGTTTAGTATAGTAATATGAGAAAGACAACAAAACAGCCGTCAGTATCAACATACAACCCACAACGAGCAATCCAGACCCGAAGATTTCCTCTACATAATCTTTGAAAAAGACACCAACAATACCTACCGGAATCATTGATAGGATGATAGCAACCATATATCGCATCTCGGCGTTCCACTCGAACCCATTTTTGATGGAATTGAAGCAACCGACGAAAAGCCAAGACACTTCTTTTCGAAGTATAACCAACGTACTCAACACCGTTGCCACATGCACAGCTATCGTAAATATCAGATTACCCTCCTGTATGCCAAAAAGGTATTGTCCGATCGCTAAATGTCCACTGCTACTGACAGGTAAATATTCCGTCAATCCCTGAACCACACCAAGAATCAAAGCCTCAATTACATCCATTACTCGTTCTCCTTTTTCTTAGGCATCCACAAAATGGCGAAAATCTCAAAGAGAAAACCAAACAACGCAATCATCGGCGCGACGACAGTGCGACGAGTACTGAATATTTCCGGATTGAAAGTTACTCCATCCTCACTTCCTCCACCGACCATCAGGCAAAATCCTACGACAATCACTAAAAAACCTATGGCCAAAAGCATCAGATTTTTTCTGGGCAATGCATATTCCATTTTCACTTTATTTTTATAACGAAACAACCGCAATATTATCGTAATACATTAGATATAATAGAGGTCGTCTGTTGGTTTATTTAAATATTTATTTACGGCAAAAAACGTAGCTACACACGAAATGAGTACGCTACAAATCAGTAATATTCCGAAGAGAGGCACAAAGACTCTCGCCTCATGAAGTTCCAATATGCTGAATGGAAAATCCTCGTAGAAATAGTTCAGTCCGACAATGTAGACGACAGCCAACACAAAAGCCGTCAATGCAATGTAAAAACTTTGCAGCAAATACGGCTTTAGGATGAACATACCCGTCGCCCCCACCAATTTCATAGTATGAATAGTAAACCTGTCAGAGTGAATCAGCAACGACATTGTATTATGAATTAGCACATAGGAAATGAGTAGCAGAAGTAATGTCGCACACATCAAAGCTAATGCAATTCGATTGACATTCCTCTCCATAGTATTAATCATATTTTTCTGATAGTCAACCCGTTGCACACTGTTCAATTCTCTCAATCGTTGAGATATCAAAGTAATACTATCATTAGTGGCATATTGAGCCTGAACATGAACAACATAAGTATCCGGCAACGGATTATAATCTGAAAACTCAGACGGATCTTCACCAATCTCATTACAAACCTCTGCGATGGCCTGCTCTTTGCTTATAAAAGCAGCGTCTTTCGTATAAGACTGAGATTGTAAGTATTTCCCCAGCGACAACACTTGCTCGTTGGTTGCGCTATCCTTTATATATATTGTGATTGCCACCTTTTCCATGATAGAAGCAGACATATTACGAGCCACCATTGTAATCGCAATGGTACACCCCAAAAGGAAGAGAACCATCGAGACACTTACCGCCGAAGTCAGTTTGGAATTTAAAAACTTGTATTTCGTTTTTTTTGCCATTGAAAATCTCCTCTATATAGGTACAATCAACCAAAATTTGCGCAAAAATAAAGAAATAACCACGATTTACGGAAACTTTCCCTATAAATTATTTCAACATCTTCTTAAATTCATAGCAACGTTCAATACTCTTTTTTAAACTATAAACGACTCAGAAACTCAAATTTATTCGTAAATTTGCGGCAATTTCTACAAATGCAGTTTTCTCAGCTGTCATTATAAAATATATTCAAGACGAAGAAGTGGCATGCAAAATAAAGCGATGCCATTCTCGTTTCAAAAGAGGTAGACATTTTTAGAGACATTGATGTACATAAGGAAAAGAATTGTCAGTTTTATACTTTTGGCAGGAACACTGTTCTTCTTCGCAGGGTCAGCCAACGCTCAGGTGAAGTACCTGGGTGAGTTGGGTATTTTAGGAGGGGGATCATATTACAACGGAGATGCCAATTCTCGCAAAATTTTCAAAGACACACACTTAGCGTTTGGCGGATTACTCAGAGCGCACGTCACCAACCGCTTTATGATCAAAATCAGCGTCATCAAAGGAGGGGCTTCGGGAGACACGAGAGATTTCAAAAACCTTCTTCCCAACGGACAACAGGCGGACTTCAGCCAAAATTTCTGGGATATAGGCGTACATTTCGAACACAATTTCTGCAAGTTCGGAATGGAATCGTGGGATCGGGAACTTCGCCGCCACACCCCCTATATACTGGTGGGACCCGGACTTTCTATCTACGAACATTGGTCGGGTAACAAGCACACTTTCAACTTTACATTCGGCGTGGGCTACAAATTCAAACTGAGCGAACGATGCAACGTGGGGGTAGAATGGTCTATGCGTAAACTCTTTGTAGATGACTTTGATGTGACGAAGCCATCAAACAAAATTTTGGACGACCCTTACAACGCAGGGCACTCCTGGATTAAAAACAACGACTACTATACTTGCGCCTTCGTGTTCATCTCATTCGATCTGCTGAAACGGAAAGGTGCTTGTAGAACACTTCAATTTTAAGAAAATGTCTGCATTTGAATTGATTGATAAGAATAGAGTTCCTCAACATGTGGCTGTCATTATGGACGGAAACGGACGATGGGCAAAACGTCACGGCAAGGAACGAGTGTTTGGACACCAAGCAGGAGTTGACTCGGTGGACAAGATCACCGAAGCCGCCTCAAACTTAGGCGTCAAATATCTGACACTTTACGCTTTCTCGACAGAGAATTGGAATCGCCCCAAAGCCGAGGTCGATGCGCTAATGGAGATTCTCGCCTACTCGCTCCGCACCTACATCAATAAAATTAGCGGCAACAATGTTCGTCTGCGTGTAATCGGAGATATTGAGAATCTCACAGCGAAAGCGAGAGAAAACCTCTATGCGGCCATCCAGGAGACGGAGCAAAACACCGGACTCAACCTCGTACTGGCGCTCAACTACTCTGCCCGTTGGGAAATCACATCTGCAGCTAAGAAAATCGCCAACGATGTTAAAAACAAAATCTTACAGCCTGATGATATCACAGAACAAACGTTCTCTAACTACTTGTCGACCCAAGGCATGCCAGACCCCGACTTGCTAATTCGAACGAGCGGAGAACTTCGAGTCAGCAATTTCTTGCTTTGGCAACTTTCTTACGCCGAACTCTATTTCACAGACACCTGTTGGCCTGATTTCAAAGGAGAACAATTCTTTGAGGCAATATTAGACTATCAAAAGAGAGAGAGACGATACGGAAAAACGAGCGAACAAGTAAAGAACGAAAATGTTTAACATGTTGAGTCTCGCCTATTTGTAGAAACTTTCAATTCGTTCACGATAACCTTTTAAAATGAACAGATTTTCAGCTTGCATCTTTCTGCTTTCACTGCTTTTTTCAATGACTGTCACTTATGCGCAGGAAGTCGTCTCCGACTCTCTCAGCGTGGCTGCCGACAGCATTGCAGCAGACTCTACCACTTCGAATCAACCTGTCGAAAAATCCACATACACTCCTAACATCAACTATACAGACACTCCTAAGGAATACGAAATCGCTGATATTTCTGTCAGTGGGAATTGCCACTACGACAAATCTGTAATCATCAGTTACTCAGGGCTTTCAAAAGGTCAAAAGATTAAAATACCAGGAGATAACATCAGCAAAGCTGTGAAGCGTTTCTGGAAGCAAGGTCTCTTCTCTGACGTGAAAATTTCTGCGACAAAGACAGATGGCAAAAAAATATGGATCGACATTGCGTTGCAGCCTCGCGATCGTATCACAGATGTCATCATGACAGGCGTGAAAGATAAAGATAGAGAAGATCTTTTAAAGGAACTGCCCATCAAAAAAGGTGGACAGTTGACACCTAACCTCATCGTCAGAACAAAGACGCTACTAAAAAAGCACTTCGCAAGCGACGGTTATAAAAACGCAGAAATTTCTCTCGTTGCCAAGAACGACCCTCGCGTCCCCAACAATGTCAAAGTCTACATTGACATCAACAAGGGAAAGAAAGTGAAAGTACACAAAATCTATATGTACGGTCTTCACGAAATGGAAGCAAAGAAAGTGAAGCGCGCCATGAAGAAGACGAAAGAGAAGAGTCTCGTCACCATTTTCAAATCAAAAAAATTCATTGACGAAGAGTACGCCAACGACAAAGGTAACGCAATCGACAAGTTCAACGAGTTCGGATTCAGAGATGCCGTATTAGTGTGCGACAGCGTGGTCCCTTACCCTAAGAAAGCCAACCGTGTTGATATCCACATGACTTTTGAAGAGGGCAAGAAATACTATTTCAGAAACATAACATGGGTGGGCAACACCGTCTACTCAAGTGATGCGTTGTCTGCAGTTCTCGGCATCAAACGTGGCGACGTCTACAACCAGAAACTTCTCAACGACCGCTTGCTGACAGATGAAGATGCAATGTCAAATCTCTACATGGACAACGGATACCTCTTCTTCAACGTTGAACCTTTTGAAGTAAACGTAGAGGGAGACTCTATCGATATCGAACTGCGAATCTACGAGGGGCAACAAGCCGTCATTAACGACATTGTCATCACAGGAAACGAAACCATCTACGAACATGTCGTTCGTCGTGAACTTCGCACAAAGCCCGGACAACTTTTCAGTAAGTCAGATTTGCAACGTTCTGCCCGAGAATTAGCTGCGACGGGACAATTCAATCCAGAAACAATGGATATTCGTCCTGAGCCAGACCCTGAAAACGGAACGGTTGATATTCTTTTCAACCTTGAGCAAAAGAAAAACGACCAAGTAGAGCTGTCTTTTGGTTGGGGACAAACAGGTGTGACTGGTTCTTTAGGACTGAAATTCACCAATTTTTCAATGCGTAACATTTTCAATAAAGAGGCCTATCATCCATTGCCTCAAGGTGATGGACAAACGCTTTCGCTCTCTTTCTCAACGAATGCCCGCTACTACACATCTGCCAGCATCTCATTCATGGAACCATGGTTGGGAGGCAACAAACCAACAACGTTGCAGACATCCGTCTATTGGTCCAAACAAACAGGCGTCAACAGCCAATACTACTCCGACAACTACTACAATAGCCTCTACTACGACAACTACTCATATAGTTATGCTGCCGCAGCCGACCCCGACAAGTATATCATGACCATCGGCGCAAGCATCGGTATCGGCAAACGTCTCACCTGGCCAGACGACTATTTCTCTATCTATGGAGAATTAGCCTACCGACACTACTCCTTGCAGAACTGGAGTTATCTGGACATTTCTGACGGCCACGCCAACAACCTGAGCATCTCAGGAACATGGAGCCGTAACTCATTAGACAACCCATACTATACTCGTAGGGGTTCTAAACTATCCCTTATGGTACAGTTAACCCCTCCATACTCCCTTTTCAAGGACAATAGTCGTATCGATGAACTGGCTTCACGCTACAAAAACGGCAGTTCCGACGAGGAACACCGCGGTTTGACCGATGACGAATACTACGAAATGCAACAAGAACTCTACAAATGGGTTGAATACTACAAGATAGAACTCAAAGCACAGACATTCACCCCACTTTCCGCCAATCAGAAACTCGTGTTGATGACACGCGTAGAATACGGATTCTTGGGATATTACAACAAAAACCGACGTTCTCCGTTTGAAAGATATTATGTCGGAGGTGACGGTATGACAGGTTACAGCAGCACCTATGCGACAACCGCCGTCAAAGTGCGCGGTTACGGCAACGGATCCCTCACACCAACAGACCCTATCACCGGTCGCGATGCTGGTAACCTATACTCCCGCCTCTCCATTGAATTGAGATACCCTCTGATGCTGCAAACCTCAACCACTATCTATGCCTTGGCTTTTGCCGATGCAGGTAACTGCTGGTCGGAGTTTAAAGACTTCAATCCTTTCAATCTGAAACGATCGTTAGGATTAGGTGTCAGAATCTTCCTTCCTATGTTGGGTCTGATTGGTGTTGACTGGGGTTACGGATTCGATACTCCATACGATGTGGGCGAAGGCGGACACAATTTCCACTTCGTTATCGGTCAGGAGTTCTAATCCTATACTATTAGAAAAAAAAACATTCTAAATAATCAATGGTATGAAAAAAACGATATTATTAGGATTTATATTTTTTGTGGCGATGTTCGCACAAGCACAAAAAGTTGCCGTTATAGATATGGACTATGTCCTGAAAAACGTGCCGATGTACGAATCTGCCAACGAACAACTCAAGCAGGTGTCCGAAAAATGGCAGAAAGAAGTTGAGGCAAAGAACGAAGAGGCAAAGACAATGTATAAAAACTACCAAACAGAGGTCGTCTTTCTTTCTGATGAGATGAAGGTGAAAAAAGAGAATGAAATCGTCGCCAAGGAGAAGGAAGCCAACGATTTGAAACGTAAATATTTTGGTCCACAGGGAGAGTTCTATCAAAAAAGAACCAGTTTGATACAACCTATCCAAGACGAAGTCTACGTTGCTGTCAAACAAGTGGCCGACACTAAAGGCTACCAGGTCGTTTTAGAAAGAGCAAGCAGTACCAACATCATCTATTTCACCCCGAAAATCGATATAAGCGATGAGGTGTTGGAGAAAATGGGTTATGCAGGAAATAATAAATAACATATCTTTGCGGTATAATTAACATATTGGATAAAATTAAATACATATAGAGATGATTAAGAAATTGATTTTAGCGTTTCTCTGCGCTGCGCCAATCGCAGTATTCGCACAGAATGCCAATGTGAAATTAGGATTTGTTGACATCCAAACATTATTCTACTCAATGCCGGAGACGACGGCTGCTGACTCTGCTATTCAAAAGTCCGCCGCTCAGCATGAAGCCGAGGTAAAGAGAATGGAAGATGAATACACTCGTAAATTGGTAGAATACAAAGAAGGAGAAGCTACCTGGGACGAAACAATCAAGAAAAACAGAATGGAAGAGTTGCAGACATTGCAAACAAAGATGCAAAACTACTACCAACAAGCACAGGCTTCTTTGCAACAAAAGCAACAACAGTTGCAAGTTCCTATCTTGGAGAAATTGAAAAAAGCCATCACTGAAGTTGGTAATGAAGAAGGATTCCTTTTCTTGTTCGACCTAAGTCAGCTTCAATTCAAGTCAAACGATGCTATTGATGCAACCAAGTTCGTTCAAAAGAAATTGGGAATCAAAGTATTGAAAGACCCTACTGCAGCACTCCAACAAGCACAAGCAGGCGTAAAATAAGATTTTTATTCATATAAAAAGGAAGCGGAAAAGAAAACCTTTTCCGCTTTTTCATTTAGCAAATCCGTTTACCCAACTCTATCACCTCTAAGTCTCGAATTTTGGCGCCGTCAATCACAAACCTCATCAATGTTCGCACTTTGTGAAAACCGAATGTCCCCGCCGCCCCAGGATTAAGACACATCACTTTCATTTCAGGGTCGTACGCAGCCTTCAAAATATGCGAATGTCCACATACAAACAACTGGGGCTTTTCTAAATACAATACCTCCTTTACGCCTGGTGCATATCGTTTCGGATATCCTCCAATGTGAGTCATTATGACCTTCACATCCTCGCACTGGAATTTTAAAATCTTTTTATAACACTGACGTATATCTTGTCCGTCTATGTTTCCACACACAGCACGAACTGATTTCCCTGCTCCCTTAAATCGTTCTAATACCTCTAAAGACCCGATATCGCCCGCATGCCACACTTCATCACACGCTTCGAAATATTGCAGGTATCGCTCGTCCCAACAACCATGCGTATCTGACAATAAACCAATCCTTCTCATCTCTTATAATCACCTGTCTACTACTCTATTCGAGCTTTCCGGTTCTGTAACTCTTTACGTACAATCTCCCTTACATAATCGTTGAATTTCAATCCATAAACTTCTCCCAATTTCTTCCCCAAAACAATAATCTCTGAAACACAACGAAAATCACTACCCGATACAATTGACTCAAACGTTCCATCCTGCCTCACCAAACGTAAATCGTACACATACTCTGACACCTTCCTTTCATAAATACCCCCGTATGAATAATTGCTCGTTTGCTCATATCGTTGGAAGGCCAAGTAAGATCCCTCTAATCCTAAATTTTTCCACTCTCCCCAATCCCAATGATAGAAATGACCTGCATTCCTCACCTGCTTCTTCTCTGGATTAAAATCGTATGTTTTTCTTGAGAAAACGAGGAAAACACCAGCCGCTACTAACAAAACCATCAGAAGAAAATCCTTCATAAAGAAATTCAAAAGAATATCGCACCAACGCATAAATGGGACCTCAAAGACGATTGCATGATGAATCCACACTAAAAAAACCGCCAACGCACCAAATATCAATATACTTCCCAAAACCACTATTGGAACTGGAAAGTAACTTCCTTTATTCACCGTGATAATTTCGTTCTGCATACTCTCTCCCTTTATTCTTAATCCTTTATACTCTTAACACGAAGAAGCAGACTTGCAACCTCTCGACTCACCATCTCCGTGTGTCGCTCCAAATCTCTGACGAAAGATGTTTGCGACATATCTCCCCTTACAAGATTCAAATCATCCAACTGCCGACTCTCATCATCCATTCCATATCCTATTCTCATCTTTTCTGCATAGTCTTTCTTCGCATCTTCAAGAAGCATTTCAACTATGTCCTCCTCCCCTTTCCTATACAAATCAAGCAGCTCGCAAAGTCTCTCCTTCGACAACGTAGCAAAATTAATGCTTAATATCTCTTCTGCGAAAGCATTTATCCATGACCATTCATTGATTTCATAATTTTTGTAAAAATCTGATAAATAATTATTTACAAACTCTATGTTGTCATATCCGTGTAACTCTATTCTGCTTAACATCTCGTCTACACTACGCTTACAAACTATCATTCCTCCCAAATCAATCCATTCTCCCACCATCAAAGGAATCTTGTTTGATAAAATTTTCCGCACTTCCTCTATTGAACCCAACTCTCGGTTTTTCAACTTTTTAATTATCGCCTCCATCACATATTTGAAAGCGTATTTCTCATACAGATACAGACCTCGTTGCAAAGCTGTTTCCTTGATTTGCAATCCATCATAAAGATAATTTCCATTTGATGATCTTTCCGCCTGCTTTATCTGTTTCAACTTCTCTATTCCGCTTTTTATTTTCCCGACAGTATACGGATTTAACAAATTAAAATTGATATTATCTAATAAAACAGGATCTTTACGATTATCTCTCTTTGGCCATTTCTGCACATCACGAGCCGTTCCTACACTACGAAGATTGACAGCAGGTACAAGAAATGACACGCCTTTATCTTCTATTAGATACGAAAACGGCAAATCTGTCGTGTCGGGATGCGTGGTGTGCCTCCCTTTTATCAACGTAAACGCTCCTATCCTCGCTGGCCATAGAAGATACGAATCACTCGTTGTCTTTGATCCTCGTTCAACAATTCCCTGATGGACTGGTCCGAATTTATATCCGTGATTACTCTGATTACTACCCGACCCTACATTCAAGAACGAAAAAAAACCTGCTATCAACAGACTTGACTTATGATGTGTCACCGTATAAGGCCCTGCGAACAAAGAAGCAGCCTCTCCATGGAATGCCTGACAATTCGCAAAAAACAGAACATCCGTTGCCGAAAATTGTTTTCCAACTACACTTCCTTGTCCAACAAAGCAACGTTCAATCAACGCTTCATCTGCCACCTCACTGCCCGAGCTGAAAATGAAATCCCTCGCATTGACACCAACACCTACCTTAACAGGGGCCATGGCATTGCTATTCACACTTCCATTCTCTAATAAAGCACAACCATCTAATATAGCTTTGTCTCCAATCTTTACATTCCTTATCTTTCCACAATTTACAATCCTCGTCCCCTCTCCCACCATTCCTGTCTTCGAAGTAATTGACAAAGCGTAACGCTTTATCTCATCGCAAAGCCATGCCACAACCTCTTTCCGATACCGATATAATGCAATGATATAGGCAACAGATGATGATAGAAAATCATATATTGGGACTTCTCTTCCTCCCCCTTCATTTATCACAGCTACCTCAACACCGTTTCCAAACGACGTTTCTTCATCAACAGCCAATAAACTGACATTTTCTATAAATGAATTTCTTCCGATTTTATAATTGGCTATGTAATTCCCTATTTTGTTAATATATACATCGTCAGACACTTCGCAATTATGCAATGTCGCATTATAAATACCTGAATGTCTGACAATTCCACTCTTATCAGTATAGGTTCCAGTAAAACTTCCTACTTTGTTTTTTCCTGAGAAAATGACATTTTTCAAATATTTTGCGTCAAAATCTTCCGCAACTTGTATACCTGACCAATCATCGCAAACACATCCTTGTGATTGTAGCTGCTGCAATTCGTCATTGCTTAAATTTCTATATTTACTCAAAGTTCAATTCTTTATTATTCAGGAAATTATTCAGCTATTTCCGCATTCTCATCATAATTCTGATACAGAAAATCATTGTATGGGAAGCGAGTAACATGAATCTCCTTTACCTTGTTGTAGAGCATTTTTTTGAACTCTTCTAAATTCGTTTTCTCTTTTGCAGAGACGAAAATACAATTATCCTGCAACTTTGCCATCCAAGTGTTCTTCAACTCCTCCAAACTGATATTCTCTCTCGTCTTCGGGGTCAAATCGTCTTCCTCTTTCGGCGTATAGGTAAATGCATCTATCTTATTGAATACAATAATTGTCGGTTTCTCCTGTGTGTCAATCTCCCGCAACGTCTTTTCTACTACCATAATCTGGTCTTCAAACGTAGGGTTAGAAATATCCACCACATGCACAAGCAAATCCGCCTCCCTAACCTCATCTAACGTCGACTTGAAAGACTCCACAAGATAAGTTGGTAATTTTCTGATAAACCCTACTGTATCTGTCAACAAAAATGGCAAATTGTCTATGGTAACCTTACGTACCGTTGTGTCAAGTGTCGCAAAAAGCTTGTTTTCCGCGAAAACATCCGATTTGCTAATTACGTTCATCATAGTTGATTTTCCCGCATTGGTATATCCCACCAAAGCCACACGAACCATCTTCCCTCTATTCTTCCTTTGTATAACCTTCTGACGGTCAATCGACTTTAACTCTTCTTTTAAAAGAGAGATCTTCGTCAAGATAATACGACGGTCCGTCTCTATTTGTGTCTCTCCCGGACCACGCATACCAATACCTCCTCGTTGTCGTTCCAAGTGTGTCCACATTCCAGTCAAACGTGGCAAAAGATATCTATATTGAGCCAACTCGACTTGTGTCTTCGCATGAGCAGTCTGTGCTCTTCTTGCAAAAATGTCTAAAATCAAACTGGTTCTATCCAAAATCTTAACACCCAACTCTTTCTCTATATTTCTTATCTGCTTCGGAGAAAGTTCATCGTCGAAAAGAGCCAAGCCTATCTCATTTTCTGTCTCCTCTTGATCTTTTATGTAATCTCTGATTTCCTCCAATTTCCCTGGCCCGACAAAAGTGTTGGAGTTTGGACTATCTAACTTTTGTAAGAAAATCTTCTGAGGATGCGCCCCTGCCGTCTCCGCCAAGAAAGCTAATTCATCAATGTATTCTCTCTCTTTTTGCTCCGATTGCTGTGGAGTGATGATACCCACCAATACAGCCTTCTCCTCGTATATCTCAGTTTTTAAATTCTGTGCCATACCAATCTCACTCTCCTCTTTCAGTTATTGCTTACTCTTTATCTATAAAAGAGGCAAAAAGGACATATTCAGACCTTTTCACCTCTTCCCTTTATCTTATTTATCTCATTGAGGCATATTCTTTGCCGCCTCTCTTACCTTGGCTTCAATCTCCTCCGCCAACTCTGGATTGTCTTTTAACAACGCCTTTGTGGCATCTCGTCCTTGCGCCAATTTCGTTTCTCCATAACTATACCAGGAACCACTCTTCTTGATGATTCCAGTCTCAACACCCAAATCAACAATTTCACCGACATGAGAGATTCCCTCTCCAAACATAATATCAAACTCTGCCTTTCGAAACGGAGGTGCTACCTTATTCTTAACCACCTTCACGCGTGTTTGGCTTCCTATCACATTGTCTCCTTCCTTTAATTGACCAATACGACGAATATCCAAACGCACCGAAGCATAGAATTTTAACGCATTTCCTCCCGTCGTCGTTTCTGGGTTGCCAAACATAACCCCAATTTTATCACGTAATTGGTTGATGAAGATACAGCAGGTATTCGTCTTATTGATGCTACCTGTCAATTTACGAAGAGCCTGCGACATCAGACGTGCCTGCAACCCCATCTTTGAGTCACCCATATCTCCTTCTATCTCCGCTTTTGGCGTCAAAGCAGCAACAGAGTCTATCACAACAATATCAATAGCCGACGAACGAATCAACGAATCAGCAATCTCTAATGCCTGTTCACCATTATCAGGTTGCGAAATAAGAAGATTTTCAACGTCTACCCCTAATTTCTCCGCATAAAATCTATCAAAAGCATGCTCCGCATCTATGATAGCCGCGATACCACCCTGTCTTTGGGCCTCCGCTATCGCATGAATAGCCAATGTGGTTTTTCCTGACGACTCCGGACCAAATATCTCAATGACCCTACCGCGTGGGAATCCTCCAACACCCAACGCAAGGTCTAAACCTAATGAACCAGTCGATATAACAGGGACTTCCTCAATCTTGTTGTCTCCCATCTTCATTATGGTACCCTTACCATGATCTTTTTCGATTTTTTCCATAGCAAGCTGAAGAGCTTTCAACTTCTCGCTTGATGGTTTTACTACTTCTTCCATCTATCTTACTTTTTATTTAAATCTAACCAATCTTTCCGCAAATATATCAATTATCTTAAAGGAAAGCAAACTTAACGGAACACGCTTCTCTCGTTTTTAAGTCTCTTGCTGCTACAAACATTTGATTTGCTCCACTGTCAAACCAGTTACTTTTTGGATGACTTCTTCTGATATATTCTCTTGCTTCATCCTCTTTGCCATCTCCGTTTTCTCTTTTTCAACTCCAAGTTTCTTCCCCTCTTCAATACCATCTTCCCTCGCTCCTCTCATCAAAGTACGCTGCCAACAGACGGCATCGACAAACTTGTCGTATCCGAGTCGCTCGCTGTTATTCATTCCTGTTACCTGTAAAATACTTAAAGCTTTGTTTAATGATGGCTCTTCTTTCATATCCTCTGGCATCTCTTCTGTTTGTTCGTTGATTTCCGTCAAAAAACGTAGCCAAAGCACTCGTAGCTTCTTCTCGGAAAAAGTCTTAGGTTTAAATTTCGGCAATTCTACCAATACCAAATGAAAATCATCCAACACGATTTTATTGTCCGATGTACTAATTCGTAAATGATGGTAGAATTCTTCCTCTTTATTGGCAATGTCATCCAACAAGCAAAGTCCATAAATAGGTTTCAGTTCTTGATATGTATTTCCGATATTCAACTGCGAAGAGTAGACTTTCGCCATGTTGAAGACCATCCTTTCATACATCTCTTTCCGCCAGTACATCTGCATCTCAACGATGAACTGCCGTCCTTCTCCGTCCTTACAACGAACATCAACAATACTATTTTTCTGTTCTAAATTATCCGGAAACAATTCCGGCGTGAGATATTCTATTTCAACGATTTCTCTACCTTCCAACGGCAACATAGCATTCAAAAAACTCCTCACTATGTCTGGATGTTCCCCAAACACCTTCTTAAACGTTATATCCGCTTTTGGACTTAAAAACATACTCTTACACACTTCTTTCTTATCACCAAAATTATGCAAACTATTTTTATCCATGATAGATTATTTATCTTATTCGCCACAAATCCTTTATTTTATAATACCACAAACAAAACAAAAAGGCGAGCACCTTAGCACTCGCCCTTTATTCTACCAACTTGTCAGTCGATTATTTCTTAGCGAACAATGTCTCAGTCGCACCTGCAGAAGCTACTGCTTTGTTCACAGTTGCAGATGTAATTGTGTATCCTGTAGCATCCGTAGAAAGACAGAAAATAATCTTTGCTGCATTCTCAACAGCATCTTTCTGGAATACATTAGAGAATGCACTGCCATCCCACATCAAGTAAGAAGTGTGATCTGCATCCTCACCCAAAGTATAAGTCTCACCAGCTGCATCATCCTTCTTTGTTGTAATCTTAATCTCAACAACTCTGTTCTTATTTTCCTTTGTTCCTGAAACGGTTACAACTTTGAAATATCCACTCTTAGCCATAGAAGTATTAGTGAAAGCATAAGTTTCGCCTTCCTCTACACTAACAGATGTCAACTGCTGCTCCTCAACCTTGTCTGAAGCATCATCCTCATCACTACAAGAAGCGAAAGAAACTGCAGTCATCAAAGCCGCAAAAATCACTGCCAAATTGAAAATTTTCTTCATCTTAAAAAAACTTTTATTAGTTAAACAAAATTTGATTCGAATTTAGAATTGCAATCCACTTCCTTTATGAAAATTAGCCACACCTGACCAACTCCACAAACGCAAATATAGGTTAAAATTTAGTATATAGACAAAAGAACCGAGTTTTTTTCAACAAAACTTCTCAACCAAAAATTCATTTTATGGAATGAGTCTTCCTTCTTTATATACGAAACATACTAAAAAACTTCTCTTAGTCTTCTTTCATATTGTGGTATACATTCTGAACATCGTCGTCATCCTCCATCTTGTCGATGAGCTTATAGACAGACTCTTTCTGCTCTTCTGTCACCTCCTTCAAATCGTTTGGAACATACAAGAACTCAACATCTTTGATTTCAAAGTTATTGGACTCCAAATACTCCTGTATTTTCGAATTGTTCTCAAACGCTCCATAGATAATGATTTCATTCGTCTCCTCATCTAAATAAACCTCGTCGACACCGAAATCAATCAATTCCAACTCAAGATTTTCCAAATCAACACCTTCCTTGGCTAGAACCTTGAACACACATTTATGCTCAAATAAGAAAGAAAGGCTACCCTGCGTTCCAAGACTTCCTCCATGTTTATTAAAATAGGAACGCACATTAGACACCGTTCGTGTATTGTTATCGGTAGAGGTTACAACAAAGATTGCGATACCCGCAGGTCCATATCCTTCATAGATAATTTCCTTGTAGTCTGCCGTATCCTTATCTAACGCCTTCTTGATTGCACGCTCAACACTGTCCTTTGGCATATTCTCCGCCTTAGCCTTCAACATCAACATACGAAGACGCGGATTCATCTGCGGGTCTGCTCCCGATGATTTTACACAACTCGTAATCTCTCTCGAAATACGCGTGAATGCTTTTGACAACTTTGCATTACGCGCAAAAATTCTTGCTTTACGGTACTCAAATGCTCTTCCCATACTTTTTTATTCGTCTATTATTTCTTTACTGTCTTTTCCCAAAAATCTATACGGACTTACAAAATTAAAAAATCCGCAGAAAAATTCCGCGGATTTCCATTTCGTTTCTTTATTCTATCTACAGAAATGTTTTGTAACACACCAAGTGTAGCCTAACATGATCTCATGC